>DDKP01000112.1:1136-3862 GCA_002339745.1 Firmicutes bacterium UBA2595 | reverse complement strand
AGCCTCCCCTTACTCCCCTGGAAATTATAAAAAGCCTGGCTATGTTCAGGCTGGTGCTGCCCGACCGCAATATCAGGTTTGCGGGAGGACGGGAAGTAAATCTCCGGAGCCTTCAGGCCCTGGGACTTGTCGCGGGCGTAAACGGTATGCTGGTAGGAAACTACCTTACTACCAAGGGCCAGGGGGTAGAGGAGGACCTGGCTATGCTCAATTACCTGGGATTTAAGTATTGATAAAGGTCATATTAAGGAGTGACAGCACTTGGGCGATTGCTGGAGTTTCCTGGGGAAAGAACTGCAGGAACTGAAAGAAAAGCGGCTCTTTAGGGAATTCAATACCGTTCAATCCCCGCCGGGAGAGTGGGTCACCGTTAATGGTAATAAGGTTTTGAACCTTTGCTCCAATAACTACCTGGGCTTGGCCGGTGACCCGAGAATCAAGGAAGCGGCAATTAAGGCAATAAAAGAATATGGATTTGGCGCTACCGCTTCCAGGCTGGTTGTGGGTAATTATGAGCTGTACGACAGACTGGAAAAAGCAATAGCCGGTTTTAAGGGAACGGAAGCAGCCCTGGTCTTTAACAGCGGTTATGCCGCCAACCTGGGGGTTATTCCCGCTTTGGTCGGCCGGGGCGACGTGGTTATAAGCGATAAGTACAATCACGCCAGCATAATCGACGCTATAGTTTTGAGCAGGGCGGAACACCGCCGGTATAAACACAGGGACCTGGACTCTCTTGAAAAAATCCTGAAAGAATGCGGGTCTTATCGCCGGAAATTAATTGTAACCGAGACCGTTTTCAGTATGGATGGAGACCTGGCCCCTCTTAGGGAAATTACCGAACTTAAAGAGAAATACGGGGCCTTGCTCATGGTGGACGAAGCCCATGCGGGCGGCATTTTTGGCTCTTCAGGAAGGGGCTTGGCGGAAGCCGCCGGAGTTTCAGAAGCAGTGGATATTAATATGGGTACTTTCAGCAAGGCCTTTGGCGGATGCGGGGCCTATGTTACAGGTTCGAGGTCATTGATTGAATACCTAAGGAACAAAAGCCGGAGTTTAATTTACACTACCGGTTTACCGCCTGCGGTGGTTGGAGGCCTTTTGGAGGCTGTAAGAATTGTCCGTGAGGAGGGGTGGCGGCGGGACACTCTCCTGGAGAAGGCGGCTGCATTCAGGATAAAACTGGGCCAGGCGGGCTTTAATACATTAGAGAGTCAATGCCAGATTATTCCCATTTTAGTTGGGTCTGCGCAACAAACACTTGAATTTAGCCGGAGGCTTTTGGAAGAAAAATTGCTGATAACAGCTATTAGACCTCCTACTGTTCCTGTGAATACTGCCAGACTGCGGATCACAGTAATGGCCACTCATAAGAATGAGGACCTGGAAACGGCCCTGGAAAAGCTGACATATACGGCCCAAAAACTTGGGATTATTTAGAAGGAGGAAATATGGAAAGCAGGGGCACGCTGTTTTTTTTGCATGGCTGGGCTGCCGGACCGGACGTATGGGCTGCCCAGGCCAACTGTTTTTCCCGGTGGTACAAGGTGATAAGGTTTAACTACCATAAAGGGATAGAGGACGGTTTGGTCTGTGGTGATATGTCTCAATATGCCATGGCGGCTTTGGAGACGATAAACCGGGAGCCGGCCAGCCGGGCGTTCCTGGTGGGATGGTCCATGGGGGCGCTGGTGGCGATGGAACTGGCTCTCCTGGTACCGCATAAAATAACGGGACTGGTTCTGATAGGGGCTACCGGCAGGTTTACCAGGGCGCCCGGATATTGCGAAGGACAGCCGGCCGCTCTGGTCAAGAGGATGAAGAAAAGGCTGGCCCAAGACCCGGACCGGACTTTGGAGGATTTTTGTTCCCGCATGTTTACGCGGGAGGAGTTGGCGAAGGGAGCCGGGGAACGGTTCCGGCAGGTAATTTTGTGTCCGGCCAGCCGGTGGACGGAGAAGGAATTGGCGGCCGGCCTTGATTTTTTACTCCGCCGGGACTTGCGCGGGCATCTGGGAAAAATAAATTTACCTTGTCTGATCATACACGGGGAAGGGGACGAAATCTGTCCCATAGGGACCGGATATTACCTGCACCGGAATATAGCCGGTTCCGATTTTGAATTTCTGCCCGAATGCGGCCATGCGCCGTTTTGGAGTAAAGCGGAAATTTTTAATGAGAAAGTTGGGAGGTGGTTGGATGACTTACATCGATAAATCCAGGGTCAGAGAAAGTTTCGGGCAGGCTGCTTCAACTTACGACCGCTATGCCAGAGTCCAAAAAATAATGGCGCGTGAACTTATGGAAAAAATTACAGCCGTGGGGAGAGATTTTAAGAATATTTTGGAAATAGGGTGTGGTACTGGTTTTCTCACGGAACTCCTGGCGCAAAAATTTCCCCGGGCCAATATCCTGGCTATAGACATATCTCCGCAAATGATTGAGGTGGCCCGGCGGAAACTGGCTTGTTGCCCAAAAGTTAAATATCTGGTTGGCGACGGAGAAAATTTACGTGTTGACGGTTGTTTTGACCTAATCGTCTCCAGCGCCGTTTTTCAATGGTTTAACACCTATCTCCGGCCTTTTGCCCATTATCACAGGATTCTGGAGGCAGAAGGCCACTTTCTTTTTAATACCTTTGGCAAAAGGACCCTCGAAGAGCTGGGCCAAGTTTTAGAAACGCTAGGGATGGGGACACCCAAACAGGAATTTATTGATTCCGCGAA
>DDKP01000112.1:0-698 GCA_002339745.1 Firmicutes bacterium UBA2595 | reverse complement strand
TTAAGAAAATTGGCGCCCAAGGTCGTAATTCCAAGGGAATGACGTTCCTTAAGGGCGGGGATGTTTTTAAACTGGCAAAACTTTATAACATAAGATTTGGCTGCGAAAACCAGGTTTATGCCTCTTACCATGTTTTGTACGGCCATGCTTTTAAGAGTGAACAGGCCCGAAGGTAAACCGACTTGATTTCAAAGCGGTCTTTTTCTTGCTATCAAATCCTTTATCTGATATAATAAAATATCGTGAAAACTTGTCCGGAAGGTGATAACGTTGCTGACGAAAGAACAGGTCGAACACGTGGCTTTACTGGCCAGATTGGAGTTGAGCGATGAAGAGAAGGAAAAATACGCTACCCAGTTAAGCGCTATCCTGGAATATGCGGAAGCTTTAAATAAAGTCGACACGGAAAATGTACCTCCAACGGCTCATGTTCTCCCCCTGAAAAACGTGTTCAGGGAAGACCGGGTTTGCGCCCACCTGGCCAATGAAAAAGCCCTGGCAAACGCGCCCGACAGGGAAGGGAACTACTTCCGGGTGCCCAGGATTTTGTAAGACCAGCCGTTACAATACAGGAGGGATACAAATTGTCTTTAAACCGGTTAACTGCCCACGAACTGCACGAAAAGTTGGCCAGCAGGGAAATAAGTTCGCTGGAAATTACTGAAGCGGTTTTCCAAAGGATAGATGAAGTCGAGGAC
>DDKP01000006.1 GCA_002339745.1 Firmicutes bacterium UBA2595 | reverse complement strand
AATTATCTGTTCAGCCTGCCGGTACAGCTTTATCCGTTCGTTAGTGTCCGGGTTGGACTGTGCTTCTACCAAAAGCCTGTCAACTTCACTGTTGCCGTAAGAGAAGAAGTTCCCGGCCCGAGAGCTGAACATGGGAGTGAGAATGCACCCTGCGTCAAGGGAATCCGCAGACCAGGCCAGTTTGAACATGACCAGGTTACCGGTCCCAACTTCCCGCTGGTAAACCGGCAGCGGCATCCCTTTCAGTTTTGTTTTAACGCCTATTTCTTTAAGTTGCGCCTGTAGTGCTTCTGCCAGCTTTTGGTTCTTCTCGTGAACGTTATAGGCAATCTCCAGCTCAGGCAGGCCCCGGCCTTCGGGATACCCCGCTTCTGCCAGGAGCGCGGCGGCTTTAACCGGGTCATATGTATACCCCTTCAGATTGTCGTTATACTCGGCCATCCCCGGCGGCAGTACTCCCTTTGCAGGTACACCGTTTCCTTCCAGGACAGCTCGAATAATTCCATCCCTGTCAACAGCATAGTTCAAAGCCTGTCGCAATTTTGGGCTGTCCTTAAACGGTGATTTGCCAACATTAAGCCCGAAAAATTCAACATTCCATATTGTTTGTTTTATTACCTGGTCAGGGAATTCCTTTTCCACAAGTCTTGCCTGGCCCGGTGGAATAATGTCAATAAGGTCAAGGTTGCCGGCCCTGAATTCATTCAACATCGTTGTAGGGTCGGGAACAATTTTAAACTCGACTGCATCCAGGTAGGCCTTCCGCCCATAATATTCTTCATTCCGCACAAGCTTTATAGCGTATTTGGGTTTCCACAGGGACAGTTTGAACGGCCCTGTTCCCACTACCACCTCGGGCTTGGCGCCTGTAGATTTGAAATCCTTTCCCGCTTTCTCAACCGTTTCCCGGTCAACTACAGCCGTCCCAGGGTGGGCCAACCATGACAGGAACGAGGGAGAAGGGCTTGCCAGGGTTATTTCCAGGGTATATGTGTCGATTACCTTAATTCCTTCCGTATCTGTGGTCTTACCGGCCATCCTTTCTTGGGCGCCTTTTACGTTTTCCAGGAGCCAAGCCACTGTGGAACCGGTATCAGGGTTAAGAAGCCTGTCAAAGGAATACTTAAAGTCCTCTGCCGTCACTTCTTTCCCGTTATGAAATTTAGCGCCCTTGCGGAGATAAAACGTAAATACCTTATTATCCTTAATATCCCATTTCTCAGCGTGAGCCGGGACTATCTCGTTTTTCTCCAAGTCCAGGTCCACCAATCCATCGTAGATTTCTTTCCCTACATTAATGCCAAGTTCCTCGTTAAAGTTGGCCGGATCAAGAGAAAGGGGGTCATCAAGCAGCGGGTACCTCAAAATACCGCCGGTTTTAGGCTGCCCGCCGGTTGAGGGGACACTGGATACCTGACTGTTGCCGCATCCAGCTGATAGAACGGTAAATAAGGTAAAACATACCAAAATAAACAGACTCAGCTTTTGATTTTTTTTCATTTAACCGCCTCCTGTTCCTGTTAATGACCTTGACTTGGTGATTGGCAAGCGGAAACTGTTACTGTCGATAAATTTCGACATGTTTATATAAATCCCTTCATGAGTAAGAATATTTTACCAGCAAAAAGGACTGCGCCACAGCCCAGTCCAAAGAACTATTCCCTATGTTTTTTTAGACAACAGAGTTAATCCTTTCCGTACAGATAACGGTACCATGCGTAATTTTTCATTACTTTCCGGACATATTGCCTGGTTTCTTTAAATGGTATCTGCTCAATTGTAGCATGTTCTCCGGTCCAACGTTCCTTTTCCAGCCAGTCTTTAACATTACCTCTTCCACCGTTGTAAGCGGCTACGACAAGTATCTTGTTACCCTTGAATTCCTGGCTGAGATTGTTTAAATACCAGCATCCGATTTTAATATTCGTTTCAGTCTCGTACAGGTCATCAGGATGAAAATCCTTCAGATTCATTTTCCCGGCAGCCCACCGGCCCGTTTCCGGCATGATTTGCATAATTCCCCTGGCGCCCATTCTTGACTCCGCTTCTGACGAAAAATGGCTTTCTGTTCTGATTATGGCCGCTACAAGTAACGGGTCGATATTGTTCCGGGCAGCTTCGGCAAATATAATTTCTTTGTATGGGAAAGGGTAAAATACACGCAGAAATGCTTTGCTGCTCAGTAAGGCCCCAAGAATAACAAGAGTCAGGACCCAGACTAAGCGTCTCCTGTAATTACGTTTACTGGTTGCCAAAAGACTCCACCCCGGAATTTACATGATAATTTTTCCACAGGTCCTTGACGGCTTGTCTAGTTGAAGTTAAATCTCCCGAGTTGTCTATAATAACATCGGCATACTTCTTCTTTTCACCGGTCGGCATCTGGCTTCGAATTCTAGCCAGAGCTTGTTCCCGGGTGAGCCTGTCCCGTTTCATCAGTCTCCGGACCTGTAATTCCTCTGGAATGTCGACCACCCATACCTGGTCCACCGAATTGTGCAGACCTGTTTCTATCAGTAACGGGGCATCAACTACGAGAACCTTGTCAGCCGCATCGGCGCTGGTTCTAAACTGGCTAATTTCTTCCCTGATCTTGGAAATTATCAGCGGATGGGTTATTTCATTAATTTTTTTCATTTTTTGGGGATCCTGAAACACCGCGCCGGCAAGCTTTTTGCGGTCCACGGTAAGGTCCGGTTTCAATACTTCATCGCCAAAAACCTTTTTAATTTGCCGCCACCCGGCGGTCCCAGGTTCGACAACCTGTCTTGCTATAACATCAGCATCAATGACATGGGCGCCTAACTCTTTTAAAATCCTCGATACAAAGCTTTTTCCGCTGGCAATACTCCCCGTAAGTCCTATAACGGGCATTTTTTTTCCCCTTATCGCAATATAACAATAATGTAACTATATGTTTAATCATTCTAGAAAAATTATACTTTTCCTTTAAATATCTTATTACGCTAAAACAAATAGAGTACGGTAAAAAGCCGTACTCTTGAAAATCTTTGCAACAGCTGAGAGTATGGGCTAGTTCCGTACTCGTCATATTTTTATAACCCTAGCCAGACCCAAGCAGATCAATACCCATCCCGGAAGGATTGCTGCCCTTTCACCCAGCCACTTAGCAGTATACCGCCTGCCGGTATATGCCCCCAGGTTGACCAAAATAAATTTGGCCACCCCTACCACCAAAGGCGTCAGAAAAGGTTTAAAACCGGTCATTGCAGCTCCGACACCGGCTCCCAGGGCATCCATAGCCAAAGCCAGGCCAAGCAGCAGCGATTCCTTTGTGCTGATATAGCCCGATTTATCAAAGTCTGCTACGGTGGGTTCCCGCAGAATCTGTACCACCAGGCCAAGGGCCTTGATTCTGAAGTTGACAACCGGCCTGCACTCCGTTGATATTTCTTTATTGTCACTTCCTTTCGGGTCATCCGCCTTTCTCTTGTTGTCTGACCAGGTCTGTACCACTATCCAGAAGCCCATCAAAATCAGGATTAAGGCTCCAAGGGCTTTTGCTATTCTTAACGAAATGTATTGGGCTATAAAGTGCCCGAACAGCATTGATATCCCAATTGCCGTTGATGACGTAAGGCTGATTACAGCCAGTGACAACACCGGGATTTTTATTTTTCTTATCCCGTAGGATATTCCCGCACCGAAACCGTCCAGGCTAAGAGCAAAAGCAAAAGCTATTATGGACAACAATTCCATCAGCTGAACCATCCCCCCTTAATCCAAGCCTTCACTTCACTATATGGCGAGGAATCCTGTTAGGTGCATGTCAGAGGGATAGGAGTAATAAGTCCGGGAATAGGGGACCGGGGAATAAATACCGGAAAAAATTACTGCCCGCAGAATGCGAGCAGCAACATGACAGTCTTTTGTTTTACTGGCCATCGGCCACTGGTCATTGTTTAAAGTTTCTGGCATTTAGGGCAATAGTGGGAACTGCGCCCTCCTATACTCTTTTTTTCCAAGGTTTTACCGCATTTTACGCAGGGTTCACCGTCACGGCCGTAAACCCTCAGGTTATTCTGATTGTTCCCCTTGTTTCCTTCGCCGTCTACATAGTCCTTTACGGAAGTACCCTTATTTGCTATGCCTTCCTTCAGGACTTCCTTTATAGCCATATATAGGCGTGAAGTCTCCCGGGGGGTCAATGTAGCCGCTACCCGCTCAGGGTTAATCATAGCCCTGAAAAGAGCTTCATCTGCATAAATGTTCCCTATGCCTGCCACAAATGTTTGATCTAGGAGAAGAGGCTTAATCTTTGTCCTCCGGTTTCGCAATTCCCTGCGGAAAAATTCCCTTGTAAAGGCTTTACTTAACGGTTCAACCCCCAGGCTCTTAAGGCCCGGATGGCTGTTAAGTTCCTTTACCGGAACCAGGTGAATCTTGCCAAACTGCCGCTGGTCCACAAATCTCAGTTGGTGCCCGTCATTGAAATTAAAGACCACATGGGTATGTTTTGCTATTTCCTGTTCCTGAGAACAGTAAAGAAGCTGGCCGGTCATCCTGAGATGTACCACCATTGACGTTCCTCCGGTCAGGTGAAAGACCAGATACTTCCCACGGCGTTCTATTCCTGTTACCTTTTTCCCTTTTATTTTTTCATTCAGGCTCACCGGGTCGCTATCTCTCACTATCTTGTCAAGATAAACCTCTGCCCCGGCGAGAGTTTTGCCCTTCAGTTTCTCTTCCAGGGAACGCCTAACGGTCTCAACTTCCGGCAGTTCCGGCATTACCATCACTCCTTGCTGCGAGTTGACATAAATAATGTTCAGCTACTATTATAACAAATTAACTGCCG
>DDKP01000009.1:9847-11692 GCA_002339745.1 Firmicutes bacterium UBA2595 | reverse complement strand
CTGGTAGCGCCGGAAAAACGGCCGTCAGTAATCAAAGCCACATCCCTGTCCAGGCCCAGTCCGGCCACTATGGCTGCAGGGGTAAGCATTTCCCTCATGCCCGGTCCTCCCTTGGGACCCTCGTAACGGATAACAATAACATCACCTTTCTTGACTTTTCCGTCAACAAGCGCCTGAACGGCCTCTTCCTCCGATTCGAATACCCTGGCCGGCCCTTTGTGGGAAAGCATTTCGGGAGCCACCGCTGCTTCTTTCACCACGGAACCGTTGGGGGCCATATTTCCTTTCAGGATAGCTAACCCGCCTTTTTCACTGTATGGGTTGTCCAGAGGCCTGATCACCTCAGGGTTTAGGATTCTTTTATCTTTTATAGTCTCAGCCAGGGTCTTGCCGGTTACCGTCAGCCCATCGGTATACAGTAGGCCTTTTTTATCGAGTTCCGCCAGCACCGCGGGTATCCCGCCGGCATCGTTCAGGTCCTGGATATGGTGGGATCCTGCCGGGCTCAGTTTACACAAGTGAGGGGTCTTCTCGTTGATTTCCTGGAACCTGCCGAGCTCCAGCCGGAACCCGCATTCATGGGCAATGGCAGGCAGGTGCAGAACCGTGTTGGTGGACCCTCCAAGAGCCATATCGGCAGCTATAGCGTTGAGGAATGATTCCTCAGTCATTATGTCCAGGGGTTTTATATCCTTCTCAACCAATTCCATGATCTTGATTCCGGTCAGCTTGGCCAGCCTTATCCTGGCTGCCGTTACTGCCGGTATGGTGCCGCTTCCGGGAAGCGACATGCCGAGTACCTCTGTCAGGCAGTTCATGGTATTGGCTGTAAACATGCCGGCACATGAACCGCATCCGGGGCAAACCGCCTCTTCCATTTCAGCTAGTTCTTCTTCTGTTATAATACCTCCCCGGGCTGCGCCAACCCCTTCAAAAATATTGCTCAGGGAAACATCTCTCCCTTTGTATTTACCGGTAAGCATCGGGCCTCCGCTGACCACTATGGCAGGAATATTCAGGCGGGCCGCGGCCATCAGCATTCCCGGAATTATCTTATCACAGTTGGGGATTAACACCAGCCCGTCAAAGGCGTGCGCCTGGGCCATAATTTCCACCGAATCGGCAATTATTTCCCTGCTGGCGAGGGAATATTTCATCCCTTCATGGTTCATGGCAATCCCGTCACACACCCCGATAGCCGGGAATTCGACAGGGGTCCCCCCTGCCATCCTAACCCCGGCTTTCACCGCGTCGGCAATGGTATCCAGGTGTATATGCCCCGGCACAACCTCATTCTGGGAATTAACTATACCTATCAGCGGCCTGGCCAATTCTTCGTCAGTATAACCCATCGCCTTGAAAAGGGAGCGGTGGGGAGCTTTTTCCAACCCTTTTTTAACTGCATCACTTCTCAAAGAAACCCCTCCCTAAAATTACTCGCTTTGGACAGTACCCAGCTGGCAGTAGAAAAACGGCTTCATTAACAATCATAATACTGGCCACTAATTAAAAACCCCTCTTCCCGATAGACATTACTATCAGGGACGAGAGGTCAAACCTTCCGCGGTACCACCCTGCTTGCCTTTTCTGCGGGAAAAAGGCCACTCTGTGTTCTCGCACGCATGATAACGGTATACACCGGACCAGCCTACTAACCACTGCCGTGCCTTTCAGCCGTCAGTTCTGGGGTGACTATTTATACATGATCCGGCGCCGGTTTTCAGCTTCCCCGGCTCTCTGTCGGCCTTTTTCACGTATAAATTCCCCTTCATCACCATTCCTGAAGTATATTGAATCTAGTATACAAATTCTCCCGACTCGTGTCAAGGTGTTTAACAGAAAATT
>DDKP01000009.1:2740-9512 GCA_002339745.1 Firmicutes bacterium UBA2595 | reverse complement strand
GTGTTTAACAGAAAATTTACTATTAGCCGAGCTTAAAGCTTTTATGCAGTATATTGATAGCATTAAGGAGATCCTCTTCTTTAATAAGGAAGGAAATAGTTATATCCGAATCCGAAGTATGGAGAACCGTGACCCCGGCTTTATTTAGGGATTCCATTACATTTGCCATTACCCCGGGGACTCCTTCCATACCCGCGCCAATTACCGATAGCTTGGCGCACCCGGTGTCCAGCGCTATTCTGTATCCGGCCGCTTCCAGGGCAGCCTGGGCTTTTTTCGTATCGTCGCCGTTTATAATGAAGAATATGGAATTTGGTGCGACTCCCACCATATCTATGCTGATCCGGGCCTCAGCCATGGTCTTCAGAACCCTGACCTTGGCCAACTGAACGTCATCCCCGTCCAGCGGGCCCACTTTTACCTGGGTAATATTTGTCAGGTGAGCCAGGCCGGTAATCACCCGCTCAGCCACATTATCGGCAATAAGAGTACCTTTGGCGTCAGAAAAAGTGTTTTTAATCATTATAGGCACCTTTCCGCTCATGGCTGCCTCAATAGCCCGGGGGTGAATCACCTTAGCGCCCTGGTTGGCCATTTCACATATTTCCCTGTAAGAAATGTCGGTAAGGATGGCCGCGTCAGGGACCAGTCTGGGGTCGGTAGTCATTACTCCGTCAACATCGGTATATATTTCCACCACTTCTGCCTTTAAAGCCGCGCCCAGGGCGGTGGCTGTCGTATCGCTGCCTCCGCGGCCGAGGGTGGTTGTACTGCCGTCCTCGCAAACACCCTGGAATCCTGCCACAATGACAATCCTGCCCTGAGACAGATGGTACATAATAGGTTTAGGATCTATATCTAAAATCTGCGCGCACCCGTAATTGCTATCGGTGAAGATACCCGCCTGCCCGCCCGTCAGGGCAACCGCCTGATGGCCCATTTTTTTAAGAGAAGTGGCCATAACCACGGTTGAAATGATTTCCCCGCAGGAAACTAAAAGGTCAAGTTCCCGGGGTTCAATATCATTATGTATCGTTTTGACCAGGTCAATCAGGGTATCTGTTGCATATGGCTCTCCACGCCTTCCCATTGCTGACACCACTACTACAGGTGAATATCCCTGCTCCTTGGCCGCAACTATCCGCTCCATCGCCCTGGCTCTGCCTTCGGCGGTTGCAACAGAAGTTCCGCCGAATTTTTGTACGACTATTTTCACCTGTTTACACCTCTCCCAAAATACTCTATCCTTTAAAGTATATACCTAACAGTCTCTTCTTTCAACAGAATAATGTTACTTTATTAGAAGTCAGGTCTGCCGCCAGGTATAAACAGCAGAATAATTGCCTATCCTCTTAGGTGAGGTGATTCTAATGTCTAAACTCAAAGACCCGGTGGATAAGAAAAAATTAATGCTGTATTTATTACTGATAGCTTTGGCCTTCCTCTTATATGATATGAACCACCGGGAACCCCGGGTATCCATTCAGGCAGTCGAAGGGAGTAAAATGACAGAAGCCGAAAAACTCGCCAGGGAAAACCGAGAACTTATGGAAAGGCTCGGCCGTCTGGAACCGGCTGCTCCGGTAAAGATCGTTACAGCAGAACAGCCATCCCGGTCGGTCGAAACCCTCCCGGTATTGGCTGTTATGGAGGAAGGAACCCATGTTCAGTTTGAAATACTTTACGAAGATCCTTCCTGGATCCGGCCAGACTATCAACCCTACTGGCATACCAGCCGGAAGCCGTCAGCCAGTATACCGGACCGTATTCACAACTCATATCGCCGCCTGTTTGTTTCCGCAGGAAATGAAATAACCTGGGCAGAGACTTTGGATGACGCCGGAATAGCCGAACTGGCAAAAGAAATAAACCTGGCAGGGCAAGAGGACAAAACAGAGGATAAGGTGGCCTTAGTAATATTCCGGCACCAGGTAACCGATGTAATAGCTCTCAATAACCAGGTTGTGCTGCTGGGCAGCCCGGCCAGGACCGGAGTGCAGGTAATTGCCATCAACAAACAAGACTTGGCGCCTGACGTTTCCGGCGCAGTCCCGGATCACAATAATAATCGAAAATACTTCTTTCAAATGGCCACACCCGACGGGTATGAGGTGGATTACAATATTGCAGTGATAAGCTTTAATAAAAAATAACGCATCATGAAAACGGGGCTGTCCCAATTTGCCTGGGAACAGCCCGTGGGAATACGCTTATTCTTTTAATACGGCCCAGGCCTGTTCAACCCAGGCTCTTCCCTGTTTGATCGATTCTGATACTGTGTCGGGCGCCGGACCTCCCGGGACCTTCCGGGCAGCTACGCATTTTACGATATCTATAGCATCATATATATCAGGTTCAATCACTGGAGAAACCCGCCGGTATTCATCAATACTGAGTTCATCAAGGCGCCTGCCCTTATCGATACACTCCAGCACCAGCCTGCCCACTACCTCATGAGCCTTCCTGAAAGGTATGCCTTTCTTAGTCAGATAATCGGCCAACTCGGTGGCGTTGGTGAAACCGCCCTGGGCTGCCCTGGCCATGATATCTCTGTTAACGCGCATCGTGTCAAGCATTGGCGTAAATACAAGCAGGCATCCTTTTACCGTGTCAACAGCGTCAAACAGGGCTTCCTTGTCCTCCTGCATGTCCTTATTGTAGGCCAGCGGCAGCGATTTCATCACCGTCAGAAGAGATACCAGCGCCCCGTATACCCGGCCGGTTTTTCCCCTGATGAGCTCGGCCACATCGGGGTTCTTTTTCTGGGGCATGATGCTGCTCCCGGTGGCATATGAATCATCCAGTTCAATAAACCGGAACTCAGCCGAAGACCACAGGACAATCTCTTCACAAAACCGGCTCAGGTGCATCATTACAATAGAAGCGGCGGCACAGAATTCAATGGCAAAATCCCGGTCACTGACGGCATCAAGACTGTTTTGAGATATTTGGGCAAAACCCAGTTCGGCGGCAACCGATTCCCGGTCCAGCGCAAACGTAGTTCCGGCCAGGGCGCCCGAACCAAGGGGCATCACATCTGTCCTCCGGTAGCAGTCCCGTAACCGGTCAATGTCCCGCCTGAACATCTGGAAATAAGCCATCAGGTGGTGGCCGAGGGTCACCGGCTGAGCCCTCTGCAGGTGCGTGTAACCCGGCATCACCGTTTGGGTATGCAATTCAGCCAGAGTAAGCAGGGTCTCCTGGAGCTTTATTAATAAAGCAGTTATTTCATCAATTTCTTCCTTGAGATACATTCTGGCATCAAGGGCTATCTGATCATTCCTGCTACGGGCAGTATGCAGCTTGCGGCCCGTATCGCCTATCCGTTCAATGAGTATCTTTTCGACATTCATGTGAATGTCCTCGGCTTCCACGTCAAATTCGATATTCCCGGCTTCCATGTCGGCCAGGATTCCTTCCAGGGCGGAAATGATCTCAGAAGATTCCTCTTTTGAAATTATACCCTGCTTGCCCAGCATCCTGGCGTGGGCAATGCTGCCCCTGATATCCTGGCGGTACAACCGCCGGTCAAAGGAAATAGAAGAATGAAAATCCTCCACAACCTTGTCAGTACCCTTAGTAAACCTCCCGCTCCACAGCTTCATTACGAACCCTCCTCTCGTTCGGGTTTCTAACGGCCTAGTCCCTGAGGCCGGTCTTTTTCTCCATAATAGCGCGCACTTTCACGGGCAGGCCAAACAGGTTGATGAAACCCTCTGCGTCTTTCTGGTTGTAGACCTCATCCCGGCCGAAGGTGGAAAGCTCTTCGTTATACAGTGAATAAGGCGATCTGGCTCCCGCAGGCGTGCAGCTTCCCTTGTAAAGCTTCATCCTCACCGTGCCCGTAACCGTTCGTTGAGTCACATCCACGAAGGCATCCAGGGCCTCCCGGAGGGGGTGGTACCATACCCCATAGTAAACCAGTTCAGCATATCGCTGGGCAATCAGGTCTTTATAGTGGAGAGTGTCCCGGTCAAGACACAGGAGTTCCAGTTCCCGGTGGGCGCAGTACAGAACGGTGCCGCCCGGGGTTTCGTAAACCCCTCTTGATTTCATCCCAACCAGCCGGTTTTCCACCATGTCGACAATACCTACCCCGTTCTCCCCGGCTATCTGGTTAAGGGTTTGGATCATGGTAACCCCGTCCATGGATTCGCCGTTAAGTTTCACCGGGATGCCCCGCTCAAACTCCACCTCCACGTAAGTGGGCCTGTCAGGCGCTTTCTCCGGGGGAGTAATCATCATCAGGATACTGTCCTTTGGCTCGTTCCACGGGTCTTCCAGGTCTTCTCCCTCGTGGCTCAGGTGCCAGAGGTTGCGGTCCATACTGTAAGCATGACCTTTTTTAACCGGAACCGGGACTCCCCTGGCCTCGGCATAGGCCAGGGCGTCTTCCCGGGAGCGGATATCCCATTCCCTCCAGGGCGCGATAATCTTCAGATCAGGCGCAAGGGCCTTTACAGTCAGCTCAAACCTCACCTGGTCATTGCCCTTGCCGGTAGCCCCGTGGGCAACAGCCTCTGCGCCTTCCTGGCGGGCTATCTCCACCAGCTTCTTGGCAATTAGGGGCCGGGCAAAGGAAGTCCCCAGCAGGTATTTCCCTTCATATACAGCATGAGCCTTTAAGGTTGGCCAGACAAATTCCTCCACAAACTCTCTTTTCACATCTTCAATGTATATTTTGCTGGCCCCGGTCTTGATGGCTTTTTCCTTCAACGGCTCAAGTTCCTCACCCTGGCCCAGGTCTGCGGCCATGGCTATTACCTCGTAGCCGTAAGTCTCCCTCAGCCAGGGGATAATAACAGAGGTATCAAGTCCTCCGGAATAAGCTAGGACAACTTTTTTGGACATTGTGTTTTGACCTCCTTGATTCATTAGAAATATAGTTGCCAGCGCCCCTTTGTGCCCTGTGGTTTTATCCCATAGTCAGCGCCAGGACTGCCTTCTGCACATGCAGCCTGTTTTCGGCTTGGTCAAACACCACGGAGTTGGGACCGTCGATTATTTCGTCCGCCACCTCTTCCCCCCTGTGGGCCGGCAGGCAGTGCATGAATATGTAATCAGGTTTTGCTCCCTTCACCAGTCCGGCATTAACCTGGTACGGCTTAAAAATTTTCAGGCGCTCGGCATGCTCCGCTTCCTGGCCCATACTGGCCCAGACATCAGTGTAAACAACGTCGGCATCCCTGACAGCCGCCGCCGGGTCCTCTGTTAATTCAATCACGGCGCCGCTTCCCACGGCATCTGCCACGGCCAGGTCGACTATTAGCGGACTGGGCTCATAACCCCGCGGAGTGGCCACCGAGATATTCATCCCCACCTTGGCACAGCCGTTCAGGAGGGAATGGCACACATTGTTCCCGTCACCAACATAAGCCAGCTTCAGTCCCTCCAGTTTACCTTTATGTTCAATTACGGTCTGAAAGTCAGCGAGGATCTGGCATGGGTGGGTGAGGTCAGTTAAACCGTTTATCACCGGGACATCGGCATATTTGGCCAGTTCTTCCACATCAGAATGGGCAAAAGTCCTGATCATGATGCCGTCGACGTAACGTGACAGGACCCTGGCAGTGTCTGCAATGGTTTCACCGCGTCCCAGCTGTAGTTCCTGGCCGCTCAGGAACAACGGGTACCCGCCCAGTTGGTACATGGCAACCTCAAACGATACCCTGGTCCTGGTGGAAGATTTGGTAAAAATCATCGCCAGGGTTTTGCCTGCCAACACGGGATGGGGCACGCCCCCTTTCTGCTTCTCCTTAAGGCCAGCGGCTACTTTCAGTATTTCCATTATTTCTTCCCTTGTCAAAGCATACAGGGCAAGAAGGTCTTTGCCTTTTAAACTCATCCGTGGACTGGTCATAATATTACCTCCCGTACGTTACTAGTTTACCTTAACAAGGTCAACTACACAATATTTTTCAACCCGCTGCTCATTCCCCCTAGCGCCTATCACCAAGCTCTAAAACCTAGCGCTTATGTGGGCAGTAAACTCCGCCATTGACACCGGGCACGGCTTTTCCCCGCGGCGCAGGAACTCAAGAATGCGCAGAACCGCCGAGGCTGTGTCAAGGGAAGTGAAACACGGTACCCTGAACTCGGCTGCCGTCCTCCGAATGGTAAACCCGAGCCGGCCCGGTTCTTTGCCCTTGGTCGGAGTATTGATAACATACTGGACCTGTCCCCGGCGAATCAGTTCTACTGGCTCCAGCTGGTTGTTCAACGAATTGACCTCAACACTTCCGGCTGCCAGGGCTTTGGCCGTTTCTTCAGTAGCAAAGACCCTGAATCCCATTTCCGCATAGCGTTTAAGAATTGGAACGGCTTCCTGTTTATCTTTGTCCGCAATAGCGGCCAGGACTGCTCCTGATGTGTTGAACTTAAGACCGGAGGACAGCATTGCTTTGTACAGGGCATGCGAAAATGAACGGTCAACACCCATGACTTCGCCGGTTGACTTCATTTCCGGACCGAGGGACACTTCCACCTGGGTCAGTTTTTCGAACGAGAAAACCGGGGCTTTCACAGTCACATGATGCGGTAAAACCCACAACCCGGCAGGGTACCCCAGTTCCTTCAGTTTTCGCCCCATCATGGCCCGGGTAGCCACGGAAACCATGGGTACCCCTGTTACTTTGCTCAAAATGGGCACGGTACGCGATGCCCTTGGGTTGACTTCCAGGACATAGACCTTACCCTCGCCCACGACGTATTGAATATTAATTAAACCGCAAATGTTTAAGGCCTTGGAAATACGGGTGGTATAGTTCACAAT
>DDKP01000009.1:0-2315 GCA_002339745.1 Firmicutes bacterium UBA2595 | reverse complement strand
ATCCCCGGAATAAGGATGTCGTCACCGTCTCCGATAGCGTCAACCTCGACTTCCTTACCCCTGATGTATTTGTCTACCAGCACCGGGTGCTTGGGAGAAACCTGTACCGCACTTTCCATGTATTTTAAAAGCTGTTCGGTATTATGCACTATTTCCATGGCCCGGCCGCCCAATACGTATGAGGGCCTTACCAGGACAGGGTAGCCCAGCTTCTCCGCAATGGCCCGCGCCTCTTTCACCGCATACGCAGTCTTGCCCTCCGACTGGGGAATAGCCAGTTTCCGCATCAGCCGCTCGAACTTTTCACGGTCCTCGGCTTGGTCGATATGTTCCACGGGTGTTCCCAGGATGGAAACCCCGGCATCGGAAAGATCACCGGCCAGGTTGATGGCCGTTTGCCCGCCAAACTGGACTATTACCCCTATCGGTTTTTCCTTGTCGATTATATTCATTACATCCTCAAAAGTAAGAGGCTCGAAATAGAGCTTATCCGCCGTGTCAAAATCTGTACTGACCGTTTCCGGGTTGTTGTTGATGATGATTGATTCGACTGTTTCTTTCTGCAGGCCCCAGACCGAATGGACCGAACAGTAGTCAAACTCTATCCCCTGCCCTATACGGATCGGGCCTGAACCCAGCACCACAACCTTTTTCCTGTCTGAGACCTCAACTTCATCTTCATGATCATAAGCGGAGTAGTAATACGGTGTCCCGGCCTCAAATTCGGCCGCACAGGTGTCCACCATCTTGTAAACCGGAACTATACCGGCGCTCTTGCGCAGCTGACGGATTTCCCTTTCACTGCGGCCGGTCAGCTGGGCGATGTTGTAGTCGGAAAAACCGCTTTCTTTGGCTTCTCTCAGCAGTCCTATATCCGGGATACCGCCACATTCCTGGAGAGCACGTTCAATGTCCACCAGGCGTTTGATTTTATTTAAAAACCAGTAGTCTATTTTGGACAACTGGGCCACTTCCCGGACAGTCATGTACCGCCTGAAGGCCTCGGCAATAACAAATATTCTTTCGTCGTCACCATTTTCCAGTTTGTCTTCAATTTCCATGTCACTCCACAGGGAGGATTCTTTCAAACGGAGGCCGTAGACGCCTACTTCCAGTGAACGGATGGCTTTCATCAGGGCCGGTTCAAAACTCCGGTCGATGGCCATAACTTCACCTGTAGCCTTCATCTGCGTTCCCAGTCTCCTGTCAGCCGTGACAAATTTATCGAAAGGCCAGCGTGGAATCTTTACAACCACGTAGTCCAAAGCAGGTTCGAAGCAGGCGGTGGTTTTACCGGTCACTGGGTTGGTAATCTCGTCCAGGTGGAGGCCCACAGCAATTTTGGCGGCCATCTTGGCGATAGGATAACCGGTGGCTTTTGAGGCCAGCGCACTGGAGCGGCTGACACGGGGATTAACCTCAATAACCACGTAATTCATGCTGCCGGTGTCCAGGGCAAACTGGACGTTACATCCTCCCTCAATTTTAAGCGCCCGGATAATCTTCAGTGAAGCGGACCGGAGCATCTGGTATTCCTTGTCACACAGTGTTTGGGACGGGGCCACCACGATGCTGTCTCCGGTATGAACTCCCACCGGGTCAAGGTTTTCCATGTTGCATACAGTAATACAGTTATCAGCGCTGTCCCGCATAACCTCGTATTCTACTTCTTTCCATCCTGCCACGCTTCTTTCCAGCAGAGCCTGCCCAATCAAACTGGCATGCAGCCCCCTGGTGACAGTTGCAATTAACTCGGTTGCGTTATGGGCAATACCTCCCCCGGTTCCTCCCAGGGTATAAGCGGGACGGACGATAAGAGGATACCCCACCTTTTCCACGAACTCCAGGGCTTGATCAACACTGGAAACTATGGCGCTTTCGGGAATTGGTTCCCCGATTTCCAGCATCAGTTTTTTGAACAACTCCCGGTCCTCGGCCCGTTTAATGGCCTGCAGGGAGGTCCCCAAGAGGGCTACCCCCTCCTCCTCCAAAATACCTTTTTCCGCCAGTTCCACAGCAATGTTCAGGCCGGTCTGGCCTCCCAGGGTAGGCAGCAGTCCATCCGGCTTTTCCAGCCGGATTATCTTGGCCACGCTCTCCCAGGTCAGTGGTTCAATATAGACCTGATCGGCTATATGCCCGTCGGTCATGATGGTGGCCGGGTTGCTATTGACCAGGACCACTTCCAGGCCCTCTTCTTTCAGGGCTTTGCAGGCCTGGGTCCCGGCGTAGTCAAATTCCGCAGCCTGACCGATGATGATGGGGCCTGATCCGATGACCAAAACCTTTTTAATGTCGCTCCGTTTCGGCATAGT
>DDKP01000004.1:10897-14353 GCA_002339745.1 Firmicutes bacterium UBA2595 | reverse complement strand
CTTATGATAACAATAACAAATTTCTGTTTTCCAAAGTAAAATCCTGCTTGTTGTGAAATTAATATTTCCTGTCATATTTGGCATAAAACTGCCTAATTTGCAGGCATAAGGCGAAATTTTTGAGAAATTAACTAATTTATGATTTCAAGCAGGATTTTTGCCAAATACCCCGAATCTTACTATTACTCTTAAAACAAGTCGAGGAGGTATAAAAGTGGAAACATCGTTAAAAGCCGGTATTAAGGGGGAAGCTAAGACTGTGGTTTCGGAAGCCAATACCGCCATTGCGCTGGGAAGCGGCGGTGTGCCGGTTTTTGCCACGCCGGCCATGATTGCCCTGATGGAAAATGCGGCTTTGACATCGGTGGAACCTTATCTCCCGGAAGGGCATACCACGGTAGGTATTAAGATAACTTCTTCACATATTGCAGCCACTCCCCTGGGCATGGAAGTGGTAGCCAAGTCCGAACTGACCGAAATTGACGGAAAGAGGCTGATTTTTCAGGTAGAAGCCTATGACGCCAGGGAGAAGATAGGTGAAGGGACCCATGAACGTTTCATAATTAACAGGGAAAAATTCATGCAAAAAAACGAAGAAAAAAAATCGCGTTAGTTCTATTTCGAACACGTGGAATATATGTTAGAAAGTGGCGGGCCAGCTGCCTGTTTCCTCGGCAAGAAAGATTATTAATTTTTTAAATATTTTGTCTTTAATGGCAGGAGAAATTACAAAAGTCGCGAATAATTATAAGGCTAGAATTTATCACAGTTAAATTTCCCGCTCCTTGTATGGAGGAACGACTTGTGAAATTTTTCTTTTGCTAGGGCCTTTTCATCAGGCCGTTTACCGGAGAAATAACAGTAATTTTAAGTCAAAGGGGGGGTAGACTCAGCAAGAGGGTGATCTTGCACTTTTTAGTCGGTTATTAAACTAAAAAATACAAAGAATGGAAGGGAGAGATTATTGAATGCCTTACAATCCAAGGTCAATGGATCCAACCAAGTTTAAAGACTACCAAATAGCCCAAGAGGCTGAAAAGTACCTGCCTACTCCTGATGAGTGGATTGAGAAGCTGGGACTCCAAAAGGATGAGATGATCCCTTACGGCAAAACCCCCAAACTGGACTTTCTCAAAATAATGAACCGCTTGAAGGACAAACCGGACGGCAAGTACATTGAAGTTACCGCTATCACCCCTACCCCTCTGGGCGAAGGTAAAACAACTGTTTCCATGGGACTGATTCAAGGTCTCGGTGTTAAAGGTTACAATGTTGGAGGAGCTCTGCGCCAGCCTTCCGGCGGCCCGACCATGAACGTTAAAGGTACCGCTGCAGGTGGCGGTAATGCCCTGCTCATCCCAATGACCGAGTTTTCCCTTGGCTTAACCGGTGACATCAATGATATCATGAACGCTCACAACCTCGCTATGGTAGCCCTGACCTCCCGCTACCAGCATGAGTGCAACTATACCGATGAAGAATTAGAAAAGCGTGGCCTGCGCCGCCTGGATATCGACCCCAAGAACCTGGAAATGGGTTGGGTAATTGACTTTTGCGCCCAGGCACTGCGCAACATTATAATCGGTCTCGGCGGGAAGAAAGACGGATATCCGATGCAGTCCAGGTTTGGTATTGCAGTTGGTTCTGAACTGATGGCGATTCTTGCTGTTTCCAGAGACCTGGCGGATTTGAGAGACCGCCTTGGCAAGATTACTGTTGCGTATGACAGGACCGGCAAGCCAATTACCACTTCCGACCTGGATGTTGCCGGCGCTATGTGCGCGTGGATGCGGAATACCATCAACCCGACCCTCTGCTACTCGGTAGAAGGCCAGCCTGTACTTATCCATGCGGGACCGTTCGCTAATATCGCTATAGGCCAGAACTCTATAATTTCTGATCGCCTCGGCCTTAAACTCTTCGATTATGTTGTAACCGAATCCGGTTTTGCCGCAGATATCGGTTTCGAGAAGTTCTGGAATGTCAAGTGCCGCCTCAGTGGCAACATTCCGAACGTATCAGTTATTGTTGCTACCATTCGCGCCCTCAAGATGCACGGTGGCGGTCCGAAGGTTGCTCCCGGACGGCCTCTGCCGCCTGAGTATACCCAGGAAAACCTCGAACTGGTCGAGAAAGGCTTCGAGAACCTGCGCCACATGGTCAACGTGGTCAAAAAGTCTGGTATCGTCCCGGTTGTGTGCATTAACGCGTTCTACACTGACACCCAGGCCGAGCAGGATCTGGTCAAGAGGCTGTGCAACGAAATGGGAGTCCGTGCTGCCGTATCCAACCACTGGATGTACGGCGGCGAGGGTGCTGCCGAACTGGCTGATGTTGTACTTGATGCCTGCAACGAGCCGTCCAACTACAAACCGCTTTATCCGCTTGAAATGCCTCTGCGCCAGCGCGTAGAATTGATTGCCAAGGAAGTTTACGGCGCTGACGGCGTACAGTGGGCGCCGATGGCTGAAGAAAAGGCTAAGAGATTTGAGTCTGACCCGCAGTTTGCTGATTACCAGACAATGATGGTGAAGACTCACCTCAGTTTGTCTCACGACCCGACACTGAAGGGTGTTCCCAAGGGCTGGATACTGCCGATCCGCGATGTATTGGTATACAGCGGCGCCAAGTTCCTCTGCCCGTGCGCAGGAGACATTTCCTTGATGCCTGGTACCGCTTCCGACCCGGCTTACAGGCGTGTAGACGTTGATGTGAATACCGGAGAGGTAAGTGGATTGTTCTAAAAAGCGTATTTCAAATCATGGGAGTGTCCCATAAGTAAAGGGCCTGTTGACAAACTTCTTCACTTTAAATATACAGGGGGCAGGAATACACCTGCCCCCTGTTATCAGCTAAAAGCTCTTTTGTCAACAAGCCCCATTTATGGAGAGCGCTGCAAAAGCCGTTCTACTCTAAAATTTGGAGATTAATAAGGGAGTGGCAGATATGTTCCGAAACGACGGACTGATGTCCGCTTGTCGGCTATCCGCGTATGCGGGAGCCGGTAACAAGCTGAATTGTTGCCGTCGTGAAGGAATATATCTGCCACTGCCCTTTTATGTTTTACGCACTGTCGCGCTCGTTGTATCTCCATATGCTAATAAACACACAACCTTCCTTCACAAACGTTACTCCTTTTTCAACCTGCAAGACGTGGATTCTCCAGTCTTCGGGGGTTTCCGGGCTGCCTCCGATTATCGGGTGGAGACCGTGGAGAATCTCTTTTACTTTGCCTGTGATGATATCCCCGATGTTTATTTCTTCACCGCCAAACTGCAGGCGGACCATGTACCTGTCATGAATATGCGGCTTCCGGAACGGTTTGGGAAAGTATACGCCTGCCGGTATTACCAGATCGTAAGGGTTTTCCGGCACTTTCCCGTGGTAAAAAAAGAACGGCTTACCATATTCTTTTACCATTTCTGGGGCTGCTTTTGATTCCAGGACCAGCTTTAA
>DDKP01000004.1:4988-10505 GCA_002339745.1 Firmicutes bacterium UBA2595 | reverse complement strand
TGGGTTTCAAACCATCCCAGCTTACCGACCAAAACCGAAAAAACAGGTTCACACAGGTTGTCTATATCTATTGGGCGGTTATTGGGAGTAAGAGTCGGCAAAATAAACTTCATCCGAACGCCGTTAAATGTGCTTGCCGGCGAAAAGGGCAATTTGGTCTCAAGTTCATGCTTCCAATTGGTTTCTCCCGATGTAGCATAGGTAACCGGGACTCCCGGGACCCAGAACAACACATTATTCATTCGATTATCCCCCGGAACAGGCCTGCCATTGCTAAGCTATTCAACAAATACACGGACAAATCCTCCTTTTTCCATACCCATTCATGATCTTTTCCGTATGACAGCAGGATTTCTAAAGATTGTGTCTAATAAAGTATGATACTGCTAAGCAAACTATAATTATTTAAAGGTAATGGGGGGGAAGGGGTCCCCTTGACCAGAGTTGAATCTATTTTAGAAGACACGTTTTACACGGAGTGCATGGCTAAAATCGATGCCAGGGAGGAAGACAGAAAGTTTTGCCGGCATAACTTCCAGCATTTTGTCGATGTGGCCCGCATCACATACATCCTGATGCTGGAGAGCGGGGCCATCAAGAAGTTCATGGAAGAGAACAACCTAAACCTTAAGCTGGCCAAAGAGCTTATCTATGCTGCGGCGCTCCTGCACGACATCGGCCGCTGGAAGCAGTATGACACGGGTGAGGACCATGCGGATGTAAGCGCCGGACTGGCGGTGGAAATGCTGGCTAATACCGGTTTTAACGATAGTGAAATAAACGTTATAACTACCGGGATCAGGGAACACCGGCGAATGACAGATAACATGTCCCTGCTGGGGGAACACTTGTACATGGCGGATAACCTTTCCAGGATATGTTCCCGGTGCGCAACCCGCGACGAATGTTACAAGTTTGACGAAATGGAGACAGGCCGCAGAATGTTGATCTACTGACAAAAAGACATAACTTGCGACTTGGGAGGAGTGGACAGGTGTTTAGAGTCCGGGCAATCAGGATAGACGATGCGGCTCAGGCCAACAAGGAACTGGCCCTCATAGGGGTTGACGACCCCGGCATCAACATAATGAAAACCAAGGCGGTGCACCGTGTCATAAAAGTAGAAAACGTTTCTACCAAGGCTGCGATAATCTTAAAACAGGAAATGCTGTCCAAAGGAGGAGAAGCGGCGGTCAGCAGGGCAGTCGGCAACTTTTCGGCAGATAAAACCGATGTCCTGTTGATGGGTACGGTGAAACAGTTCAACAGGCTGATCACCAAGTTGAAGGCTCAGCCGTTCGGTCTTGCCCGGCTGGCGGATTTACTTTGTCAGACCCTCAATAACCTGGAAGGGACCTGCCGGACAACCGGCTTGAACTGCCGCGGTTACCAGGTTCCCCTGGGCGAGCGTACCGTCATCATGGGTATCCTTAATGTGACACCCGATTCGTTCTCCGATGGGGGCAGGTTCTTTGACCTGGACGCCGCTGTTCGGCATGCACTGGAAATGGTGGAGCAGGGGGCTGATATTATTGATGTGGGCGGGGAATCCACAAGGCCTACAGCTACTCCGGTACCATTGGAGGAGGAACTGGAGCGGGTGATGCCGGTTTTAGAGCGGTTGGTCATGGAGATAGATGTACCTATTTCCGTCGACACTTACAAGGCTGAAGTAGCGAGGCAGGCATTAGAAGCAGGCGCCCATATCATTAACGATGTCTGGGGGTTGAAAGCCGACCCGGAAATTGCCAGTGTGGTTGCCGGCTATGACGATGTGCCTCTTATCCTGATGCATAACCAAAAAGGAACGGAATACAACAGCATGATGGACGATATCCTGGCTTCCCTTCAGGAAAGTGCTGCCAGGGCTATGGCAGCCGGTGTCGCACGGGAAAACATAATCATTGACCCGGGAATCGGGTTCGGCAAGGATACTGACCAGAATCTGGAAGTAATGCGCCGGCTCTGGGAATTTAAAACGCTGGGGTATCCTATCCTCCTGGGAACGTCGAGAAAATCCATGATCGGGAACACACTGAACCTGCCGGTAACTGATCGGGTTGAAGGTACGGCAGCAACAGTGGCTTTCGGTATAGCCCAGGGAGCAGACATTGTCAGGGTGCATGATATTAAAGAGATGGCACGGGTGGCCAGGATGACTGACGCCATGGTAAGGAGGAGGAGGTAACATGGGGAAGGATAAGATTATTCTTGCAGGAATGCAGTTTTATGGAAAACACGGGGTATTTCCTGAGGAAAAATCTATGGGACAGAAATTTATTATTGACGTTGAATTGAGTCTTGACCTCAGACGGGCCGGGGCCACCGATGACATAACCCACCTGCCCAATTATGCAGACGTTTACTCCACTGTAAAGGGCATAGTAACACAAAAGACTTTCAACCTCATTGAAGCTTTGGCCGAGGCTATAGCTCAGCAGGTGCTTTCAACTTACCGGATTGATCAGGTTACGGTGAGAGTCCGCAAGCCTCACGCTCCTATCAGCGGTATCTTTGACTACATGGGTTGTGAAATTGTAAGGGGTCTCAAGGCTTGATGGCCCGCGCATACATCGGCCTGGGCTCTAACCAGGGTGAGCCGGTGGACAATATCAGAAAAGCCCTGGAGTTGATGCACGCGGCTGAAGGAATAACGGTGAAGGCCGTTTCATCGTTATACCTGACAGAGCCCGTAGGTTACGAAGACCAGCCCTGGTTTTACAATTGCGTGGCGGAAATCGGTACGGAATTGTCCCCGCAGCAGCTGTTGGAGGTTCTCCAGGAAATCGAAAACCGCCTGGGCAGGGTAAGAAATGTGATGTGGGGGCCGAGGACCATTGACCTGGACATCCTGCTTTATGACCGCTGCCGGATAGAGACCCGGGATCTCACTGTTCCGCATCCACGCATGGAGGAAAGGGCTTTTGTGATGGTCCCCCTTGCGGAAATTGCCGGCAATGCGGTTTTCCCGGACGGCCGGACGATTGATGAGGCCACCAATTTACTGATAAATCAGAAAAAATACATTTGCATTCAACAAAAAATATGGTAAAATTATTTATCGGGCAGTATCCATGTCGGAACTGCACCGGATTTTTTACATAAACTCTCAGGGTTTAACAAATATTTTCCAAGACCCGCTTGGAGCCGCAGGGACCGAGACGGAAGGTACAGTTAGTTTTTTTACGAATGAGCCTTTCGGATGTTGTCCGGGGGTTTTTTATTTCTTCGTTCAGGCAGAGTCTTCTATAAAGGAGAATTCTATATGTTCAGGGTAGCAGTCGTAGGCACAGGGGTTGTGGGTTCTGCTTTAGCCCTGCTGTTACAGGGAAAAGGGCATACCATTACCGGTGTATGCTCAAAAACCGGGCTATCGGCTTCCAGGCTGGCCGAGAGACTGGGCTGCACCTGCTCTTCCAAGCCTGAACACCTATTGAATCAAGGTGAAGTTGTTTTACTGGCAACGCCGGACCGGGAGCTGGAAGGGGTGGCCCGGCAATTGGCTGAATCGGGAATGGTTAGAGAAAACCAGGTATTTTTTCACTTTAGTGGCGCTTTACCGGCTGACATTCTCAGCCCGCTGAAAGAAAGAGGAGGAATAATAGGCGCCATCCATCCTTTACAGGCTTTTGCCAGCGTGGAAAAGGCTGTCTCTAATCTTAAAGGTTCATTGTTTGCCTTCCAGGGCGATGAAAGAGCTTCAGAGGTGGCGTTTCAAATTATAAAGGATCTTGAAGGCAAGCCGTTTATGATGAAAAAAGAGGACAAACCTCTTTATCATCTAGGTGCGTGCGTCGCTTCCAACTACCTGGTATCCCTGCTCCACTTTGCCGTCAGCATATATAAATATATGGGAATGTCGACACAGCAGGCCGTAAATGCATTGATGCCGCTAATCAGGGGTACCCTGGCCAATATAGAGTCTTTGGGACCGGTTCAAGCTTTAACGGGTCCGGTGGCGAGAGGGGATGGAAATACCCTGGTGAAACACCTGGAAGCTATAGAAAGGCTGGACTCTGACTTAGCACAGCT
The DNA here is from genome assembly GCA_002339745.1 of Firmicutes bacterium UBA2595. Classification (GTDB taxonomy): domain Bacteria; phylum Bacillota; class Thermincolia; order Thermincolales; family UBA2595; genus UBA2595. The sequence goes on along the minus strand of DDKP01000004.1, from coordinate 6,473 downwards.
CTACAAGGTTCTTGGGCGGTACACTATCCGGGTTGCCGTGGAGAAGGGGAGTATTGATAACAACGACGCGGAAGAGCTGCTCAATATTTTCCGGGAAAGGGAGGACAAAAGTGTCAGGCGGTAAAGTGACCACTCTCAAGCTTAAGGAAATGAAACAGCGCGGGGAAAAGTTCACGGTACTTACCTGTTATGACTATTCTACCGCGAAGCTTCTTGACCAGGCCGGGATTGAGGTCCTGCTGGTAGGAGACTCTCTCGGCATGGTACTTCTGGGATACAATTCAACACTGCCGGTTACCATGGAAGACATGGTAATTCACACCAAGGCAGTGTCAAGGGGGACCAAAAATGCCCTCGTAGTGGCGGATATGCCGTTCATGTCATATCAAATATCGGTCAGTGAAAGTGTCAGGAATGCGGGGCGTTTCCTTCAGGAGGCCGGAGCCAATGCTGTGAAACTTGAGGGGGGAAGAGAGATAGCCTGTACAATCAAAGCCATCAATGACGCGGGTATCCCTGTTATGGGGCACCTTGGATTAACTCCCCAGTCAATAAATAAGCTTGGGGGATACCGTGTCCAGGGAAGAGACGAGGAAACCTCCCGGATCATTATCAATAACGCACTGGCTTTACAGGATGCGGGAGCCTTTGCCATAGTCCTGGAATGCGTTCCGGCAACCCTGGCCAAGATGGTGACCGAACGCGTTGATATTCCCACCATCGGAATCGGGGCAGGGGTTGCATGTGACGGGCAGGTCTTGGTCATTCACGACCTCCTGGGTCTTTACTCGGACCTCTCTCCAAAGTTTGTCAAAAGATATGCCTCCCTGCACCGTGAAATTGTAGCCGCGGTCACTCAATACAAAGATGAAGTCAAGGCCGGAAAATTTCCGGGTCCCGAACACAGTTTCCAGGTGGAAGAAGACCAATCCGATAACTGACTGTCAATTTGGAGGAAATATGCAGTTAATTCAAAGCATTAATGAAATGAAGGTCCTTGTCGGGAAAACACGCTACGGGGGTACAACTATCGGTTATGTTCCTACTATGGGGTACCTCCATGAAGGTCACCTGACCTTGATGCGGGAAGCTAAAAAGAAAACAGGTTTGGTCGTGGCCAGCATCTTTGTAAACCCGCTGCAGTTTGGGGTTGGTGAGGATTACGAAGAGTATCCCAGAGATCTCGAGAGGGATATGGCCTTGGCGGCAGCGGCAGGCGTTGACGCAGTCTTTGCCCCGGCGGTGAGGGAGATGTATCCCACGGGGTACTCAACTTTTGTGGAGGTAGAAAACCTCACCGATAAATTATGCGGCAAATCCCGCCCCGGGCATTTCAGGGGCGTTACAACAGTAGTAATGAAGCTTGTTAATATTGTTCAACCGGACATCGTGTTTTTGGGGCAGAAAGATGCCCAACAGGCACTGGTACTGCAAAAGATGGTTGAGGATCTCAACATGAACCTGAAAATCGAAATTGTTCCCATC
>DDKP01000004.1:0-4593 GCA_002339745.1 Firmicutes bacterium UBA2595 | reverse complement strand
AGGAGAGGAAGGCTGCCATTGTTCTGTATAATAGTCTGTCAACAGCCAAAAAGCTGATAGATGAAGGAGAAAGAGATACAGAGGCCATAAAAGAAAAAATGCGCTTGCTGATAAACAGTGAACCTCTGGCCAGGATTGATTACGTCGAGATCCTTACCTTTCCCGGCCTGGAGGAAACAAGGCAACTTGCCGGGAAGAGCCTGATTGCGCTGGCGGTGTTTGTCGGCGGAACCAGATTGATTGACAACATGGTAGTGGAGGTTTGAAGATGTTCAGGTCAATGCTGAAATCAAAAATTCACAGGGCAAAAGTAACGGAAGCCAATTTGGAGTACGTAGGGAGCATTACTCTTGACGAGACCTTGATGGAAGCGGCAGACATCTTGCCGAATGAGAAAGTACAGATTGTGAACAATAATAACGGCGCCCGGTTTGAGACATATGTGATAAAGGGGCCCCGGGACTCCGGAGTCGTATGCTTAAACGGGGCGGCGGCCAGGTTAGTCCAGCCTGGGGACAGGATTATCATTATTTCCTATGCCCTGGTGGAAAACCGGGAAGCGGCAGGCTTCGAACCAAAGGTGATATTCGTCGACAGCGACAACCGTATCTGCGAAGTCAGTTCCGGGGAAATTGCCGGTGAAAGGAAGTAGTGACGCTCACGATAAAACCCGCTAGGAGTGATACACTTGACTCAAAAGGACAACGGCTTCTCGGTACTTTCCGACCAAATACGGGAGCTTAAAAAACAACGCAATGCCGTAATACTCGCCCACCTTTACCAGCGGCCCGAGGTACAGGACATTGCCGATTTTGTAGGGGATTCCCTGGGACTTTCCCAGGAGGCGGCCAAGACCGATGCGGACATTATTGTATTTTGCGGCGTGCATTTTATGGCCGAAACTGCAGCCATACTTTCTCCAAAAAAAATAGTACTACTGCCCGAAATTAATGCCGGTTGCCCCATGGCAGACATGATAACGGCTGAGGCATTACGAGCCAAGAAAAATGAATACCCGGACGCGGTTGTGGTATGCTATGTAAATTCTTCCGCAGAAGTTAAGGCCGAATCGGACATTTGCTGTACTTCTGCCAATGCCGTGAAAGTGGTCCGTTCGATTTCCCCCGATAAGCGTATTCTGTTTGTTCCTGATAAGAACCTTGGGCGCTACGTGGGAATCAAGGCAGACCGGGAGATAATCTACTGGGAAGGTTACTGCAATACCCATGACAAGCTGACGGTAACAGACGTCCTGAAGGCTAAACAAGCCCATCCCGGGGCAGTAGTATTGGTTCACCCGGAATGCCGGCCTGAAGTGGTCGCTCTGGCTGACCAGGTTTCCAGCACGTCGGGGATGATAAAGTTTGCCAGGGAAAGTGAGGCCAGGGAATACATCGTAGGCACGGAGATGGGAATTCTTCACCAGCTTAACAAGCAATGCCCCGGCAAGAATTTTTACCTGGCCGCTGAAAAGATGATCTGTCCAAATATGAAGGCAACAACCCTGGAGAAGGTCAAGTGGGCTTTGGAGGAAATGCAGCCCCGTGTAATGGTCCCGGATGCTATTCGACTGAGAGCCCTGGGCGCCGTGGAACGGATGATGGCTATTAAATAACGGGGGGAGGGTTTTTTTTGATTCCCAGGTTTATTATTAATTTTGACACCCGTAGTCTTCCCCGCAGGAAAACTGATTTTCTTATCATCGGTAGCGGGATTGCCGGCTTGTACACAGCACTAAAGGCCAGCAGTTTCGCCAAAGTGACTGTATTGACCAAAAAGAAACTGGGGGATACCAACACCGAGAGAGCCCAGGGAGGCATTGCAGCCGCTATTCACAGCAGTGATTCACCAGCCCTGCACAGGGCGGATACCCTGGAGGCAGGCGCCGGGCTCTGTAATATTAACGCTGTTGAGGTTTTAGTGAACGAGGGCCCGGACAGGGTCAGGGAATTAATCGAGCTGGGAGCCAATTTTGATCGCCTTGAAGGTGAACTGGCATTTACCAGGGAAGCAGCCCACAGCCGCCGCCGGATCCTGCATGCCGGGGATTCAACCGGGGAAGAGATCCAGAACACCCTGGCCAGGAATATCCTGAATGAAAACAAGGTAGAAATACTGGAAGACAACATGGTCGTCGATTTACTTACCTATGACAACAAATGCTACGGCGCTCTGGTATGGGACAATGTGAAGAAACAAATCTTTGTTTGCTACGCTAACGTGGTGGTACTGGCGGCCGGCGGCGCCGGGCAGGTTTTCCGGAACACCACCAACCCTGATGTGGCAACGGGAGACGGAGTAGCTCTTGCATTCCGGGCCGGCGCGGCGGTAATGGATATGGAATTTGTTCAGTTTCATCCTACTGCGCTATGTATTCCGGGGGCTCCCCGGTTTTTGATTACCGAGGCGGTCAGGGGAGAAGGCGGTATCCTGCGCAACATTAACGGCGAAAGGTTTATGCCCAAATACCACCCGGGAGCCGAGCTGGCAGCAAGGGACATCGTAGCGAGGGCTATTTTTACGGAAATGGCCGCGACGAAAAGTTCGCACGTTTACTTGGACCTATCCCCTATGGCAGGAGAAAAAGTCAAAAAGAGGTTTCCCACAATTACATCGACATGCGCCCAGTATGGAATAGATGTGGCCGATGAAATGATACCGGTTGCTCCTGCCGCTCACTATATGATGGGTGGGGTGCAGACGAACCTGGACGGTGAAACGTCCGTGAAAGGGTTGTATGCCTGTGGAGAAGTGGCCTGCCAGGGTGTGCATGGAGGCAACCGGCTGGCCAGCAATTCTCTGCTGGACGGACTGGTTTTCGGTTACAGGATCTTTAAGAGTGTCAGGGACAGGTTCAAGGAGATGCGCGACCCGGTAGAATTGGAGCTGCAAAATGATGAACTCTTTCCCTGCAGGGAAGGGAGTGTAAGAGAAATACGGCAGAGAGTCCAGGATATCATGTGGGAAAAAGTCGGAATAGTGCGCAGTGAAAATCATTTAAGGGAAGCCCTGGCTGAACTCGCCCAGATGGAAGCGGTACTGCTCCGCGAAGCCTGCACTGTGGAAGACATGGAAACATATAATATATTCACTGTTGCTAAACTGATTACCCAGGGTGCTCTGCTGAGAACGGAAAGCAGGGGAGGCCATTACAGGACGGATTATGTTATGAGAGATGACGTCCACTGGAAACAGCACTTGGTTTTACGCAGAAATCCGGGAGGCGAGATTTGTGCTATTAAATATGATGTTAGTTGACGAAATCATAGAAAGGGCTTTGCAGGAGGATATTGGCACAGGAGATATTACCACGACGAGTACAATTCCAGCTGATGCTGTCACAAAAGCTTTTATTTACGCCGGAGAAGACGGAGTAGTGGCAGGACTTCCTATAGCCAGGAGGACATTCTACCTGCTCAACAAAGACATCGAATTCACCGCCCATAAAAAAGACGGCGAAAAAATTGCTCGGGGCGATGTCCTGGCTACCGTTTCCGGGCCTGCCCGCCCTATCCTGACAGGAGAAAGGGTGGCCTTAAATTTTATCCAGCGCCTGTCCGGAATTGCCACCAGAACAGCTGTAATCGCCGAAATGCTTACATACTACCATGCGGTGGTGGTTGACACGCGAAAAACCACACCGGGGCTACGCATGCTGGAGAAATATGCGGTCAAGACCGGAGGTGGGAAGAACCACCGGTTCGGCCTTTATGACGGTGTGCTGATCAAAGATAATCATATTAAAGTGGCCGGGGGAATCAAGAAGGCTGTCGCCATGGCCAGGGCCAATGCGCCTCATACGACGAAAATTGAAGTGGAAGTTGAAGACCTGACGGGGGTAAGTGAAGCCTTGGAAGCGAGAGCCGATGTGATCATGCTTGACAATATGGATCCTGCTTCCGTCAAAGAAGCAGTAAAGATGATCGATGGCCAGGCCCTGGTTGAAGTTTCAGGCGGAATAAACGAAAACAACGTTTTGGATTACGCCAAGGCAGGAGTCGATTTTATATCGATCGGCGCTTTGACCCATACGGTTAAAGCGCTGGACATAAGCATGGATGTGGGGGAAATAAAACTAAAGCAGGAGTTAATATAGGGATGAATGTTAACCTAATAAAAAATATGGGTTGACAATTTGAAGAGGCTGAATTTATAATAAAACCAGCACGAGGTGGAGACATGAAAGCCGAAGTACTTACCCTGCTGAAGGAACGGTATCCGGATTTCATTTCCGGGGAAGAAATCAGCCAAAGTCTGGGTGTTTCCCGGACGGCTGTCTGGAAGCAGATAAATAAATTAAGGCAAAACGGTTATGAAATTGAGTCCCACACCAAGATAGGATATCGCCTCGTTAACGCTCCTGACAGGTTATATGAGCAGGAGCTGCGTGGCTTGCTTAATACCGTCCTGATAGGCAGGACTATTGTCTATCGGGAGATTGTGGCCTCCACCAACGAGCTGGCCAAGGAACTGGCACAGGAAGGGGCTGAAGAAGGGACAGTAGTCATTGCCGAAGAACAGACCGGAGGGAAAGGCCGGATGGGGGGAAGCTGGAATTCCCCGGCCGGACAGGGGCTCTGGTTTTCCATAATT
>DDKP01000113.1:4627-7347 GCA_002339745.1 Firmicutes bacterium UBA2595 | reverse complement strand
CTGTTATCCGCTTAAAGTTCCTTTGTCAACAAGCCCCATTCACCTATGGGACAGCCTCTTTGATTAAATCTTCTGGTATTCCTGTTTAATTATTTCCTTCAGCCTGTCGGCTACCTGGTCAACACTGTTCATTTCGCTGTAAGGAATCCGGATTTTAAACGACTTTTCATCCAAATGGATACCGTGCAGGATGCTGCCGAGGATTCCCGCCTCCTTTTTGTCCAGAACCATGGCCAGCAGCATTTCATCTTCGTGGCATATAGGGTAAACCCGGATCTCATCCAGTTCCTGGGCAAAGAGCTCCGAAGGCTTGTATTTAAACTGCTGGTATCGCCCGTTATACTGGCCTGTATCGTCCTGCTCGCGGAAACCGAGGGAAACCAAAGCTTCCAGCAGTATCTCCAGGTATTTGCCGGGAACAATGGTTATATCATCGAGGTCAACCGGATTGACAGCATGGGGTATTTCAAGGCTGGTCCGCAAGTGATACCGGGTTACTCCCCGGGAAACAGGAAGGTGGCGTTCGTTGGGGATTTCCAGGCTGATGGGAACAGCCATTTCCTGGCCCGGTTTCACCACCAGGTTCTCAGCAACCTTGATTATAGAGATATTCTGGTTGTACGGGCGGGTCTGGCTCCCGTCAAAATATGAAGACTGGAGCGCCAGGGTTATATACATTTTTGCTATTTCCTGTTCGGCGTTCCCGCCTTTAATGCGTGCAGCGCCCTGCAGGGTTGAGCCCAACCGCGCCTCCGGATTGGGGATTTCCAGGTCTGCTTTGGCTGAGCCAATGCCAATGCTGGCAAAAAATTTCTCTAACATAAAACACCTCCCGCAAAATGTAAAAACACAGATTTATTTTCCGGTCCTTTGGCTTTATTCTTAAATTAAACATTTATCCTGAATTTCCTCCTTTATAACACATGAAGTATTACAGTGGTAGGAAAAAATTCTCTTTTTCCCTGTTAGTCGATTTTTAACCGTATCATGTTAGTTCTGCTTTACTGCAGAATTTCCTTTTATTCATCGGTTGGAATAAACTGAAAAAACCTCCCTGAAATACCCTCAAGGAGGTTTATATGTCTCATTATGTGCTTTAACAACAACCGCCGGGCTTCATAGTATCATATATCCGAAAGCCCTTCCCATAATAATCCTCAACCCAGTCGATTTTCAGGTTCTGGTAAAAGTTATTGTAGTCCTCACTGATGACAACCTTAAAACCGTCCTGGTCGAAGACCCTGTCATCGTCTTTAACTGACTTATCCAAAGTCATCCTGAAATTTGCGCCGCCTCAACCAAACCCGTCAAAAATTACCCTTATTATATCGGCTTCATATTTTTGCAGAGTCTTTTTAAGCTCCTTAACGGCGGCTTCCGTGACAGTAATCATCCTGTTCATCTCCCTCTCGTGAAATGCGGGCAATTACCCTATAGGGGTATTATACAGGATGGCCGGCAAAAACACAAGGCTTGCGTAACTGCTTTATTAAAACTTTGCTGCTATTTGACTCTGATTCCTTCCTTAAGTTCATTCAGGTGGGGGTTTAGAATTACGGTTGAACCTACAGCCAGGCCCTTTTTTATCTCTACCAGGTCATCTCCCTCAACTCCTGTTTCAACCTGAACGAGAGAAGCGGAACCTTTTTTGACTTCCCAGACGTATTCTTTACCGCGGTCCTTAAAAACAGCTTCCTTGGGAACGGCCGGCACGCTGCGGGCCTGCCGGGTAACCACCGTTACATCGACCGTCATCCCGGGAGTAAGGGGTATCCCCTTCGGTTCTTTCTTTAGCTTTACTGTCACCTTGATGGTATCCTCAATAATCCCCAAAGAGGACATCCGCTCCTCCGCCGCCGGGGCAATCCCGGATATGATGCCGGTTAACCCGGCGTCTCTGCCGGGCAGTTTCACAGAGACGGTAACTTCATCACCTTGCCTGACGTAAGCCATGTCTTTACTGTTGACATAGGCTTCTATTTTTTTCGGGCCTCCGCCTCCCAGGGTAAATAGCATTGTCCCAGGCGTAACGTAATCACCCTGTTTAACTTTTTTGGTAAAAATGGTCCCATCCCGGTCGGCAGTGATGCCGGCTTTCTTCTTCTGCTTATACAGGTAGTTAAGCTGGGAGGTTATACCCTGCTTCTGTCCCTGGTACTGCTTCTTGGCTGCCGACAGGGCGGCGGAAGCCTGGCTGACCGACTCCTTTGCGGACTCCATGGCGGCTTTGGCCTGATCCAGCTCGGCCTTGGTGACGGCGCCTTCATTATACAGCTGAACGGTCCGGTCATAAGCCGACTTGGCCAGGTCATAGGAAACCCTGGCCTGCTCCAGGGCTGCTTCCATCTGCATGACCTGGTTGGAACCGCCTTGGGAACCGGTACCCTCAATTGCCCTCAGCTCCCCTTCCAGCCTGCCGATTTGGGCTTCAATATCAGCGGCGTCTATGGAGGCCAGAAGTTGGCCTTCTTGTACTTTATCGCCTTCGTTGACATAAACTTCCGTCACTTTACCCTGTACTTCACTGAAAATATCTACCGTTCCTTCGCTGACCACTTTCCCTTTTTCCAACACGGTAGCCGTTACGTTGGTTTTTTCAACCGGAACGGTATCGACATCGACGGCTTTGAAAGCAGCCGACCAGACTACCCCTGTGACAACCAGAACCCCTATGCCGATCAGTCCCCGTTTTTTCCATTTTTTCATCATTCTATCCCCCT
>DDKP01000113.1:0-4291 GCA_002339745.1 Firmicutes bacterium UBA2595 | reverse complement strand
CTAATCCTGCTGTTGTTTTAATACATCCAGCATGGACAGCCCGGCTACTTTACCCTTCATCTTCCACTGGGCCGCCAGTAAAAACCCGAGGGCGCCCAGAAGGCTCACTATTAGACTGCCCGGTTTAATTATCAGCGGCATGTTGAAGATTTCGTTTCCCGATGCATTGATAATCGCCCACAGCATGCCGTAACTCAAAGGTACTCCCAGGATAACGGCCGCCGTGCCTAGCAGCCCCTGTTCGAACAGGAGAATACGGGCGATTTCCTTTTCGGTCATCCCAAGGACCATGAGGGTAGCCATTTCCCGCTGCCTTTCCGACATGGAAATGATATTGACATTATACACTATCGCAAAACCCATGATAAAGGCGAAGAACAGGAAGATCACATGCTGGACCGTTGAGGATTCTATCAGCTCTTCAAACTGGGCCTTCATCTTATTCTTGTCATGGATGGCCTCAACATTACTGCCTCCCTGGAGTTTCTGCCTGAGCTGGGAAACTTTATCCGGATCTGTTTTAAGAAGCACCGATGACGCCATCGGAGGCGAATTCAACAGTCCGCTTAAGGCATCAATATCCATGAATGCACCCAGGCCCACATAAAGGGGAACCACCTTCCTCACCACTACCAGCCGCTCCTCCCTGTCACCCGTAAAAGGCCTTACAGTGACCTGGTCTCCGGGCTTTACATCCAGGTACCTGGCCAGTTGGGTGGAGATGACCAAGCCGTCGTCCGGCACATCCACAGCTTCCCCTTTATCTGTTAAAAGGCGGTACATCGACCCTTCCCTGGGCAGGCCGGTAACGGCAGCATCCTTTTCCAGCCATCTATGGCTTATGGTCGCCGGCACTTCCAATAAAGGCTCCGCCCCCAGAACCCCGTCTATATTCCTGGCCGCCGCCAGGCCGCCGGTCTTGTCAACATAGTTCCGCAGGCTGACCTTCAGGTCGTAACGTTCCACCTGTTCATACTGGAAATTTATCAGGTGATAGATGGCATCATATGAGGATTCGGTAGCCACCATCATACTGAAGGCAGCGGCAATCCCCAGCACGGCCAGGATGCTCCGCTGCTTGCTGCGGAATATATTCCTGACAGCCATTTTGCCCAGAGCGCTCAATACCTGCCATAGGAAGGTAACCCTCTCCAGGAGGGTTCTTCTGCCGACCTTGGGCGCCGGCGGCCGCATGGCTTCCGCCGGGCTTAGGGCCAGCGCCCCCTTGCACCCCTGGTAACCCGCAAATATGCTGAAGGCCAGGGACAGGAACGTCCCGGCAGCCAGGTAGGTAAAAGAGACCTTTCCGGTCAGGCCCGGAATATTATAAAACTGCTGGTACAGCTTGGCGAAATAAAACGACAGCCAGGTCCCGAAAAGCCCGCCTAAAAACCCTCCCAGGAAACCCATCAGCACGGCGTACCCCAGGTAGTGGGCAACAATCTCCCGGTCCCTGAAACCGAAGGCTTTGAGAATCCCGATCTGCCCCCTCTGCTGTTCTACCATCCGGCGCAGCATGATGTAAAGGATGATGGCAGCCACCGAGAGGAAAATCACGGGAGTCGTATTGACAGAACCTTTCAACTGGGTGATTTCCTGGCTGAGCATGGAATGGCTCAACTGGTCCTTGCGGGGGTATATCGCGGTTAGCCCGTAATGTTCCAGCAAGCGGGACACGGACCGCTTGACAGTAGTAAAATCGGTCCCCCCGTCCAGGGTAAAAGCCAGGTCATTGACCTGCCCCTCCATGCCAAACATGGGAGCGGCCGTGGAATATGGGATGAAGGCTACACCAAAAATCTTCAGGTCAGGGGTCAGGGTCTGTCCGCCGGGAACTTCGTAAATATATTCGGGGCTGTTGGCTGTCCCCGTTATGGTGAACCTGACTTCCCGGCCCTGGATAACCAGCGGGATCTGGTCACTGATTTTATACCCATTAGCCTTTAGGAAAACCGGGGTAACCAGGAGTTCCCTTTTTCCGTCGGACGGCATTTTCCCCTGTTCCAGCTTAAAACGGTTGACTGGCTGTTTTTCCGGTTGGAAGGACACCAGGCGAAGGGTAGTGTTTTCCTCACCCTTCGGTTTATAAACAAAGACGTTTTTCACTATCCTGCCTACCGCCCGGTCAACTCCCGGGACTCCTTCAATATCACTAACCAGGCTGTAAGGGCCCCTGTCAATCTGGGCAAACCCGTCGGCAAAACTGTACTCCCGGTAGTAGCTTTCCTGGCGGCCGGCTAAGCTGTCCAGCGTGAGGGCCATAGAGACATAAAACATCAGGCCGATAACCATAACGCTGATGCAGGCCACGTAAGCGCCGTAATTCTGCCTGATGTCCCTCAACAGCTTGCGCTTCAGCATTACCAGCTCACCTCTTCGGCAGTCACCGGATTTGGGTTTTCCTGAATCCGGTCAATCCGGCCGTTCTTTATATATATTACCCTGTCAGCCATCCCGCCGATGGCGGCATTGTGGGTAATGAGGACCAGTGTCTTGGACATTTCACGATTGACCTTGTGAAGGTAGGCCAGGACCTGTATTCCGGTTTCGTAGTCCAACGCCCCGGTCGGTTCGTCACACAGCAGGATGTCCGTATTCTTGGCAACGGCCCTGGCAATGGCCACCCTCTGCTGTTCTCCACCCGAGAGCTGGGCCGGGAAATGGTCCTTCCGGTCCGCCAGTCCCACCTCTGCCAGCACTGCCGCCGGGTCTAAGGGGTTATCAGTTAATTCCGAGGCCAGGGCAACGTTTTCATAGGCGGTAAGGTTGGGCATCAGGTTGTAAAACTGGAAGATAAACCCGACCGCCCTTCTCCGGTACATGGTCAGTTCGCGCCTGCTCATCTCCTGCAGGGGTGTCCCCCGGTAAAAAAATTCGCCTTCGGTCGGGGAATCCATTCCACCGATAATATTTAGCAGGGTGCTCTTGCCGGAGCCGCTGGGACCTAAGACTACTATAAATTCACCTTCCCGGATTTCCAAGTCTACACCTTTTAAGGCATGAACTGGTACTTCCCCGGTATAAAAGGTCTTCCGCAGGTTTATGGTCTTAATGACGGTCTGCATTTCTTATCTCTCCTTTGCCGACAACCCGCTGCGCAAAAGTTTCATAACCTCGCTGATAATACCCCGCATCCGGTCTTCGGTAAATTTCCGGGCCACCGGCGGGTCGGCCAGCATCTCCTTGATTGTGACCCCTAGGGAATCCAGGATATAATCGAGCAGCGCCGTACCGAGAATGGAATAGACCCAGCAGGCTGCCAGGCGTGTATCAACGTCCAGCCTCACAGACCCCTGCTGCTGGCCCCTGCGGATCATCTGTTCCAGAAAATCGAGGGCCACAGATTTGCTTTTAATGTACAACTCGTGCAGGATTTCCTCCCCCAGGGGCTCCATGGCATTGGCATAAACCTGACTTAAACGGGGATGCTCCAGGTTGAAGCGCATTCCAGCTAACATAGTCTGTTCAACAGCCGTGAAGAAGTCGGCCGCGGGGTCAATCATTTTTCCGATATAAGCCAGCTTTTCCTGGGCAGCCAGGTCAAAGAGGTAAGTATACAGGTCCTTTTTATCCTCAAAATACTGGTACATGCTCCCTTTGGCTATCCCGGCCCGGGCTACTATATTTGACAGTGACGCCTTGCTGTAAGGACGCGCCGCAAATTCCTCGAGGGCAACATTTATAATGCGCTGCCGTTTATCCGGCGGGAGATTGAAAAAGGTCTGTTTTGGCATATATACCTCCTGCCAGGTATTACTATAATTATTTGGACCGGTTAGAATTTATGACCAACCGGTCACATGACTGCTTAGTCACATTATACCGCTCTCGTATCCCCGGTGTCAACCGAAACATAGTCCACCTCGAGACAAATAGCTTGATAGAAACCCCTCAAATCCGTGCAATATGTCCGGCCCCATTTAGAAGCATTTTTGTGATATCTCCTGCTGGCACTGGTTGGCAAAACAGGTAGCCCTGCATCTGAAAACGCCCCTGCTTTTCAAAAAACGCCAGCTGCTCCTGGGTTTCAATCCCCTCGATAATGACATCCAGTCCCATACCGCGGGCCAGGATGATGACGGTTGTCACAATAGCCTTGTCCTCAGGGCTAAAGAAACAACTACCCGGGACATATGCCTCTCCCCCCGGTTGGCCATGCCGCAAAGCTAAAAAAGTAATACCTTGAACCCCGTTGCTGTCAGCTCTGCCTAAAGTAAAACCGTGCAGCCAACACCCTGCACGGTTTTTTATACTACTATAAGCTCTGGGTTTGGGCTCCTCCCCAGCCCCA
>DDKP01000140.1:5252-5575 GCA_002339745.1 Firmicutes bacterium UBA2595 | reverse complement strand
AGATGACGAAATTTGTCTAAATTTTAGAGGATTATTAACAGCAGATATCGAATTAGTCGGTTGTAGATCGGAATCAGGGGTGGACCGGTGATGGACCTGAAAAAGAGGAAACAAGACCGTTATTTCTTTCTGGCCCTTTTTATGGCCGTAATAATTGGCGGTTTTTTTTATTTGTTAAACCCCATGGTGGCAGTCAACTGGTTTTTTGGCATAGCCATCGGTATGATCCTGCAGCGGTCAAAATTCTGCATGACTGCAGCTTTCAGGGACATTATCCTTTTTAAACTGGGCGGCATGGCTAAAGGTTTGCTTATTACAATATT
>DDKP01000140.1:2835-4850 GCA_002339745.1 Firmicutes bacterium UBA2595 | reverse complement strand
AACTTTGACCCCATTGGTTGGCATACCGTCGTGGGAGCGGTCCTTTTCGGCGCCGGTATGGTTATCGCCGGGGGGTGTGCTTCGGGGACCCTCATGCGGATGGGGGAAGGTTACGCCATGCAGTGGCTGGTTTTTGCCGGATTAATCCTGGGGTCTGTTGCCGGTTCCTATAATTACACCTGGTGGGAACCGGGTGAGGCGGTTCTGCTGGACCGGGTTATCGGGTTATGGCCGGCCTTCATTGCCCAGCTCCTGTTTTTGTGCCTGCTGTATGTGCTTGTCGGCTGGTGGGAAAAGCGAAGCTGACGGGAGGAGCTTTATGGGAGAATATTATTTGCAGTTATGGGGGGAAATGTGCCCCGTCCCTCTTTTAAAAGCCGAGAAAAAACTAAAGGAGCTGACAGCGCAGGATACGCTTGTCCTGGAGACTGACCACAGCTGTACTGCCAGGACTATACAAAACTGGGCCAGGAAAAAGAAATATCTCGTAAAAACCGATGAAATCGCCAACGGGATATGGCAGATACGTATTCGGAAACAGGAAACATAAGAAAAACTTGCCGGAGGAGGGATGGCCGTGGCCAGGGGGAAATTTTGGGAGAAGGATTGGCCTTACTGGCTTGGCGGACTGGTCCTGGGGATAATAAACGTGCTTTACCTGTTCGTTACCTGGAAACCGCTTGGGATAACCACTGTCATGTCTGTCTGGGGGGCTGCCTTTTGGCAGGCTTTAGGTTTTACGCCGGCCGAGTGGGATTACTTCAAAGAGTTTAATTATGGTGGTTCCTTTTGGCAGTATACGGTTTTCTGCCCGGGCACCTGGCTCAATATAGGTATTGTTGCCGGGGCATTAATTGGCTCTCTTATGGCCTCGCAATTCCGGGTGAGGGCCGTAAAGTCCTTCAAGTACGCAGCAGCTGCCCTGACCGGCGGTTTTTTAATGGGTTACGGCGCCAGGCTGGCCCCGAGGTGCAATATCGGCGCCCTGCTGGGGGATATCCCTTCTTTGTCACTGCAGGGCTGGGTGTTTGCCCTGTTCGTTTTCGCGGGGGCCATTATCGGGGCCCGGATAATAGTCCGGCTGTTTGTGGACTAGCAAAAGGCCCTCTCTTCCGGATCCGTGACAAGCCGGATAAAAGCTTTGGCGATTTCGGAAAGGATTTGTTTCCGGTGATAAATAACCTTATAACTCAGCGCCAGCTCAAGGCCCCTGATTGGGAGTGCCCTGAGCATTTTTATATACAGCTCTTTCCGTACGGTTATAAGGGGCAGGATGGCTACCCCGTGACCTGCCTCCACGGTGGATTTTATGGAATCCAGGCTGCCCATTTCCGTAACAATGTTCAGGTCGTTTAAGGAAAGTCCGTGCCCGGCCAGGGCTTCTTCCAAAACGGTCCTTGTCCCGGAACCAAGTTCCCGGATGATTAAGGGCAAGCCTTTTAATTCATCAAGGGTAATTTCGTCGGCATCAATCCATGGCTCAACATAGGGAACCACCAATGCCATCTCATCATCCGCACATGGTTTGACAACAATGTCCCCGTCATTTACCGGCCCTTCAATAATCGCCAGGTCGAAAGAGGCAGTCCGGACTTTTTCCAGGATTGTGGCGGAGTTGGCGACATCCAGCTTGATGTTGGCCTGGGGATGATGCTCTTTGAAGACATATATGCTGCACGGCAGCGGGTAGCCGCCGACCACCGTGCTGGCCCCGACTGTAAGATGGCAGGGCTGGGACCTGGACATGGCTTCCAGGGACTGTTTCATATCATCGTGGATATGAAGCAGCCGCTTGGCGTACCTGTAAGCAAGTTCACCCGCTGCTGTAAGTTCAACGCCCTGGTTGGTGCGTTCAAAAAAGCAAAGATTATAAACCGATTCCATCATCTTGACCTGACCGCTTACTGCCGGCTGGCTGAGATGAAGTTTTCTGGCCGCCCTGGTCAGGCTTTTTTCTTCCGCCACTGTACAGAAGATTTGCAACTGGTTCAGGTTCATCAGGCTACCCCCCTCTC
>DDKP01000140.1:2201-2407 GCA_002339745.1 Firmicutes bacterium UBA2595 | reverse complement strand
AAACGGCAAGGGATTTTTGGCGGCCCGGCGAAACAAGAATTAAAATACGTTTTGGGGAGGTAGGAAGGATGAGCAAAGAAAACCAAACAAAAACGGGCATGTCGAGGCGAAAGTTTTTAGTAAGCGTCGGTTCACTGGCCCTGGGCGCTGTCGGCGTTTCGGCCCTGGCCGGCTGCACGCAGACAGAAAAGCCGTCTGCCAAAACC
>DDKP01000140.1:1123-1788 GCA_002339745.1 Firmicutes bacterium UBA2595 | reverse complement strand
GGCCACCAGGGGTATTATGAAGGCGCCTGCTGTTACGGGGTCTTCAATGCCATCATCTCCGAGCTGGGTAAAGAAGTCGGAGCCCCTTACACCACTTTCCCCACCCAGATGTTCAAGTACGGCGAAGGCGGCGTGGCCGGCTGGTCCACCCTTTGCGGCGCCGTAAACGGAGCTGCGGCCGCAATTTGTCTTGTTGCCGGTGATGCATGGGAAGACCTGGTTAATGAACTTATGGCCTGGTACGAAAACAATCCCTTCCCAAGTGATACCAGCAACCAATACGCCAGGGAGAAAGCATTCCTGGTCAAGGAAATGAAATCTGACAAGACGCTGCCCCAGAGCGTGGCAAAGTCCACCCTCTGCCACGTATCGGTAACCGAGTGGTGCAAGAAGTCAGGGTACAAGTCTTTTTCCAAGGAGCGCAGCGAGCGCTGCGGCCGCCTCACCGGAGACGTTGCGGCATTCACGGTGGATATGCTCAACAGGCATTTTGACAAAGCCTTCACACCTGTCGCCAAAATTTCCAATGAAGTTCAATCCTGCCGGAGCTGTCATGACAAAGGGGGGACCATAGAGAACACCCGGGGTAAGATGAACTGCATGCCTTGCCACGATGACCCACATAAGAAGCCAAAAAGTTAAAATACCCTGACAGGCAGTCCAAT
>DDKP01000140.1:0-754 GCA_002339745.1 Firmicutes bacterium UBA2595 | reverse complement strand
TTTTTTTGCCTAAGTCACCTTAAATAATGACTTATAACAGAGGAATTATTAGAAAAAGCTATTGCCCTAAAAAGTCAATTCTGTCCAGATGGAGAGTAAAAGAATCCAGAAGAAACCGGGGCAGTGTAGGGAATTTAGATAAAAAGTATATAACCGGGCGGCCTTGGAGAAAGGAGGTTTGGCAGACTGCGTAACACATAAAGGGCGTCCTGGCCATAACAATTTTTGAGGAGGTTTTAACTATGGTACCTTTAGCATTGAGTATCGGCATATTGGCAGGAATCTGGACATTTGTTTCAGGTAATGTACAAATTCTAACTTGGCCCGCCTTTGTGGGTTGGGCGCTGTTTTTTGCTGCCGGTGGAGACAATGATTCTGTGAAAAAGGCATTGGCCCCGGGTTTGCTGGGTATGGTTCTCGGACTGGCAGTTGTGAAGGGAGCAGCCATTATCCCGGGGGCCTGGTTTATAGCGGTAGGAGTAACCATAATTGCTATTATAATGGTATTAGTGATGCCCGTAAAACTGTTCAGCTTCACTCCTGCCGCTTTTGCAGGCTGTGCTGTATATTTCGGCGCTAACGGTGATATTGTCGCGGCAGGTGTCCCCTTTGCCCTTGGAATATTGCTCGGCTGGGTTTCAGCCGTTTTGCCCAAGCTGGTGAAAAAACCTGACCTGGAATAAGGTTTGCCGGATATTCGCAAGTCTGGAACTCAGGGGCGCTGATTAAAGATCGGTGCCCTTTATCTTAAAAA
>DDKP01000110.1 GCA_002339745.1 Firmicutes bacterium UBA2595 | reverse complement strand
TGGGGAGGCGCCGGGGCCTTCAGTGATGGGAAGATTACTATTTCGACTGAAGTTGGAGGCATGCTTGGAAGTTACATCGGCGAAGCGTCATTGAAAGAACTCATAAACTACGTTGATGATATTTATGTCCAGTTTGGCGGACCCAAAACAGTTTACGGAATAGACGAGGATGCTGTAAGGGAAATCCAGCGCAAAGCCGCCTTTGCGGAGCTGAAACTGGTCCCTGCTCCTATCCGTCACATGGGAACGGGCAGGTGCCAGGAGATACTTGAACGCATGAGAGATTTTCTGCTGTCTGAAGGAGTAGAGATCCGCACCGGAACGGGAGTGGAGAGCCTGGTTGTCGAAAACAACAAGATCCAGGGTGTTAAAACAGAAGACGGGCAGGTTATTAATGGCAAGTACGTGATAGTGGCTCCGGGACGGGAAGGGGCAGAGTGGTTGTCACAGCAGGCCTACCGGCATGGTATCCAGACTGCTGTCAACCCTGTTGATATCGGGGTCAGGGTTGAAGTGCCGGCAGCGGTTATGGAGCACCTTACCGGGGTAATATATGAATCAAAATTTGTTTATTATTCGAAGTCCTTTGATGATAAAGTCCGCACGTTTTGCATGAACCCGTACGGTGAAGTGGTGGCCGAGAATAATAGGGGACTAATTACTGTTAACGGCCACAGTCATGCTCATCAGAAAACCGGTAACACCAATTTTGCCGTTCTCGTAAGTAAAACATTTACAGAACCCTTTAAAGAACCTATCGCTTACGGTAAGTACGTTGCCAGCCTGGCTAACCTACTGGGCGGCGGGGTGATTGTGCAGAGGCTGGGTGACCTGATTAAGGGGCAGAGGACAAATCAGGAGAGGCTTAAAAAATCCCTGATTGAGCCGACTTTAAAAGACGCCACCCCCGGTGATCTCAGCCTGGTATTCCCGTACCGTCACCTGATGAGCATTGTGGAAATGCTGAAGGCTCTGGATGTCATAGCTCCCGGGGTTTATTCCAAGCACACCCTGTTATACGGGGTTGAGGTTAAATTCTATTCATCCAGGCTGGAACTCAGTCACCAGCTGGAAACCCGCGTAAACAATCTTTTTGCGGCCGGAGACGGAGCAGGGGTAACCCGTGGTTTGGCCCAGGCTTCTGTAGCGGGTGTTGTGGCAGCGAGAGCTATTTTAAACAGGGAGACTTAAAATGAGAATCCTTTGGAGGTGCAAATAAAATGCCGTCAGTTGTTTTGATAGGAGCCCAGTGGGGAGATGAAGGAAAGGGCAAAGTTACCGATTTTCTCGCTGAGAAGGCCGCTATAGTTGTGCGCTATCAGGGTGGAAATAACGCCGGCCACACGGTAGTTGTAAATGAAGACGAATTCAAGCTTCATCTGATCCCTTCAGGCATTCTGTATCCTGATAAGACATGTATCATAGGAAATGGGGTAGTCATTGACCCTGCGGTGCTGATTCGGGAACTTGAATATCTCGCATCCAGGGGAATTAATACCGATAACCTGCGAATCAGTGAGCGAGCTCATTTAATAATGCCGTACCACAAGAAGCTGGATGAATTGATCGAGGAAAGCAAAGGGGACACCAAGATAGGAACCACCAGGAGGGGAATCGGTCCGGCTTACATGGACAAAGCCGCCCGCGCCGGTATAAGGTTTGTGGATCTGCTGGACCGCGATGAGTTCCTGGCTCTTCTGGAGAGGAATTTAAAGGAAAAGAACAACCTTTTGAACAAGGTCTACAATGACACAGGCTTTGACAAAGATGCCATCGCCGAAGAGTATTTGGGATATGCCGACCGGCTGCGCAAGTACGCTGCCGACACTTCCATCATCATCCACGATGCCCTGAAATCAGGTAAGAATGTTCTATTCGAAGGAGCCCAGGGAACGCTGCTGGATCTGGACCACGGGACATACCCGTATGTCACCTCTTCCCACCCTATCGCGGGGGCTGCCTGTACCGGAGCGGGACTGGGGCCAACTGAAATAAACAGTGTCATCGGAGTTGTCAAGGCCTACACTACACGCGTTGGCGAAGGGCCTTTCCCGACCGAGCTTGATAATGAAACCGGAGCCCACCTGAGAGAAAAAGGCTGTGAATTCGGGACTACTACCGGCCGCCCCAGGAGGTGCGGCTGGTTTGATGCGGTCATTGCCCGTTACGCCGTACGGGTCAGCGGCCTCAGCAGCATAGCCATGACTAAGCTGGATGTCCTGACAGGGATGGAGACATTGAAAATCTGTACCGGCTACCGCCGCGGAAATGACATCATCAGGGATTTCCCGGCCAGCCTGAAAGTGCTGGCTGAATGCCGGCCGGCATATGAGGAGATGCCGGGTTGGAAAGAGGATATTACTACAGCCCGGAAATTTGAAGAACTGCCGCCGGAGGCTCAAAATTACGTGAACCGGATTAGCGAACTGTTGGGAGCCCCAATTTCTATTATTAGTGTTGGAACCCGCAGGACACAGACTATTGTGAAGGAGAGTATCTTTTAAGGTATCTTTTAATCAATAAGGGATTGACTCCTTGGGAGGTTTCTGATAGCATTTAAATACAGCAGTAAATGGACAGGCTGTCAATCCGACAGCCGCAAAACTTCGGTATGTTCTGGTCCGTACTAATTTGCGGGCATCCCACCGAATAGGTTTTACCTATTCGGTTTTTATTTTAATGGCGTGGACAGTTGGGGGGAATAAGGTATGTTTATTCCGCAATTAAAAAATTACAGGGAGTATTACCGGGAAGGCAAACGGGTTCCTGTGATGCGGGAAGCGCCCTTGTTGGAAGAAAACCCGGTTTCTGTGATTCAGAAACTTCAGTTGGCTGGTTCTCCACTCTGCCTGCTGGAAAGCGGCAAAGGGACCGAAAACCTAGCACGATACTCGTTTTTGGGTTTTGACCCCCACTGTATTTTTAAAAGCAGGGGAACGTCGGTTCAGATTACCAGGAGTGGAGATAATTTTAAAGTTGAAGGTGATCCTTACACCCTCCTGCAAAACATTGTTGAATCATACCAGGGCCTAAGGTTTGACGGACTCCCCAAGTTCTGGGGTGGCGCGATGGGCTACTTCAGCTACGATATGGGAAGGTTTTTCGAACGCCTCCCCGACTTAACGGTTGACGACCTGGAAGTACCTGAATCCTATTTCATGTTTTTTGACAAGGTAATCTGTTTTGACCATGTCAACCGAACAATCAAAGTAATAGTCACAGCGGCCCCGGAAGACCTGCCTGAGGCGGAAAAGGCTTATGAAGCTGCCACCGGTGAAATCGACCGCATCCTGCAGTTGATCAGAGAAGGGGAACCGGGAGAAGAAGTGGTTATTAAGGATAAGGACCGGGCTGTACAGAATAAGTTCGAGCCGGAGTGCAATGTTACAAAAGAGCAGTTCGAGGAAATTGTGTTGAAGACGAAAGAGTATATCAGAGCCGGGGATATCTTTCAGGCCAACCTGTCTCTCCGGCTGGACAAAGAGACATTTGTGGAACCATTTTTCCTTTATCAAGTCCTGCGGAAGATTAACCCCTCGCCATATATGAGCTTTATTGATTTTGGAGACCTCCATATAGTAAGCTCTTCCCCTGAACTGCTGATAAGGCTGACAGGTGATTTGGCCGAGACAAGGCCGATTGCCGGCACCCGGAGAAGGGGTAGCAGCCGGGAAGAGGACCTGGCCCTGGCCCACGAACTCATTTCCAATGAAAAGGAGCGGGCTGAGCATATAATGCTGGTAGACCTGGAGAGAAATGACCTGGGCCGGGTGTGCCGGTATGGTACGGTGGAAGTTAACGAACTGATGGTTATTGAGGAGTATTCCCATGTTATGCATATTGTGTCCAATGTAAGGGGCCGGTTGGCAGAGGGCAAGAATAGGTTTGACCTCTTCAGGGCATGTTTCCCGGGAGGGACGATAACCGGCGCTCCGAAGATACGATCCATGGAGATCATTGAAGAACTGGAACCCACCCGGAGAGGTCCCTACACGGGGTCTATCGGTTTTTTGGGCTATGCCGGCGAGATGGAAATGAACATTGTCATCAGGACCATTCTTATGAAGGAAGGCAAGGCTTACGTGCAGGCAGGAGCCGGGATAGTGGCCGACTCCGTCCCGGAACGGGAATATTTTGAATCAATGAAAAAAGCCGAAGCGCTCCTGCGGGCTTTGGAAATAGCCGAGGAACTGTCCGGCAATGAGAAAACCACATACGCTAA
>DDKP01000083.1:3602-9327 GCA_002339745.1 Firmicutes bacterium UBA2595 | reverse complement strand
TTTCAGTAGGGCTCTAATAAACTTACCGCTAAAAAAATTCCCCCGGTGTCTTTGGCCTCTTTTTTATTTATATTTACTTCATTATCTTAGTTAGTTCCATTGCAATTTTTGTGCCAAAGAAAAACCGGGGTAATTTACCATCAATCTGTATACTTTCTTTACACTACTTCGCAATCAGTTTGACTGTATACTACGTCTATAATTGTTGTATATTTTCTTTACATGTAAACGAAAACTTACAGCTATAGTTTTTCCATTATTTCTAAATAAGGTTATATTCCCTCATTTTCTGGTACAGCGTAACCCTGGTAATGCCCAGCAGCCTGGCAGCGGCAACCTTGTTGTTCCTGGCCTTGTGGAGGGCTTCTGTAATCAACTGGCGTTCCGTTTCCCGGACTACGTCCTTCATGGGTTTAAGTTCCGGAACCGAGCCAGTGCGACCCAGGGCCTGGATATGAGGCGGCAGTGTTTCCGGGCGGACCACGTTGCCCTCGGCCAGGAACAGGGCCCGTTCAATAATGTTCTCCAGTTCTCTTACATTTCCCGGCCAGGAGTATTTCAGCAGCAGGCTCATGGTTTCATCTGAAATAATCTTAGGAGAAATTTTCTTCTCCCTTGATATCTTCTCAATGAAATACCCTATCAGTAGGGGGATGTCCTGTTTTCTTTCCCTGAGAGGAGGCACATACAGAGGCAGGACATTCAGGCGGTAGAACAAATCAATACGGAACTTCCCTTCCGTAGTCAAAGTGCGCAGGTCTTTATTGGTAGCAGCGATAACCCTTACGTCAAATTTTATGACCTGGGTGCCGCCTACTCTCTCAAATTCTCTCTCCTGCAGGACCCGTAGCAGTTTCGCCTGCATGGACAGCGGCAGGTCTCCGATTTCATCCAGCAATAAAGTCCCACCGTCTGCCAGTTCAAATTTTCCGGGTTTACCCCCTTTGCGGGCGCCGGTAAATGCCCCTTCCTCGTACCCGAAGAGCTCGGATTCCAGAAGCAGTTCCGGGAGAGCTGCGCAGTTGATGGCTACAAAAGGTTTTTTACTTCTGGAACTGATATTGTGGATAGCCTGGGCCACAATTTCTTTTCCGACACCGCTTTCACCCTGTATTAAAACAGTGGAATCGCCGGCCGCCGCTTTTTGAAGAACGTTTTTCAGTGACTGGATAACCGGGCTTTCCCCTATGATGGCGTCCAGGATATACTTGCTGGCCCTTGGCAGGTTCAGCCGGTCACGGTAGTACTCGATTTCCCCGCGGGATTTGTTCAACAGATAGGGAAGACACATATCGATTTCAGCCAGGCCCTGATACACGGCAACCGCTTTCTCCCGGCAGGTGTTGTAACCACAGGCCCCGCAGTTTAGCTCGTCCTCCGGTTTGGTCTTATAGGTATGCTTAAGTATTTCTTTAATTTCCGACTCAGTAGGTATAGGCAGAGACACCGAGCGGTCCGTATACCCGCGGCTTAAGTCCAGGCTGGGGAGTTTTTTTACGGGCTTTGACCTGCCCTGGCGGGCATACTGGAGAACCACTTCCTTGCGGGTGAAGAAGTCAACGTCCGTGTCAATGTCAGGGCCGTCAACACACCCCTTGCAGAAGAGGATATCAAGAAACCTGGGAGCAATCTTCCCCTGGTCCAGGTTTTGGATAACTTCGACACAGTCATCTTTTCCCTCCACGATGGACAATTCGGGAACCAGCTCCTCCTCGAGGCCGAGATTCTTCAGCAGCCCTCCGGAAACCGGGAATTCCCGGGGAAGGAATTGTTCGGTTGCCTGAATACTCCCCTTTTTGGGCTTTAATTTGATGCCATCTTCCTCCAACAGGATCTTAAGTTCTCGGAACGTAATAACCGCGTCAACCAGCTTCCGCTCATCATTGCGGGCCTCTTCTTTTTTGGCCACACAGGGGCCGATAAATACGACCCGGGCTTCTTTATGCTTCCTGCGGACATATTTGGCAGTAGCCATAACAGCGGAATCAATGGGAGCCAGCATTGGGAGGAGACCGGGATAGTGTCGTTCGATCAGGCCGACAACCGCCGGGCAGTAACTGGCAATCACCGTTCCCCAGGTTTCATTGAGGTATTGTTTGTACTTCGGGACAGTTAGTTGTATCCCGGTAGTTACCTCTTCCACATCAATAAAACCGAGCTTCCGAAGAGCGTCAAACAGTTCCTGGGCCTCTATCTCTGAAAACGCCGCCGGGAAAGAAGGGGCCAGCATGCCTACGGTCGGCTGAGTTTTCAGAAAAACCCTCGCGTTGTCCAGGTCAAGCGTATCAATTACCTTGGCCTTCTGTGCACAAACCCGTACACAGTTGCCGCAGCTGATACACCGTTCTTCCACGATCTTGGCCTGGCCTTCCTCGACCTTAATGGCCTTGGCCGGGCAGTTACGGACACAGGAATAGCAAGTCTGGCACTTTTCTTTAATTGTGGTTACTACGCTCATTCCTTAACACCCCAACCATAGAGTTTTTCACGGGTTTTCCGTCACAGTCTTAACACAAAAGGCAGGGGTCCCTGCCTCTTAATAAAGTATGATATTCTATTCGACATAAAATCGAGTTTTCCTACAGGTCTCATTCAAAAAAAAGACTGATGATGTCTTTATCATCAGATACTCAGGAGAAAACAGATTATAAGAATTATCAGCGGAAGTTTAAACGCGCTGACCTGCTCCTCTTGTCCGTTCGTACTTGAGTTCAGGTTCAGGTTTGTTTTCAGCAGTTTTTTTTTCTTCCTTTTCATAGGCCGTCGTGTCCTGGTAGGCCTTGTTTTCACCTGCCCCGTCTTCCGGGGAAGTCTGACTTTCTTTTGGAGCAGCTGCGGGGCGCATCTGGCTGTTGAGCATGTTGAAGAGGCTCAACAGCAGACTGGGGTTTATCTTCTTCTGGGCCGCAATGCTGCTCAACAGTCCCATCAGGTCAAGCTGGCCGGCGCCTTGAGGGTTCATCATGCCTGATAAAGCATCGGCGGCCGATTGTCCGGACCGATTTTCATCACCATCTGACTGGGCAGATACCTCTTTGATACCGGAGTCCAGGTTACCATGAACCACGCTCATTATGCTCAATACATTAAACATACCGAGATAACCCAACAGCATATTAGGACTGAGCTTATGGTCAGTCTGGCGGTCCAACAGGCTTAAAACCCTGTCAAGCAGGTCTTTTTCCCTGTCCTTCGGCGCAAATAATGTTGTCAGTTCGTTCAAACCACAACCTCCTTTTTTCGGAATTTCCCCGGGCCATTAAAATAACCCGGGGATATTAGGGATGTTGAGCCCGCCTGTTACCTTATTCATCTCCTGAGTAGCCAGTTTTTTTGATTTTTCAATTGCTTTATTGACTGCGCTTACCAAAAGCTCCTGGATTACCCTGGAATTGGCCGGGTGTATAATGCCTGGATCAAGAATAATATCAATAATCTCCTGCCTGCCGTTGGCAATCACCTTGACAGAGCCGGCATCCACATCTGCCTCAACACGCATATTTTTCAGTTGGTCACGGACTCTCATCATGTCTTCCTGGAGTTTCTGGGCCTGCTGCAAAAGTTTGCCTAATTGTCCCTCAAGCAATTCAATGCCCCCTTAATTTATTTATAAATAACATCAATAAAAATATATTCAGGCAGGGACAATAAATTTCTCTTTTCCTGACCAATTTTCCAAACCTTTTTTGCCGGCGGACCGGACAACCTCTTGAACCTGTTGGTGGACAATTGTCAAAAAGAGGGGCTAACCGCCTTCGAGGTTTTTCATTGAGTTCTCGTCGTTATGAAAATTACCGGATTCACTGGTGAAACCGCAGGGCGAAACCACGGAGGGCTGAACGCCGAGGCGCCACGGACGGCGCCTTCGGCGGTAAAACCCAAGGCTTCACCAGTGATTAGGTTAGTTTCATCGACGAAAGAACTCTGAAAACACCGAGATGGTAGTTAGCCCCTCTTGTTATTTATCATAGTTCTATCAACAGCTTCAAACGGTTGTGGCTAATCCATTATCTCTACAGGATAGGGAAAATTGGCCAGGATCTTGCGAACCTCGGGCATATTATCAGGAGTAGCGTATAAAGCAACAATTCCCTCTCTGGCATTGACAGGTGAAATGAAGACCAGGTGGCAGTATGCCTCCATGATCTTGGTAAAAAAATGGACCTGGTGAGGTTTCATCCGAACTCTGATACATGTTGATGGGTCGTTTATATTCTTGAGGAACCTGCTGACACACCCGTCACCCCGATATCGCCTAACCATTTTCCATCCTCCCCTGGGACAATTATTCCCAGGGCACGGTCAATCCAGCCCAGGGCATGACAAGAATCCCGGCCTCACGCCCCCTGGCGCTCAGCGCGGAATCTACGGCTTCCTGAAGGGAACTGAACGGTTCAAAAAACAGGTTTCGCACTTTTTCGGGATTCATTTCGGATACCCAGAAGATACTGGCCTTTTTTACAGCCACGGATACCTGGGCCGCTTTATGACCGCCCAGGATGAACTCCCGGCGGGCCATTTCTTCCAGGTCCTCCGGTCGGGAAGCCAGGTTCAGCCACTGTTGGAACTCGGGATCGCCGAGCCCTTCGGGACATTTTGCCGCTACAACAATAATACCTCCTTCAACTACTGCTTTCAAGGCATTATTAACGGACTTTTGGGCCTGGTAAACTGTGTCGTCCCTGGGCGACCCACCGGGAGACATTATGACAATCTCCGCCTTCTGTCGTGTTTTTATCCCAAACATCCGCCGTGCCGCAGAGCAACCGGCAAAAATGAATTCCTTAAGTATGCTTTTGCGCTGCAATAGATATTTTTATTGTGTTCCTTCCAGCAGTCTTGGCGCTGTATAGGGCCCGGTCGGCTAACGTCATCAGGCTTTCGGCATCTTCCGCGTGTTCAGGGCAGCAGGCGATCCCGGCGCTGACAGTTAAGGTAATATCTGCAACGGTATCATTGTCGTTATATTGAAAATGGGTTTCCGCCAGAACTTTTCTAATTCGCTCCATCAGTAAAAAGGCCTTGCCCGAACTGGTATCAGGAAGAAGGAGGACAAATTCCTCCCCGCCCAGCCTGGCCACCAGGTCCGTCCTCCTCAGGTGATTCTGCAGGAAACGGACCAACTGAACCAGCACAAAGTCACCTACACAGTGTCCGTATGCATCATTGATTTTCTTGAAGTAATCGATGTCTGCAATAATTATGGAAAACGGCCTTCCGGTTCGCTTAACCCGGTGTATTTCTTCCTGAAGGCGTTCCTTGAAATACCTCCTGTTAAATGAGTTGGTCAGTTCATCACGCATGGAGAGTTCGTGGAAACTATCCATTCTTTGCAGAATAACCTCTATCCTGGCCAGCAGTTCATCCATAGAAAAGGGTTTGGTAATATAGTCATCCCCGCCTATTTTCAATCCGGTAATTTTGTCTTCAATGCTGTCCCTAGCGGTTAAAAAAATAATCGGAATCATTTTTAGCCGGGAGTTGGACCTTATCCACCTGCAGAAGTCATGACCATCCATGTCTGGCATTATAATGTCAAGGATTATCAGATCAGGGAGAACTTCGTTTAATAGTTCTTTAGCCTCCTCGCAATACTTGCAAGGTACAACCTTGTAACCCCTTTCAGAAAGGAAGTCAGCGATCTGGTTTAATGTCAGGCAGTTATCTTCAATGATCATTATCTTTTTTTCATTTTCTTCCCGACCAGCGACATTCATCGACAGCA
>DDKP01000083.1:0-3184 GCA_002339745.1 Firmicutes bacterium UBA2595 | reverse complement strand
CCGGCTTCTCGCCGGTTATAAAGAAATGACTTTATCCGCTTTATTTATCTTTTCCAGTATTGTGTACATATTCGTTACCTGTCCCACACAAAGCTTTTCCTTAAGTTTAAAGTAATCCAGGCACGTCCCGCATGACAGTAATTCCACGCCTCTTTTCTGCAAACCCATGAGGTGCTCTAAAACAGGTGAGTTCTCACATGTCAGGTAAACGGCGCTGTTAATAAACAGCATGCTGCGCGGTAATTGTTCACTTTCAAAGAGGGTAAACATAAAGCTTTTCATCAAGATTTCACCCAGTTCTTCACTGCCGCGGCCCAGTTGGCGAGAAGAAACCAGGATGACGGAGTTCCTGGTTTCATGTTCCTCCCCCTGCAGTCCGGTTTCTCTTTTCGTGATCTGTATATAGAATTCATTGTCCTTCCTTTGGATATCAACTTCACAGCACATGCTTTTAGCCAGAGCCACTACATTTTCCATGGCGGCGTCATTATCGACGATGGTGGTAACAGACCCCGCATGGAGCGACTCCAGGATTTTTTTTGTATTAATAACCGGCATCGGACAGGCCATGCCCCTGGCATCAATTATTTGAGATTTCATACGACCACTCCTTTCGAATTGCGATTAGTGGTTAGTGATAACTCAACGCTTTCCACTAATAAAGCACCCTCTTATCTTCCACACGCCTGGTTATTTTTTCCCGGTCAAAGTAATTCATGATCGGAAGGGCATATTTGCGGGAAGTTTTCAGCAGGTCGCGGCTTGCTGCCAGGGTCATTTCCCCGTTTTTCCCCAGGAATTCTAATATAAGTTCCTTGGCCCTGTCCAGATTTTTTCTGTGTATCAGTATATTATCTTCAAGCTTTAGCAAGATACGGCTGTTAATTAAGAAATTGAGAATCTCCTCCGAGTCGTTCCTGTTCAGTCTAAATTGGGAAACAATTTCTTCCCAGCCGGGAGTCTGATACTCGCTCCGGAGATACTTTTCCTCTATATCACCGAACAACTTCTGCTGACCTGGTCCTGGCCCAGGTTCAAAACCGTGTCGGGCTATGTTTTCACCGACTATCCTGATGAAACCGTCATGCTGGTACAGGTCCAGCAGAGCGTTGAACAATTTGTTGTTCAGACCAGGAAAGTGTTTACTCCTTAGTTCCTCCTTGGATACTCCGGGCCGCAGGGGAAATGATGCATGAAATTTCTCCAGTGTTTCGGCCAGTTCCGCGGCTTTCTGCCGGTAGAGGGAAGATAAAACGTAATATTGTCTGCCGTCGCTGGCAAATTGTTTGACAGTTTCTCGGGATACCAGGGTGTTCAGGGCGCTTTCCGCCGTTTCTGCGGGCAGTCCCAGACCGTGGAACAGTTCCTCTTTTGAAAATGCCACCTGTTTACCGGCAGCCATAAACTGTTCCAGCAGTTCCCCGGGAGTCCCCTTTTCCTTTATCGTGAGTGCCTCAATCACTCCAGGGTCCAGTCGTTTTCGCTTTGGCGGAATCGGGTCAATAACCTTTCCCCCTCCAATGGTGCGCATCGGAGAATAAGACCTGATGACCAGCCTGTCACCTTTCACCGCCACCAAGGGATTTTCGCACTCCAGTTGGGCCAGGGCGGTTCTGCCCGGCTCCAGTTCATCCGCTTCCAGGAGGATCACCCGGGCCAAAACCTCGGCCGTACCTGTGTGCACCCTGACCCTGGCCCTGTTGGCCAGGGGCTTCGGGGTACCGGGAAGCAGTTTTAGCCTAGCGTCAAGGCGGTACGAAGTTCTCAACTGACCCGGTACACCTAAAACACTGCCCCTCCTGATTTGCTCCAATTCAATGCCGGCCAGGTTTACCGCCACCCTCTGTCCCGCTTCGGCAGTATCTACTTTCCTGTTGTGGACCTGGATTCCCCTTACCCTGGATTCAATTCCTTCAGGCAGTATCTGCACGGTATCCCCAACACGGAGTCTCCCCTCAACCATAGTTCCGGTAACTACTGTTCCAAAACCGGTCATGGAGAAAACCCGGTCGATAGGGATCCTGGCATGACCCACCACAGGTCGTTCTTTTATTTCAACTGCAATCCGGTCAATAAGGTCAACCAGCTCTTTTAAGCCCTGTCCACTGGCAGCCGATACTTCGGCTACAGGGGCATCTTGCAGAACCGTGCCTGTAACCAGCTCACTTACTTCTTCCCTGACCAGTTCAAGCCAGTCCCTGTCCACCAGGTCTATTTTCGTGATGACAATAATACCTTGCGGTATTTGGAGAAGGTCAATAATATCCAGGTGTTCCCTGGTCTGCGGCATAATCCCCTCATCGGCGGCCACCACCAGCAACACCATATCCATGCCGCCAATTCCGGCCAGCATATTTTTGATGAACCTTTCATGCCCCGGCACATCGACAATTCCGGCCTGAATACCGCTGGGCAGGGTGAAGGAGGCAAATCCCAGTTCAATGGAAATCCCCCGTTCCTTCTCTTCTTTCAACCGGTCGGTGTCGGTTCCGGTAAGGGCTTTCACCAGCACGGTCTTACCGTGGTCAACGTGCCCGGCGGTACCTATAACTATATGCTTCATATTATCCTCCGAACCTGTCTACTGGTCTTCTTTACTGCCCCGGTCCACAATGCTGCGGTATATATCATCCAGGTGGTTATCCTTTTTATCCGGGATGTCCTCTGTATCACCTTCTTGCTTCCCCTCCGGTTCAGGCAGTCCTGTCCGTGAGACACCGCCCGCTTCGCCCAGGCTGTTTTCCTCCTCCCCGGCGTCTTCCAATCCGGGGCCGCCGGCAGCAATTCCGACTCCGGTTTTGGGCCGGACCAGGTATGAGAGCCATATGCTTACTTCGTAAAGCAGGTACATGGCCAGCGCCATAACGGCCTGGGTCAGCATATCGGTGGTCGGCGTAACCACCGCCGCTATTACAAACACCGCAAGAAAGGCCCACTTTCGTTTCGTGGCTAAGAACCGGGGTGTAACCAGTCCCAGGCGGGCCAGCGCCACTACTACCAGCGGCAGCTCGAATATAACCCCGAAAGGCAGCAGAAACCATATACTGAACGATAAGTATTTACTCAGTGACAGCATTGGTGTCAGCCCATCACCGCCAAAACTGAGCAGGAAACGGACAGCATAATTAAAAACTGTATAGTACGCAAACAAAATACCACCGGCGAATAACAGTACAGAGACCGG
>DDKP01000030.1 GCA_002339745.1 Firmicutes bacterium UBA2595 | reverse complement strand
ATATGTCCTGGCCGCGGTCGGCCAGGTGCGTAAACGCAGCGATGAGACCGTCAACCCGAAACTGAAAACAGGTGAAATCGAAATATATGTTCACGAACTGAGAGTACTAAACAGGGCCAAGACGCCGCCGTTCTATATAGAAGAAGAAATTGACGTGGATGAGAACATCAGGCTGAAGTACAGGTACCTGGACCTGCGCCGGCCGGACATGCAGAGGAACATCATCCTCAGGCACAGGGTTGCCAAGGCAGCCCGGGACTTTCTGGACAGTAAAGGGTTCCTGGAAATTGAGACCCCTATGCTTACCAAGAGCACACCTGAGGGCGCCAGGGACTATCTTGTGCCCAGCCGGGTGAATCCCGGAAGGTTTTATGCCCTGCCCCAGTCACCCCAGATATTTAAGCAGATTCTCATGGTTTCAGGTATGGACAAGTATTTTCAGATAGTACGCTGTTTTCGGGATGAGGATTTGAGGGCAGACAGGCAGCCTGAGTTTACCCAGATTGATTTGGAAATGTCCTTTGTTGACGTGGAAGATATTCTCGGGCTGATGGAAGAATTAATTGCATACACTTTCAGGGAAGCCGCCGGTATACCTGTAGAAATACCGTTCCCCAGGCTGACATACCGGGAGGCCATGGACCGGTACGGTTCAGATAAGCCGGACCTGCGCTTTGGGTTGGAACTTAAAGATTTCACCAGTATTGTCTCAAATTCCGAGTTCAAAGTATTCGCCAGTGTCGCTGCTTCCGGAGGTCAGGTAAAAGGACTCAACGCCAAGGGTTGTGCTGATTTCAGCAGGAAGGAGATCGATGACCTCACCAATTTCGTCTCGATTTACGGAGCAAAGGGTTTGGCTTATATAGTGGTTACCGAAGAGGGACTGAAGTCACCGATTCTCAAGTTTTTTAAGGACGAAGAAATAAAGGAGATGATGGACAAATTCGATGCTGAGCCCGGGGATCTGCTGTTCTTTGTGGCCGACAAGCCGTCGATAGTTGCGGCTTCCCTGGGGGCCCTCAGGATAGAATTGGCCCGGAAGAAGAACTTGATTGACCCTGACGTCTTCAGATTTGCCTGGGTAACGGATTTCCCCCTGGTGGAATATGATGAGGAAGAACGGCGCTGGGTTGCCATACATCACCCGTTCACGTCACCTGTTGAGGAGGATGTCGAACTTATGGAAACCGAACCCGGTAAAGTCAGGGCGAGGGCCTACGACCTGGTACTAAACGGGGTCGAACTGGGCGGTGGCAGTATCCGGATCCACCGCCGGGATATTCAGGACCGGATGTTTTCGGTGTTGGGCCTTTCCCGGGAAGAGGCCCATGAAAAGTTCGGCTTCCTGCTAGACGCTTTTGAATACGGCGCGCCGCCCCATGGCGGCATCGCTTTCGGGTTGGACCGGATGGTCATGCTGATGGCGAAAAAAGAAACTATCCGTGATGTTATTGCCTTTCCCAAGACCCAAAGTGCTACCGACCTGATGACCCAGGCGCCTTCCGAAGTGACCCCGCGGCAGCTGCAGGAGCTCCACATAAAACTCAATATTGCTAAAACAAGAAAAGAATAGACCCTAATGCCCGTCTTATGTTGTCAAGGGCCTATATTCCTGGCCTTATTTAAATGCGGCGCATAAGCAAATCCGGCATTGGCCATACTAATCGTAGCGCTTTAATACTGTGATTATTGACACTTGAAACGCGTCGGCTATTTATGATATAGTTAGGATACAAAAAGGATACAATAAATAAAAGAAACCCTACGATGCGCGTGATAAGCCGGATAAGTATTGAGCCAACACCAATACGAAGGGAATCCGGTCTCCGGTTGTGGCTTGTATGCCTCCCAGACTAGAGGACACAAAAAGCAGCCGGGCGGATACCCACCTGTCGAGAGCAGGTTCAAAATACAACGGCCCTCACGGCATAAGTGGGGTGTTTTTATGTTTTTTGAGTGCATTATGATAATATCGAAATTGTATTAAGCGAACATCACAGGAGAGATATTGATGCTGCACAGGTTTTCCCGCACCGAACTGCTTATTGGAGCCGATGGTCTGAAAAAACTTAAAAACAGCAAAGTAGCCATTTTTGGAGTTGGCGGGGTGGGGTCATATACTGTCGAAGCCCTGGCCAGAGCCGGAATAGGGCGCCTGGTCCTGGTGGATTACGACGATGTCTGCCTCACCAATATTAACAGGCAGTTACATGCCCTCCAGTCTACCGTGGGGCAGCCCAAAGTTGAACTCATGAAGGAAAGGGTTATACAGATTAACCCTGAGGCTGAAGTCGAAGCCCTCAGGGAGTTCTATTCCCCTGAAAAGGGTGACCGGTTATTGACTGGTGACCTTGATTACATAGTTGATGCCATCGACAATGTTACTGGAAAACTGGATTTGATCAAAAGGGCAAAGAGTAAGGGAATCAGAATTGTCTCGGCTATGGGAGCCGGGAATAAAATGGACCCCACCGCTTTTGAAGTAGCGGATATTTCGGAAACCTCGGTCTGTCCCTTGGCCCGGGCAGTAAGAAGGGAATTAAAGAAAGCCGGTATTCTAAAGGGGGTGAAAGTTGTATATTCCAAGGAACAGCCGCTTTTGCTGAAAGAGATTGAAGGGAACTGCAAACGTCACTGCATATGCAGCAATAAGGAGGCTGTTTATAACTGTGCCAACAGGAGACAGATTCCCGGCAGTATTTCCTTCGTCCCGCCGGTAATGGGATTGATTTTGGCGGGGGTTGTAATCCGGGATATTTTGGATTATTAAAATTGACAACGATTTACATCAGTATTATAATGAAAATACCTAATACCTGGGGTGGGTAAATCAGGAGGGGTGAGAGTGACAAAGGTACAGGATATAAAGGAGAACCTGGACAAAAGGCTAAAAAGAATCGAAGGCCAGGTAAAAGGGATAAGAAGGATGGTCGAAGAAGGTAAACAGTGCCAGGATATTTTGACTCAGGTCGCTGCTGCCCGGTCCGCATTAAAAATGGTGGGCAACCTGATTCTCCACCATTACGCGGGAGAATGTTTGTGCGCTTCTATATCAGCGAAGGACAAGAAGACCAAGATGGAAGAGTTGCATAAGCTTATTCAGACCATTACCCGCTTTGCTGATTGATATACTTGATGCTCTATTGTTTTTATTTTGCCGGGGTTGATTTAATTTTAAAAGGAGTTGATAGACGATGGCAAGCGACAAAGTGCTTACTCTTACCAAAGAAAATTTTAAAGCCGA
The DNA here is from genome assembly GCA_002339745.1 of Firmicutes bacterium UBA2595. GTDB lineage: Bacteria > Bacillota > Thermincolia > Thermincolales > UBA2595 > UBA2595. Next base: position 1,106 of record DDKP01000030.1, on the reverse strand, counting down.
GGTTTTGGAAAAGTCCCAGCCTACTCTTGTTGATTTCTGGGCGCCATGGTGTTCACCTTGCCGCATGATTGCTCCGATAGTTGATGAGATTGCCGCAGAGTATTTCGGGAAGGCTAAGGTAGGTAAAGTAAATGTCGACGAGAACCGGGAAATAGCTATGGAGTATGGAGTTATGAGTATCCCTACCCTGATTGTGTTTAAGGATGGCAAAGCAGTTGACCGGGTAGTAGGATTTAAGTCTAAGAATGATTTAAAGTCTTTAATGGATAAACACCTTTAAGCAGTGTTCAGCGGTCAGGCCGGCAGTCAGTTGTCAGTGGCCGGTCCCAAATGAAAAGTTATAATGGCAGGATGTTTTGAGAGTTGGTTTCGGGCCAACTCTTTTGGTGTTCAAAAAGCTTAAAGACGATGTTGACGTAAATGTCTGCAGGTTTTACTATTAAGTTACAATCTCCCACTATTTAAATTAGGCTGAGCCTCGGTGATAATATATGGATTTATTCGAAAACAGCAGGCAGGGTCAATTAAAAAAGGAAGCGCCTCTGGCGTTGCGTATGCGGCCGCGAAACCTTGATGAGTTTGTTGGACAGGAAGAGATTGTCGGAAAAGGGAAATTACTGCGCAGAGCCATCGAAGCGGATAAGCTTTCATCCGTGATTTTCTACGGGCCTCCAGGTACTGGCAAGACAACCCTGGCCAAGGTAATTGCCAATACCAGCAAGGCTTTCTTTGAACAGCTTAATGCTGTTACTTCAGGTGTCGCCGATATTAAAGAGGTATGCAGAAATGCCAGGGACCGGCTGGGAATGTACAACCGCAGGACAATTCTTTTCATTGATGAAATACACCGCTTCAATAAGTCTCAGCAGGATGCCCTGCTCCCATTTGTGGAAGATGGGACCATTATTCTCATTGGAGCTACTACGGAGAATCCCTATTTTGAAGTTAACCCGCCTCTGCTATCAAGGTCCAGGGTCTTCAGGTTCAAACCTCTGGCTGATGATGATGTCGCCAAGCTTATCATTCAGGCGCTGGCAGACGAGGAACGGGGTTTGGGCCGTTATAAGGCGGATTTGAAGAAAGAGGCTCTTGACCACATTGTCAAC
>DDKP01000147.1:1807-4436 GCA_002339745.1 Firmicutes bacterium UBA2595 | reverse complement strand
TAAGGGTGCGGAATATGTGCTACATATTTATGGAACGCTGCATAAATAACTACTCCGGAGGAAAACTATTTTCCGAACCCAAAAACCAATAAAGGGAGGAACTGTCAATGGCTGAAAGAGTTAGGCACAGGTTGGGCAACCGGGTAAGCGTCCATGATTCGGTGCAGGAAATGTATGAACGGCTTCATAATGATGGGATAAGCAATACATTTGATCGGTTTGACCCCCAGGAAAAGATCAGGTGCGGGTTCTGCCTGGCTGGAGTGAGCTGCCAGCTCTGCACCAACGGGCCATGCCGTATATCCGACAGGGCAGGCGCCATGCTGGGGGTATGCGGGATAACTCCTGATGCGATGGCCATGAGGGATATGTTGTTGAGGAATGCCATGGGGGCTTCTACGTATGCCCATCATGCTTACGAAGCTTTCAGGACCCTGAAATCAACAATGGAAGGTAAAACCCCCTTCCAAATCACCGATAATGATAAACTGATGTGGTTTGCCGGGCAGTGCGGGGTCAATACAAACGAATTTCCCCAACAGGTGGCCTCATGGCTGGCGGACTTTCTCATGTATGAACTGCACCGCGGTTATGATGAGCCCAGCAGGATTATTGCCGCTTTTGCTCCTCCGCCCAGGCAGAAAATCTGGCGAGACCTGGCGATTTATCCCGCCGGCACCCTTCATGAAATCAAAGATGCGGTGGCCAGTTGCCTGACCAATGTGGACGGCGACTTTATTTCAATGGCCAAAAAGGCTTTACGGCTGGGAATCGCCACTATATACGGGGCCCAGCTGGGCCTGGAGATGGTGCAGGATATCCTGTTTGGTACTCCGATGCCGCATGAAGTCGAAGTGGACCTGGGTATTCTGGACCCGGACTATGTAAACATAGTTTTCAACGGCCATGAACCTTGGGTCGGCATGGCCACCTACTATGCCGCCAAGAACCCACAGGTACAGCAGAGAGCCAGGGAGGCCGGCGCCAAAGGCTTGCGTATCATCGGCTCCATTGAAACGGGCCAGGAAATGCTGCAGCGGCTGCCCATGGATGAAGTCTTCCGCGGTCTGACAGGAAACTGGTTGGCAATAGAACCTGCCCTGGCTACCGGGACAATAGATGTATTTGCAATGGACGAGAACTGCTCCCCCCCGTTTTTAAAGCCTTATGAAGAGAAGTACGGGGTAACCCTCGTGAGTGTCAATGACCTGGTCAAAATCCCGGGGGTTAACCGGAATTTTGATTACAAGCCAACGGAAGCGGCTAACATTGCTAATCATTTGATTAACCTGGCCATTGAGAATTTTAAAAACAGGAAAGGCAGAATTACTCCGAAGGTTCCCAAAAAAGTAACCAAGGCCGTTTCCGGTTTTTCCACCGAAGCGGTCATTAAGGCCCTGGGAGGGACTCTGGATCCTCTTATCGGGGCCTTGAAGGCCGGAAAGATTAAGGGTGTGGTGGCTCTGGTCAACTGCACCACTTTGTCCACCGGTCCCCATGACTATATGACTGTTAACCTGGCAAAGGAATTAATTAAAAAAGATATCCTGATTGTAAGTGGTGGATGCGGCAATCACGGGCTGGAAGTGGCCGGTCTCTGCAACCTGGGCGCCATCGAAATGGCAGGACCGGGGCTTAAGGAAGTATGCCGCAGTTTGAATGTACCGCCGGTGCTTAGTTTCGGTACATGCACCGATACAGGCAGGATCTCCATGCTTACAACTGCCCTGGCAAACCACCTGGGAGTAGATTCAGCTGATCTTCCTATAGCTGTTACCGCTCCCCAGTACCTGGAGCAGAAGGCTACCATTGACGGTATGTTTGCCTTAGCTTACGGTCTATATACCCATCTTTCGCCAACGCCTCCGGTGGCAGGCGGGCCGGAACTGGTAGGGCTGCTGACCAGAGATCTGGAAGGACTGACAGGAGGAAAAGTGGCCCTGGGAGACGACCCTCATGAAGCTGCCAGGGGCATAGAGGAACATATAATGAAAAAAAGGGCCAAACTGGGCCTGGATTAAAGAAATACTATCATCCCGGCGTAGGGGCGTCCGTTCCTCACGCCGGAGCAGCCTCATTTTAAGAGGAAGAATTAAAAACAGGAAGCCATAAATTACCAACCCTTGTAATAAAGGGTTTTTTATTTTGGTGTCAAATACTCATCGGATATAGAAACATGGGCGGGTGATAGAAGTGAAAGAAGCGGTTATGGTTTATAAAAAGAAGAAGTATATAAGCTGGTTTCTTAAAACATATAGACTAAAAAGGCCGGAATCGGCCAGGATTCTACATTTTCTCAGGAAGAGGGACCATCTTCTTCTCAATACCCATTTTGTTGAAAACGTAAGGCGTTTGCCCAATGCCATTATTATTTCAGCCCATAATGCCCCTACTGTCTCTTTTCTGTGCCGCTTGAAGAATGTTTATTACGAAAATATTGATGAAGTAATTGCATGCCTGGAAAATGACCCTCCCGATGACCTGTACGTTTGGCTTTCATTCGACCGCGACGTTCTGTGTTCAATGTGTGAATCAGTGCTGGAGGTGAAACCCAGCATCCGGGACAAAATCTTTTACTGGCAGGTAGTTTCGGATCTGGAATTGGAACTGAACAATCACATCTGGGCAA
>DDKP01000147.1:0-1376 GCA_002339745.1 Firmicutes bacterium UBA2595 | reverse complement strand
TTGAGTAAAAGCACGATAAACTTCGTGCTTTTTGTATTTGCGGATTATTTTTTTTGACTGCCGGCGGTTTGTTCGATGTCAGATTTAGTATCCTGTGGATGTTCGGCTTCTGTAATGCTGGGCAGTACCTCTTCTTTTTTGATTTCAACTTCACTGATCACATCAAGGTTAGGGTTCGGTTCCAACTGACTGTCGGACGGTTCCGTTGGCAGGGTTTCATCGGTTTGTTCAGCTGAAGAAGTTGTTTTTTCCTTTTTTTCGTATTTGTCTTTTATATTTTTGCCAATTACCCAAGTCCGCTGTTTAGTTGATTCCCAGAGGTTTGACGTCCCCTCTTTGATGTTCTGGATTGTCTCCTGGAATCCCCCGTCAATTTTCTGTAAATAAGATTCGGCCCCTTCTTTAACGATAATGGCGTGGCCGCCCATCGTCCGGACATGTTCCGTGGACAATGTAGCTTTCCCTTTGAAGAGGCTCTCCAGGAACTTCCCGCTGATTTCCAGGTCCGTTATTTTTCCGGTAGCTTCATCGATATAATATTCATCGACCGTTCCCAAAACAGTCCCGTTTTCAACAATTACCCTGGTCCCTAACGGATTAGCTCTTTCCTTCATCAATTTTAGTATTTCAGGAAGGCTAATTGTTCGCTGGGCGCTGGACGACTGGTCCACGGTTATTGCGTCATTACCGACACTCCGGACTTTAGTAAAGGGGATTATTTTCTGTTCTCTAAACCAGCCCTGCTGGTCCACCACTAAGGCGGCAATCTCCATTTTTGCCGAATCCACAACAAGACTCCTGACAGTCCCAATCTGCAAGCCTTCCTCCAGACTTACTATCGGCATGGAGATGAACTTGCGGCTCCTTTTCATATAAAACCCCCCAAAATTTCTTTTATACAATCTTATTCACAGCTGATGTTTGTTATTCCAGTTTATGGTCAATACTATGTGTGAATATCAATTAAAGTATTTGACTAAAATTAAAAGGGATATTTTACCCCTGTCTAAAAGTAAACTAAAATTACTTTCCTAAATTTGAGGGACCAAACAGAAAATCTTACTGAAAAGGGGGATTAATATGGCTGGAGCGAAAATGAACGCTGTCAGGCGGTCCGGAAAAACAAAAGGATATCTAAGTTACCTGCGGAAGCAGGGAAAAATCCCGGCAGTACTTTACGGGAGAGGTATTGAGGGCCAGTCTGTGGAACTGAATGCAAAAGAGTTCGAGTTCATTATCCACCGAAAAGGCCGCAATGCCATTATTGACCTGACAGTAAAAGGTGGAGGCGGGCAGAACAAACATGTTGTAATGGTAAAAGAAATCCAGCGGGACCCTATCCGCGGGGAAATTGTTCACGCAGATTTGTATAAAGT
>DDKP01000062.1:3767-4311 GCA_002339745.1 Firmicutes bacterium UBA2595 | reverse complement strand
CGCCGGAGGGCAGGATAAGCTGCGCCGATGCCCATGCCCTGGCCAGGAAACTGGGAGTTGAACTCATCCTCATCGGAAAAGCGGCGGATGAACTGAAAATAAAAATCAGGAACTGCCAGTTGGGGTGTTTCTGATTGTTTGTACGGAGGTAATCATGGCTGAATTGTTTAAGCTGATGTCTGTGGAACAGGCATGGGAGGTTTTGCAGAGCAATTTATCTTTACCGGAGCTCAGGCAGGAAAAAATTCCTCTTCACGATGGCCTGGGCCGCATCCTGGCCGAAGATATCGTCTCTGACATAAACGTTCCCGATTTCGACCGCTCGACTATGGACGGGTATGCCGTGCGGGCCCGTGATACCTTCGGGGCTTCCGAGGCCATGCCTGCCATGATGGAAATAGCGGGGGAGGTTTTGATGGGGCAGGGTGCGGCGGTTTCCGTCAAACCGGGACAGGCTGTGAGGATTTCGACGGGCGGCATGCTGCCTGATGGCGCCGATGCCGTGGTGATGGTTGAATACACGGAGCAGCTGGATGACAGGACT
>DDKP01000062.1:0-3375 GCA_002339745.1 Firmicutes bacterium UBA2595 | reverse complement strand
GAGGATGTTTCCGCCGGACAGGTAGTGATAAAGGCAGGGTCGCGGATCAGGCCGCAGGAGATGGGAGTTTTGGCCGGAGTGGGATTAACTTCCTGTCCGGTGGTCCAAAAACCGCGCATCGGTATCATATCTACCGGAGATGAGATTGTGGAACCCGGGCGGGTACCGGGCCCGGGCCAAGTAAGAGACATAAATTCATATGCCGTGGCGGGAATGGTGGAAGAAGCAGGCGGACAGGCCGTGCAGTACGGGATTGTTCAGGACGAATTTGCCCAATTGGAGCGGGTGATGAAACAAGCCGTTGAGGAAACCGACATAGTGGTTGTTTCAGGCGGAAGTTCTGTCGGGGCAAGGGATGTGACTTATGCGGTAATAAATTCCCTGGGTAAACCCGGCGTCCTTGTCCATGGTGTCTCAGTTAAGCCGGGTAAGCCGACAATTTTGGGTGTGGTCGGCGGCAAAGCGGTTATCGGGTTGCCCGGCCACCCGGCTTCGGCTATGGTTCTGGCGGACATATTCCTGGTCCCCCTGATCAAGGCTTACTCCGGCCTGGGTTTTACGCCGCCCGACCGCAGAATAATCCGGGCAGTTATGAGCAGGAGCATGGCCTCTGCCAGCGGCAGGACGGATTATATCAGGGTTGCTGTCAGGAGAACCGGTGACCGCTATATAGCAGAGCCGGTTCTGGGCAAATCCGGCCTGATCTCCACAATGGTCAGAGCGGACGGCGTAGTGGTAATACCTATGGCCAAGGAAGGACTGGAAGCCGGGGAAGAAGTTGAGGTAATTTTATTTTAGTGGCCGGTGACCAGTGGCTGGCGGCCGGTAAAAAAACCAGGCAGGTGAGGCGCTTGACTAAAAGAAACGTTTATCTGGACAATACCCCTCTGGAAGAGGCTGTGGACATATATTTTGGCAGGCTCCGTGAATTAGGGGCTCTCCAACCGCTGCCCGGCGAGTTTATTGCGGTTGATGACGCCCTGGGCAGGGTAACCGCGGCGCCGGTCTATGCCCAAATATCATCACCGCATTATCATGCTTCAGCTATGGACGGGATGGCGGTCAGGGCAGAAGATACGTTTAAGGCCACCGAAACCACGCCTGTGAACCTGAAAGTCGGGGTGCAAGCCTTCCCGGTGGATACGGGGGACCCCTTACCGGCCGGCTGTGACGCTGTTATAATGATTGAACATTTACATTTTATTACCGCAGATGAAATCCAAATCATCGCTGCTGCCGCTCCCTGGCAGAATGTTCGCCCGATGGGGGAAGATATTGTGGCTACCGAAATGATAGTCCCGGCCAATCATGTCCTTCGGCCGATGGACATCGGCGGTATCTTGGCGGGAGGAGTTACGGAAGTGCTGGTCCGGCCTTTTCCGGCAGTAGCTGTCCTGCCTACAGGAACAGAATTGGTTCAGCCCGGTTCGCAGCTTCAGCCCGGGAATATCATTGAGTACAACTCCAGGATTATAGGAGGGTTGGTCAGCGAATGGGGCGGCCGGGCAGTCAGGTACGACATTGCGCCCGACAATTACGAATTGCTCAGAGCGCGTATTCGGGAAGCCGTTTCCTCTGCCGATATAGTTGTGGTAAACGCAGGCTCCTCTGCCGGGTCGGAGGATTACACGGCAGCCATTATCCGGGAACTTGGCGAGGTAGTGGTTCACGGTGTGGCTATCAGGCCGGGGAAACCTGTGGTACTGGGAGCAATAGAAAACAAGCCGGTTTTGGGAATACCCGGCTACCCGGTTTCGGCAATCCTTAACTGTGAACTGTTTTTAAAGCCGGTTATAGAAGCAAAATCTGGGACCTGTGCTCCTGCCAGGCAGGTGATGAAGGCTTCGTTATCCCGGAAACTTGTTTCCCCCCAGGGGGTTGACGAGTTTGTGCGGGTAAAGCTTGGCAGAGTGGGTGACAGGACAATTGCCACCCCTATCTCGAGAGGGGCGGGCGTGTTGACTTCTCTTATCAGGGCCGACGGCATTGTAAAGGTTCCAAGGTTTCTGGAAGGGTATGAAGCCGGCGGCCAGGTGGAAGTGGAACTTTTGCGTGACCGGAAGGAAATAGAGAATACAACGGTTATGATCGGAAGCCATGATGTCTCCATAGACATCCTGGGGAACTACCTCAGGGAGATGCATTCGGAACGCTCGCTGTCTTCCGCCCATGTCGGGAGCCTGGGGGGCCTGCTGGCGCTTCGCCGCGGGGAAGCACACCTGGCCGGTGTTCACCTTCTGGATGAAGAAACGGGAGAGTATAATATTCCATATGTTGAGAAGCTGCTGCCGGGAATACCCGTCGTAATAGTCAACCTGATGCACAGGCAGCAGGGGTTTATTGTTCCCCGGGGGAACCCCAGAAGTATCCGGACATTTGTGGACCTGGCCAGGCCCAATATGAAATTTGTCAACCGCCAAAAAGGGGCCGGTACCAGGCTGCTGCTGGACTACTACATGCGTAAAGAGGGCATAGACCCCGAAGATATTGAAGGATACGAAAGGGAAGAATATACCCATATGGCCGTGGCCGCCGCGGTGGCCGGGGGGAGCGCCGACGTGGGCCTGGGGATTCTGGCTGCCGCCAACGCCCTGCACCTGGATTTTGTGCCTGTTACCGAAGAACGGTTTGACCTGGTAATTCCGGAAATATACTGGGAGACCCCATTTATTGCGGCCCTGCTTGAGGTTCTGGCTGATCCCCGGTTCCGCGGCAGTGTGGAAAAACTGGGCGGGTACAGCATGCGCGATACGGGGAAGATTATCCTGAAAGGGTGACTTTAATGAACGACACATTTCAACGTAACATCAACTATCTAAGGATATCCGTCACCGATAAGTGCAACCTCAGGTGTGTTTACTGCATGCCGGAGGAAGGGGTCAGGCTGACCGGCCATGAGGAAATCCTGCGCCTGGAGGAAATCGTTGAGATTGTAAGGAGCGCGGTTTTAACCGGAATAAGAAAAGTCCGTTTTACGGGTGGGGAGCCGCTGGTCAGGAAGGGTATCACGCAACTTATCAAAATGGTGAGCGAGATTCCCGAAATTGATGATATTGCCCTGACCACCAACGGCATCCTGCTGCCCGAGATGGCGGCCGGTTTAAAAGCGGCCGGACTGCAGAGGGTTAATATCAGTCTTGACACACTCTCTCCGGAAAAGTTTGCCCGAATTACGAGAGGCGGCCGGTTGAACGGGGTGTGGCTGGGCATTGAAGCTGCCCTTAAGGCCGGTTTTGACCCTGTGAAAATAAACACTGTAGTCATGAGGGGATTTAATGAGGATGAAGTCATGGATTTTGTTGATCTTACCAGGAAAATGCCCCTTCATGTCCGTTTTATTGAATTGATGCCTATAGGGGCCAGTGAATCATGGGC
>DDKP01000086.1:15161-15317 GCA_002339745.1 Firmicutes bacterium UBA2595 | reverse complement strand
GAAGGTTTCAACACTTGCTATAACTACCCTTGCTTCAATCGCCAAAAGTTCGATCCCCACCAAGGATACTCTGATATAGGCATCAATAACAATACCTTTATCCAAAATCCGGTCAATAACTTCAGCTAAGCTCGATGAATCGATATTTTTTTGAAC
>DDKP01000086.1:13970-14821 GCA_002339745.1 Firmicutes bacterium UBA2595 | reverse complement strand
AGCCATTTACCTTACCTCCTCAATAAAATCGAAGTTTTAAGCGCAAACCGGTTGTGCCGTCAAACCGATTGCTTCGGCATACAGCAGGAATGTTTCAACACTTGCTATAACAACCCTTGCCTCAATCGCCAAAAGCTCAATTCCAACCAGAGATACCCTGGCAAACGCATCGATGACTATACCCTTATCCAGGATCCGGTCGATCACTTCAGCCAGGCTCGATGAATCGATATTCTTTTGGACAGCCATAATTCCCCCTCCTCCTCAAACGTTTTTTATTCCCGGCCAAGACGGGAAATAATAAGTTCCCTGCAAATTGCTGCTCCTGGTGAACCAGTATCAAATGGCGTGACCGGTAACTGTGGTCAAGCTGGTTCTTCTGGATTTTTTCTCGTCGTTCCTGATTTCTCTACCCCCTTTTTTCAATGACATATTATGACCGGGCATCACTATGTGTGAATGTTCGTGTCAAATAAATTACAAAAAGTAAAAAAGCCCGCTGCCGGGGTGATTCTGTAGAGGTCACAAGCCTTCAAACCATCAAAGGACTGAGGGACCGTTCTCAGAATAAGCCCCGCAAGGAGCTTTTTTAAAAATTCTCTGTTAACGCAGAGAATTGAACGTTTCCCGTCAATTTTCCATATTATATGTCAGACGGGTGCGGAGGAGTTGTTTTCCTTTGAAACAAGTGGCGCTTAGTGTTTGCCTGGTGGTGAACAACGAAGAAAAACACTTAGAGCGGTGCCTGGAAAACGTCAGGAACGTGGCCGATGAAATAATAGTGGTTGACACGGGATCTACCGACAGGACGGTTGAAATAGCCAGAAAATATACAGGTAAAATATTTAAAA
>DDKP01000086.1:8325-13637 GCA_002339745.1 Firmicutes bacterium UBA2595 | reverse complement strand
TTAAAATCAGGTGGCGCGAAGATTTCAGCAAAGCCCGTAACTTTGCTCTGAAAAAAGCGTCAGGCGACTGGGTTCTGTTTCTGGATGGGGACGAAGAATTAGACCCCCGGTCTATCCCGGCCCTGAAGGAAAAAACTGCCAGGAATGATTTTGAAGGGTATCTTATCAAGGTATTAAACTTTTATGAATCGATAAACGGTATCGAGATTGCTTCTGACATAATCTTCCGCCTCTTCCGGAACAGGAAGGGATACCGTTACTCGGGGGTAATCCATGAGCAGATCTGCGACAACATAACCGCTTTAAACCCGGACGCCAAGATCGGGATTGCCGAAGACATCTGCATAATGCATTACGGGTATTTAAAAGAAGAAATCGCAGCTAAAAACAAGGCCGAGCGTAATACCAGGCTGCTGCTAAAATCACTGGCAAAGAACCCCAACAACCCGCTTGACCGTTTTCACCTCGGTGTGGAATATTTCCGGGCCGGGCAGTTTGACAAAGCCCTGGAGGAATTTTTTTTCGTTATCGATAAAACCGATTTTCAGGCCGTTTACGCGCCAAAACTGATGCGATACATTACAAAATGCCACTACCTGATGGGAAATCTCGAAGAAGCCCTGAGATTTATCAACACTGTGTGGGAAAAATCTTTTCATGACCACGGGGACCTCTACTACCTCAAGGGAAACATCTGTCGCGACCTCGGCTGCCATGCGGAGGCCTACACAGCCTTTAAAAAATGCCTGTCCGTCCCCCGCCAGCCCGCCCACTACGCAAACCTGTATAGCCACTATAAAGATAAAATCTTCCATCACCTGGGAGAGCTGGCCGAATACTTTGCCGACAATGAGACCGCCCTGGCCCATTATATTAATGCCCTGAGGGAAAATCCCAGTTCAATTGACTCCCTGGCCAGAATAATCGCGATCCTTGAGCCCAGGGATACCCCGGAATATACCATGAAGGCATTAAATACCTTGTTTGACCTCACAAACCCCGGCATGCAGCTGGATTTAGGGTATATTTTTTTTCGGGAAAGGGCTTATCAACTGGCTGTCCAGTGCTTTGATTCAGCCGGGAAACAGGCGCCGCTGCCTTTGGAAGCTCGCCTGGTCAAAGGTCTTTGTCTGATGAGAGCAAAGCAGTATCGCCTCGCTGTTCGGGAGCTTAATGCGATCTCCCCGGAAAGCGACTTTTATTCCACGGCCCAGAGCAATCTTTTTTTCTACTATTGGCTGCAAAAGAATAACAGAAAAGCTGCCGCCTGCCTGAAAAACATCAAAAATTCCGGAGCCACTCCTGTACTGGTAGAGGCGCTGGAGATCCTGCTCAAGGGACGCCGGCCTTCCCCCGGTGCACTTAAAAACAGCAGAGATGCGGAGTATCCGGTGATAAATGAGATATTTGAGAGACTAATTGAATTTAAAGAATTCGATAGTCTAAACGATGCTTTAAACTGTTTTGAAGACCTTTTTGAAACCCGGCCCACCAAGCTGCTGGCAAACCTTTACTTCAACTACGGGATTTACGATAAAGCGGAAACCGAGTACATGAAGCTCGTAGAGCAAAATCAAGCCGGGCCGGAAATATTCTACCGCCTGGGCAAAACATACTGGGCCCTTAACAACCTCGCCCGGGCAGGACAATATCTCTGCAAAGCCGTGGAACAGGGGTACAATTCCCCGAAATTGAACCTGGAAATGGCCCGGCTGTACCAGGATCTGGCAGTGAAAACCCTGGCAAACACCCCCCGGTTTCCATAAAAAAGTTTTAAAATAAACAACACAAGCCGTAACATTCATATACTATAGTAAACACAAAAGGGGGAAAACCAATGTATGTTAACAAGGATGAACTAAAACAAATAATAAATGATTTTTTGCATGGGCTGTATCTGGGAGAGGAAGCATTAAATGCTCTGGTGGAAGTCTTAAAAATTGACCCTGGACCGGAAGACAATAGAAAAGAAACTGTGGACTCCTTACTTGCTACCGTAAACGAGTACAAAAAAAGCCTGGCCCTGATGGATAATACGATTGATAAACTGCGGCTGTATAGTGAATATTCCGGCTTTGACTATCACTGGGTGTAACAGGAAATGAACAAAATTATCTGCTTTTCCTCCACCCGGTGGGATTTCCTGTTTCAGCGGCCGCAGCAGCTGATGACCACGTTTTCCCGGGACTTTAAGATAGCATATGTAAACCCACCGATGAAAGCCGGAGAAAAATGCCTGCAAAATTTTAATTTTGATGACTGGTGCAGATCTATTAACCGGAATCTCACTGTATTTACACCGCCGCGGCCAAAACTGTCCGGGCTGAAAATACAGACGCATTTCACCGATTTGATGAAAAAGTTTATCAGGCATTTTGGTTTTGATGACGCCATATTATGGTTCAACATGCCGGAAGCCGAATACCTGTGCAGGAACCTGAACGAAAAACTGGTCATATATGACTGTCTCGACGACTTTTCTTCATTTAGCTGGACACCAAAATACTCGGCCGAAGCAGACCTCATTTTGGCCAAAAAGGCCGATATAGTTCTGGTTGTGTCGGAGTCGCTTTATCAATCCAAAGCCGCCTATAATTCCAACTGTTTTCTTATCCCCAACGGGTGTGATTTTCCGCATTTCAGCAGAGCGGCCAACAACAACCTGAAATTTCCCAACGACCTGAAAAACATGAAAAAACCCCTGATAGGTTTCATCGGGGCGCTCTACGAATGGATTGATTTTGACCTGCTCGGGTTCCTCGGCAGAGAACGGCCCTACTGGTCGATTGTTCTTATAGGACCCAAACAGGCAGGAATAAAAACTGTGAAACTGCCCAACATCCATTATCTCGGCCGCAGGTCCTACGGCATTCTTCCAAACTACTTAAAGCAGTTCGATGTCGGTATCATCCCCTTCCGGAGATCCAAAACAGGAACCAGTTCCAGTCCGATTAAATTTTACGAATACCTGGCTGCAGCCCTGCCCATTGTCTCCACTGAAATACCCGAAGTCGTCAAGTTTGGAAAAATAGTGGAAATAGCGCATAACAACAAAGATTTCCTGGATAAAACAGAACGGCTTCTTCTGGAAAGGGAAGACGAAAAAGACCGGCGCCGCGCGCTACAGCTCAGTTTAGCCCGCGCCAATACCTGGGAATCAAGGTGCAACTCAGTGAAAAAAATATTGGAAAAATTTAGTCGCCAGTAGAAAAGGGGAGTAACATTTTTCATGTTTCTCCCCTCTTCATTATTCCTGGGCTTCCCAAAGTTCGTATAAAGCCTCCGCCAGGTTATCCAGCTGAAATCGCAGCCTGGCGTGTTCTTCTCTCGCTGAATTGAGAGTGTCTTTGACTTTGCTTCCTATACCGGTCAAGTCTTCCGGCGCCTGGGTATTTTTTACCGCACCGCTTATGTTTTCTACCTGGCTTCTGACCAATTCGGCCAATTCCTTCTGTTTTGACGCTATCTGGCGCATGTTGGCCATAATAGATTGCACGGAATCATATTCCACGTTATCAAAGCACATTATTAACCACCCCCGGTTATTATTCATTGCTCACTACAAAATATGTACCGGACCATTGAGAGGTGATATAACGTTTTTAACATAAAATAATGACATCAAAGGAGCTGTTTATCTTGATTGGTGATTTTAATGCCATAAGCAACCTTCCGTCCGGCACTGTCGCCGTGGTCTCTCCGGGGCTTTTGCCGGTCCCGCCGGTTTCCGGCGGTTCCGTAGAAACAGTAATCCAAAAAATGGCGGAAATTACCGGAACCAAATTTAAAATTGATATTTACGGCCGCACTGCTCCTGCCCTTCCTGCCAAAGAAACGAAAAACGGGATAACCCATATCCGCATTCCCGCCAAACCGGATTATTTTCGCAAAATAAGATCCAGTATAAAAAACAGGCATTATTCCATTATCCAGGCAGAAAACCGGCCCCTGTTTATTCCCCAAACAAAAGCCGGCAATCCCGGGAGCAAATTCATTTGCAGCCTGCATTCGCTGATCCACATTGCCGAAAATCTCATTAAACCAGGGTTAACATTACAGATTTTTCACCAATGTGATAAGATCCTGGTATACAGCCAATTCATGCGCGATCGTTTAATCGAAATGTTTCCCCGGGTATCAGACAGGGTTTGCAGTATTCACTTGGGAACAGAACCGGATAAGTTTCGACCACGCTGGGAACCCTATATTCAAAAACAGGCCGGCGCACTGAAAAGGAAACTTCGCATTCCGGAGCACCATAAAGTGGTCCTGTTCGCCGGCCGGGTCATCCCCAAGAAGGGGGTACACATTCTTGTTACAGCAATGGAACAGGTATTGAAAGAGTACCCGGACTGCTGCCTGGTCGTTCTCGGCAGCGGTTGGTTCGGAAATACGCGGCCCTCCCCGTACATCAAGACGCTGCATAAAATGGCCCTCAAAATAGCTAAAAATGTGCGTTTTACCAATTATGTGCACCCAGGGGACCTGCCGCTGTACTTTGCCCTGGGGGACGTCTTTGTCTGCCCTTCCCAGTGGGATGAACCGTTTGGGTTGGTCAATACCGAAGCTATGGCTTCAGGTGTTCCGGTAGTCGCATCGGCACGGGGAGGTATTCCGGAAGTAGTAAAACATGGTATAAATGGTTTCCTGGTTTACAATGAAGCAAACCCCAGGTCCTTCGTCGGCCCAGTTCTTTCCCTGCTTAACGACCCCGCTTTAAACCTTAGTTTAGGCACAGCCGGCAGGGATATGGTCGAGAAGTACTTTAACTGGGACAGGGCCGGCAGTGAATTGATAGGGTTGTATCAAAGTCTTCTTTAAAAGTCCACCTTCTCCCGGAACAATCCCGCTTTCTGCATCGCCTTAAATATAATACAGACAGCCGGCCCGACGAAAATGCCTCCTAAACCCAACACCTTGAAACCCAAATACATACTGATAACGGTTGTCAATGCGCTCAAGCCGATATTGTGTCCGAGAATCTTTGGCTCTATGATCCGGCGCAGCACGATGATAAGTATGTAAAGAACCATAATCCCCATAGCTGTAAATCGCTCGTTGATGATAAAAAGGAAGGCCGCCCACGGCAGCATCACAAAACCCGTTCCCAAAATCGGCAGGATATCCACCAGTACAATCAGCAGGGCAATAGCCATGGCGTACCCGATGTCCAGAAGCAAAAGCCCGGCCAGGATGAAAAAGTAAGTTATGAGGCTTACTATAAACTGGGCCCGGACAAACCCTATAATGGCCCGGTTTACGTCATGAAGTATAACCGATACTTTCTCCCTGGCCCGCTCGGAAAAGAGCAG
>DDKP01000086.1:0-7934 GCA_002339745.1 Firmicutes bacterium UBA2595 | reverse complement strand
CAGGGTGACCACTGCTATAATGAACATGTTGGGAATGGCCCTGGCGGTTCCCAGTAAAGCGTTCATCGCTCTGTTAATTTCATCCCCCATGTTTACGGCATCCCGGATAGCTGTTGTCATGCCCCGGACAGTTTCAGCCGGCAGGTCTTCAAAAAAGACCCGGGTACGCAGAATTAAACTTTCCATGTTTTTCCCGACTTCACTGGCAAAAAAGGGCAGCTGACGGGACAGGGCAACCGCCTGGGCGATGATTTTCGCCCATCCTAAAAATACCAGCCAGCCTGCTATAAATAAAAACATCAACAGGTTGACGGTCACCGCAACAGTGCGTTTCCCCTTCAGAATCTCCTGCAATTTTAGAACCACCGGTTCGACAAGTACAGCCAGCACCAAGGCCACCAAAAACGGTACCAGGTGCGGAAATATAAAATACAGAATGCCCAGGCCGATGAGGGTATAAACCAGTTTGACTACCGGGTGAATCATAGTCAATCTCCTTTCGGGTCAAATCAACATGATTCAATCATTTTCACAAGAAAAAATTCTCTGTAGTTCTAATATTTCCTTTTAAATGGGAAACTAGACGCATTAAAAATAACCCCGCCAAGGGTTATTTTTTAATTCCTTAGGCTTTGGATAGGAGCGGGTATTCTCCCGCCTCTTTTAACAAATGCCGAGGAACTGTATTTGTTGACGGCCATTACGGGAGCCCGGCCCAGAAGACCGCCGAATTCGACATAGTCCCCTTCTTTCTTACCTGGGGCCGGAATTATCCTGACAGCGGTTGTCTTCTGGTTAACCACTCCTATGGCAGCCTCGTCGGCAATTATTGCCGAAATTGTTTCCGCACTGGTGTCGCCGGGCACAGCAATCATATCCAGCCCCACCGAACAAACACAGGTCATGGCCTCCAGCTTGTCCAGGGACAGCGCTCCTTCCTCCACGGCCCTGATCATCCCAGCATCCTCACTGACCGGGATGAAAGCGCCGCTCAAACCACCGACATAAGATGAAGCCATGGCCCCGCCTTTCTTTACGGCATCGTTGAGGAGCGCCAGGGCAGCGGTTGTCCCGTGGGTACCGCATCTTTCCAGCCCCATTCCCTCCAGGATAGCAGCAACACTGTCTCCAACGGCAGGAGTAGGAGCCAGTGAAAGGTCCACAATCCCAAAAGGCACCCCCAACTTGGCTGATGCGGCTCTCCCTACCAGCTCACCCATCCTGGTAACTTTAAAAGCGGTTCGTTTGATAGTCTCTGCCAGAGACCCAAAATCCACATCTTTGGCCTTTTCCACGGCATTCTTGACCACTCCCGGTCCACTGACTCCGACATTGATTACACATTCCGGTTCACCGATTCCGTGGAATGCCCCCGCCATGAAAGGGTTATCCTCCGGGACGTTGGCGAACACTACCAGTTTGGCACATGCCAGGCCGTCTTCCCTGGCCGTCAGGGCAGCCGCCTCTTTAATAATTTTACCCATTTGATACACAGCATCCATATTAATACCGGCCTTGGTGGTTGCCACGTTAACGGAGGAACAGACCCTCTCGGTACCTGCCAGAGCTTCAGGTATCGCCTTCAACAGTTTTAAGTCCCCCTTGGTAAATCCTTTATGGACCAGAGCCGAAAAACCGCCGATAAAATTGACTCCGACTTCAGCTGCGGCCTTCTCCAGTACTTCTGCGAAGCAGACATAATCATCGGTTTCACAGCTTTCAGCGATAATCGATATAGGAGTGACCGATATCCTCTTGTTCACGATAGGTATTCCATACTCCCGCTCTATTTCTTCGCCGGTCCTGACAAGATGGGAAGCCAACCCGGTAATCTTGTCATATATTTTCGTCCCCATTACCCGAGAATCACTATGGGAACAGTCTCTCAGGCTTATCCCCATGGTGATGGTCCTGATATCCAGGTTCTCCTGCTGAACCATGCGGATAGTTTCCATTATTTCCTGAACGCTTAGCAAGTCATTTCCCCCTTAAATCCTGTGCATAAATTTGAAAACGTCCTCGTGCTGCACCTGGATCTGCAGTCCTATCTCCCTGCCTTTAACTTCCAGCTTTTCTTTAAGCGTTCCCAGGTCAACCCTGCAGTTCCTGATATCACAAACCATGACCATGGTGAATATATCCTGCAGTATTGTCTGGCTAATATCCAGGATGTTAACGTTGTTATCAGCCAGGATGGTCGAAACCCCTGCAATAATTCCTACCTTGTCCTGTCCGAGAACGGTAATTATCACTTTATTGCCCGGTTCATCATTTTTTGACAGAATATGTTCTGACATTAGCTCACTTCCTTACATCTTAAAGGTAATAATAACATTATATCAGTGCGGTGGAGAACTTTCAAAAAGAAAATTAGCGGTAAGTGACCGGTGGTCACTTGTCACTAATTATGGCCTAACCTAAATATATATTCAGTTAATGGGCAAAATATCACTTAGCAGAGAAAAAATTTTTTCGGGCGGGAAGGAGCAAGCTGCATGATTGACAGCAATTGCGGTTACTGGCAGCCCCAAGAACCGAGGCTTCCTCTCGAGGAAGCTCTACCGCATGTCGAGCCATTGACTTCCGAATTCAATGAAGTAACGGTAAGAATCTCCGGAAGGCACATTCATATTTCCCAGGCTGACCTGGAACAATTGTACGGCCCTGGATATAAGCTAACTAAATACAAGGACCTGGCCCAGCCGGGACAGTTTGCCGCCAGGGAAACCGTTACCGTCGTCGGACCGGAAGGAGTAATAGAAGATGTCCGGATTCTCGGACCGGTAAGGGAAAAAACCCAGGTGGAAATCTCCGGCACAGATGGATATCACCTGGGAGTGGATCCCCCTGTAAGGGATTCGGGAGACCTGGAGGAAACACCGGGAATAGTTCTGGTAGGCCCAGCCGGGGCCGTTACCCTGAGGGAAGGTGTAATCCTGGCGGCAACTCACATCCACATGAGTCCTGAAGACGCCAAAGAATTAGGACTTGATAACGGTGACCGCGTGCAGGTACTGGTTGATGGCGAGCGTGATCTTATCTTCAACGGAGTACTGATCAGGGTGGACAAAAACTATATTACCGAAATGCACGTGGATACTGATGAGGCCAATGCGGCAGTAATTGAAGACGGTGACTGTGTAACCGTCATCGGAAAGGTACTGCTGTCCTGATTTCCTTCTTTCGTTTCGAGAAACAGCAAATGCAACCCAGGGAGGATTAACCATGAGTGAAAATAAAAAGAAAAGATTTCCTAAAACACAGCATAAGAAAATATATGATAAAGGCGGCCTTACCGAAAACAATTTCGTGATCCTGGACAACCCCGATGACCGAATCACAAAAAAAACCGGCGACGGTATAACACTGGTAACTAACGATAACCCTGATGATGTGGAGAGCACGTAAAACTGGTTAGCCTATACGGCATAGGTTAAACAGTTCAAATCCATTCCAAAATACCCAAAATGCTGATGTAAACGGCAACGAAGGTTTATAAAGCCTTACATATCGGACAAGCGGTGTTCTTTTTCACCTGTACTTCCCGGAATGACAACTGCAGGGCATCATATATCAGGAGGCGCCCTATAAGAAGTTGGCCGGTCCCCAGCAGAATCTTAACGGCCTCCGCAGCCTGGATTGTTCCTATGGTGCCGGCCACTGCCCCCAGTACTCCGGGTGATTCCGGCACAGTCCCCGGAGAGGGAGGCTCTTGGAAAACACATTGAAAACATGGTCCCCGCCCCGGAACCACTGTCATGGCCTGGCCGGTAAAACCAAGGATTCCTCCATGGATAAACGGCCTCCCTGTTTTAATACAGGCGCTGTTTAAAATGAACCTGGTTGGGAAATTATCTGTCCCATCCACAACAACATCGTAACCGTCAATAATCCGGCAGGCGTTTTCGGTGGTCACCCTTTCCTGAACGGGTACAATCCTGATGTCGCTGTTGAGCCTGGCCAGCTTTTCATACGCCGAAACAGTCTTGGCCTGACCCAGATTATCCATGCTGTGTATTATCTGGCGCTGTAAATTGGTTAAATCGACCTGATCACTGTCTACTATCCCTAGGGTTCCCACCCCGGCAGCAGTCAGGTAGTACAGGGCCGGCGAGCCCAGGCCGCCGGTACCGACAACCAGGACCCTTCCTGCCTTTAACTTTAGCTGCCCCGCCTCTCCGATTTCCTCCAGGACCAAGTTGCGGGTGTATCTTTTTCTCTCCTGGTCAGTTAAACCATTCATTCCGCTGTCTCTCCTCCCCAAGCTTCCTGAGCCCGAACTGCACACCCCGCCAGCAGCGCTGCTCCGGTTGCCAGGGCTGATTCATCAATAGTGAACTTGGGATTGTGCCAGGGGTAGGTCTCTCCCTGGGGCGGTTTTGTCCCGAGAAAAAAGTATGCCCCCGGCACGCGGGAAGTATAACAAGCAAAGTCCTCCGCCCCCATTGACGGAGAAGCCACTGTTAAAACCCGCTGCCGGCCGACCAAGCGATGGCCTGCCTGTCTTACAATTTCGAGCATATAACTGTTATTCGTCAGCGCTGGATACCCCCACTGGTAATCGAAGCTGTAGTCCGCCCCAAAGGCGGAAGTGACTCCTTTTACAACGGACCTGAGCTGTTCCGGCATCTGTTGCTGAATATTCGGGTTCAAGGTTCTGACTGTCCCGGTCAGAGACACCCTGTCCGCAATAACGTTAAAGGAGTGGCCGCCATTGATGGTGCATACGGAAATTACCAACGGCTCAATGGGATCAATCTGCCTGCTCACAACCGTCTGCAAAGCCTGGACCACGTGGGAGGCAATAATTATAGGATCCACGGTCTGGTGAGGCGCCGCAGCATGCCCTCCCTTTCCAATGATGTTAATGGTGAACTGGTCTGCCGCTGCCATTACGGTGCCTTCCTTGAGGCCGACAAACCCCGCCGGTAGATATGGATTAACATGAAGGGCGAAAATAGCATCAACCCGCGGGTTCTCCAAAACCCCTTCCCTGACCATGGGTTCGGCTCCTCCCCGCGGCTGTTCCTCACAGGGCTGGAAAATAAACTTTACGTTGACCAGCAGTTCATCTTTCATCTTGGCCAGGATTTTGGCAGCTCCAATCAGCATGGCCACATGGGCGTCATGACCGCAGGCATGCATTACCCCCGGCTTGTTTGACCTGTACGGCACATCATTCTGCTCCTCAACCGGAAGGGCGTCCATATCGGCTCTTAAAGCTACGGTTTTAGCGTTCCGTGCCGCCGGCAGGACAGCTACAACCCCTGTTCCGGCAATGCCGCGTTCTACCTGGATTCCCACCCCGGAAATCTTGTCCAGCACCAGTTTTGAAGTCTCCCACTCTGCAAACCCGAGTTCGGGGTTGCGGTGGATTGCCCTCCTTATTTCGACCAGTTCCGGTTGCATCTGCCCAGCTACCTTCATTATTTTGTCATACATTTTTAAACACACCCTGTATTAATGTATTCTTAAAGGCCCCGGCAGGTGCCCTTCAACCAGTTAGTCTTTCGACTTATAAAATTCAGCGACTGCGCCCTTAATTTCACCACCTGATTTAATAGGGGTCAGGTCAATGTTATACATAACGCCATTGACTTGCAGCTTATAACTCTCCGGCTTGCCGGTCCTTAAGATATTTTCCATTTGCATTACCGGAAAAACTTCGTTTACCGGATACCCGAGAATCCGATCCGTCTGCACGCCCCATAACTTCTCGCCCGTTTGGTTAAACACGGTAATCCGGGATTCCGAGTCAATAGCAATAATTCCGTGGGGAATGGAATTAAAGACCTGCTCCAATCCCTCAATAGCTTTTTTATAATGGTCCAGAAACGCCGTGGCCAGGTCGGTGCGGGTCAGCCAGCCTACCATTCTGCCTTCTTTGTTCACTACCGGCAGTCGACCTACCGGTATACTCAGCGCCTCTTCCACCGGCATGGTCTCCCCTATGGAAATCACATTTTTGTTCATCAGTTTCCCGATTGGAGTGTTTAAAGGCTTTCCCATCGCCCTCATAAGGTGGGTCTTTGTAAAGACCCCTATAACTTTCCCATCATCGTCCACCACCGGAGCGCCGTCAATAACCCGGTCCAGGAAAAGCTGGTTAACCTCGCCGACAGTCTGGTCTTTCTTCAATTTCACCACACCTCTAGACATAACGTCCCTGACCAAAACTCTCATATCTATCCTCCAAAACTTTATTAAAAATAAGTATATTACTCATCCACTAGTATATTATAACATGTTGGGCAAAAAGTCAGCACTAATGTAATGAAAACTTGTCTCTTGGGCTATACTTTCCTAAGGAGGAAATGCGATGAGAAAGCAGGCCGGCAAATCAAGCAAAAAAAAGGAAAAAAAGAAGAAAACACTCACCCCCATAGACAAATTCAAAATTGAAGTTGCCAAGGAACTGGGGCTGTGGGACAAAGTCAAACAAATGGGGTGGGCCGGGTTGAGCGCCGCCGAAACCGGTCAGGTGGGGGGCTACATGACCCGCAAGTTGAAGGAAAAGAACTTAAAAAACCTTGAAGAGTACCAGGCTTCAAGAATCAAAAGAAACAAATAAGAAGCGCACCGCGCTTCTTATTTGTTCTGGGGTTTATCGTTTATGATAGCCTTGTAGTATTCTTTAATGTTCTCGTTAAAGTTGTCCATACATTCCTTGCAAACGCACCAGCAGGCTTTTTCCTGTTTTTTTTCATCATTGAGGATAATTGTACAGGTCAGTTCTGCTTCCACTTCCCTGCCGCATAATTCGCAGTTCGCACACTTAAATTCAGACATGATATCCCCCCTAAAAATTTTTGCGCAATTTAATCCGGGCATCGTTAAAAGGCTACTTCAATAATTTCGACGCTAAAACTGAGATTCCTGCCGCTGCTCCGTTCAGATTTTGAGCAAACCTCACTCCAGACCATGCAGATTCACTAAAGCTGTCCGATTACCTCCCGGCACCTGCGGCATAGGGGAGCGCCCCCATCATCTTTTTCAGCCTCCTCACTGTAGGTCCAGCAGCGTTCACACTTATCCCCCGCCGCCTGGGCCACCTCTACCTTCAGCCCCGGTATTTCCTCAGAAACGAAAACCCCGTTGGGCGCTTGCAATGCTTCGGCCAGTTCAGCTTTGGAGACGATAAGAATAGCCGGCAGGTCATCCAGAATCTG
Source organism: Firmicutes bacterium UBA2595 (assembly GCA_002339745.1). Classification (GTDB taxonomy): domain Bacteria; phylum Bacillota; class Thermincolia; order Thermincolales; family UBA2595; genus UBA2595. The sequence continues at coordinate 765 of DDKP01000086.1, read as the reverse complement.
CTCCATGAACTGCATCAGTTCTCCGTCGGCGTAAACCGTTACGTGAGCGTCCAGGGAATGGCCGATAATTTTTTTTCTTCTGGCTGCTTCGAGCGCTTTGGCAATCTCATCCCGGATTGTAATGATTCTATCCCATTTAGCCTCCAGTTGTTCATCAAGGTAATCTTCCCTGACTCCCGGCATGTCGCATAGCTGGACGCTGCCCGGGTCGTCGGCGGTTTTTGGAATATGGCGCCAGATCTCCTCCGACGTGAAAGCCAGTACAGGAGTTAATAACTTGACCAGGGAGGTAATGATGTCATACATCACAGTCTGGGCAGCCCTGCGCTCCTTCGAAGAAGGAACCGAGGTATACAACCGGTCCTTGATGATATCCAGGTAAAAAGCGCTCATATCCACTGTGCAGAAATTATGCACCGCATGGTAAACCACGTGGAACTCGTAATTCCGATAAGCATCCAACACCCGCTTGAGGAGCTTATGGAGCTTTAGCAGAGCCCATCTATCCAGTTCGCCCATGTCAGCGTACGAAACTCTGTCTTTCTGCGGTTCAAAGTCATAAAGGTTACCCAGCAGGTACCTGGCTGTATTCCTGATTTTGCGGTAAGCCTCGGCCATCTGCTTAAGGATCCCCGGGGAAGCGGCAACATCGGCCTTATAGTCCGCCGAAGAAACCCATAAGCGGAGGATGTCGGCACCAATCTGTTTGATAACATCCAGGGGGTCGGTCACATTCCCCAGAGACTTGGACATCTTGCGGCCTTC
>DDKP01000050.1:1506-3948 GCA_002339745.1 Firmicutes bacterium UBA2595 | reverse complement strand
GCTGGCACTTGGTATGACCTCCTTTATGTATGATGGCACCATTGACTATCCCGACAAGGATAGGATGTGGGATATGGCCGAAAGATGGGGCGTAACGGTATTCTATACCGCTCCCACTGCTATCCGGACTTACATGAAGTGGGGCCCGGAATATCCCAAGAAGCATGACCTGTCACAACTCCGGCTGCTCGGCACCGTTGGTGAGCCCATCAACCCCGAAGCCTGGATGTGGTACTATGAGAATATCGGCGGAGGCCGCTGCCCGATTATGGATACATGGTGGCAGACCGAAACCGGTGGATTCATGATCACCCCGACTCCGATAGTCCCGTTGAAGCCCGGGACCGCAACCATCCCGTTCCCCGGCATTGAAGTTGATGTAATAGATGAAAACAGGCAGTCTGTCGATAGAGGATATCTCGTTGTTAAGTCCCCGTGGCCGTCAATGCTGATGACCATCTGGGGTGATGACGCTCGTTACATTGACCAGTACTGGAAGCGTTTCGGCGATCTCTATTTTGCCGGTGACGGCGCCAAGAGGGATGAAATGGGTTACATATGGGTAACCGGTCGTGTGGACGACGTTCTTAACGTATCAGGACACCGTCTCGGAACCGCTGAAATTGAAAGCGCCCTGGTTGAGTGCCCTGAAGTTGCCGAAGCTGCTGTAATCGGTAAGAAGCATGATGTTAAAGGTGAAGCCCCATGCGCATTCGTTATCCTGAAAGACGGGTTTACCGGAAGCCCCGAGCTTGTTGACAAGCTTAAGAAGCATGTTGGCGTGAAGATTGGTCCTATTGCCCGCCCGGATGACATTATCTTTACTGCCGCACTGCCGAAGACCCGTTCTGGCAAGATTATGCGCCGTCTGCTGAGGGACATTGCCGAGGGACGTGCTCTTGGTGACGTTACCACCCTGGCAGATCCGGGCGCAATGCAAGAGATTGCCGCTAAGTACGCCGGCAAAGAAGACTAATCAACAAGCGAAAATTAAATATCTAGGTACAAAAGGGGAGTGTCCCATAAGCAACTGGGACACTCCTTTTTAACTATTGAGGGCCCGCTTATCAAACCTACCTTTGGTGGTGAATGCTACCCAGTCAACGAATGATATGCCGGAGTTGGCGTAGAATTCAATTTCCTGGGCTTTTTCTTCATCCCACTCCTTGAAAAAGCTTTTTACTTCTTCCAGCGCCTCAAAATAAACCTTTTCGTCAATCAGACCGTATTGAAACAGAAGTACTTTCAAGGTGTTGTTTTCATATTCCAGGGTTTTGATCCGACTGAACAATTCGACAAACATCAAGCGGATATATTCAGGAGTAATATCCCGGTCGACATTGCTCAGCATGGCCCAAATTTTCTTGTCAGCCAACATATCCCATGGTTCCTCTTTTGTCATCCGGTTTCCGCCTTTCGATTAATTATTTAATCGGGGTTCTTTGGTTTACTAATTAAAGGTTATCCGCTTTCGGTTGACTTTATACAATATTAGATAATTCTTACAGTAAACGGTATCATGATTGAAGCTAGTGTGCAAATAAAAAGACAATTATAATAAAGGATTGATAAATATGTTTATAAATAAAGACACAAGCCATTTCCTGCAATTTATGGAATTTGTATAAATCAACAACGGCCACCCATTCCAGGAATTTATATTTCTGCTGGTCATAATTTCCGGCAGGAGATATTTTGTTTGTGAAGAAACTAATTATTTGCGCCAGCATGCGGTGTACTGAGCTGTACGGAGGGACTAGTTGTGGCAAATGCGGTTTCAAATCTATTGCCGGAAAGGCTTGAGCCTGTTGTCAGGAAATGTTTGCCGGCTCTCAGAAAATCTATCCTTTATCTGTTCAGGTGGAGAGTGTTCTGGCTGCTGGTTTTTGCGCTGGTATGTTCAACTATCTATTATCCTCCTGCAGGTGACAGGCTGATTAATTTTATGGCGAGACAGAACCCGCCTTTGGCTAAGATTCCGGCTGATGCCAGGCTTGATTTACAGACTACCGTTGCCTATAAGCAGGAAAAGCTCACGGTGGTAAGGACAAACCTCAAGAACGTTCTGCTCCTTATCCAGCGGGACTTGGGTTTAAAACAGGTTGAAAGCGGAAAACTGGTCAGTATAAGCGCCACTATGCCGGTCTCCTCAAGTGTTGAGAAGATTTTTGTGCCTCAGGGTGATGACAAGCCTGCCAAGGGTGACCTCAGCATCATAAAGGAGAACCTCTTCGATGCTCTGAAAGCGTATTTTGATATGTTAACCGTAAGGATTGTAACTATTGACGATAAACCCGTAATTGTTGCGGATAACGGGGAAATCGTACCTTATGACAAGACAGATAAGATTCTCCGCTGGGCGAGGTTGATAGAGACAACGGCGAAGAAGTACAATACAGATCCTGCCATAATAGCGGCCATAATAGAACAGGAATCAGGGGG
>DDKP01000050.1:0-1090 GCA_002339745.1 Firmicutes bacterium UBA2595 | reverse complement strand
ACCCGTATGACCCGGCGCAAAACATTGACGGTGGTACGCGTTATTTCCTCTACCAGTATAAGGCCTTCGGAAGTATTGAAAAGGCCCTCGGCGCGTATAATGCCGGGCCTAACAATGTAATAAACGGGAACTATCTCTTTATTCCCGAAACCCGGAACTATATCAACAATGTCCCCAGGCTAATCGTAAAATATCAAAAACTTTTCGCTCAAGCCCGGCAACAATAAATAGGGCTGTCCCAAAAGGGGCCTGTTGACAAAAGAACTTTAAGCGGATAACAGGGGGCAGGAATATACCTGCCCCCTGTATATTTAAACTTAAGAAGTTTGTCAATAGGCCCCTTTCTTTTGGGACAGCCCTATTTATTTTGATAGATTTGTTAACCCCGCTCTTTTGGCTGCATCGATAGCGCTGTGGTAATCTTCGGTGGTTATTCTCTTGGACAGTTCAGGGTATCTATAGGCATAATGTTCTGGATGATACTGGGCCATGATGTTTACATAAGTATCGGGGGAAATTTCCTTTGCAAGAAATTCCATGATCTTTTCTGTCCCGGCCAGGCCGTTAGGAAGTACCAGGTGCCTTACGATTAATCCCCGGTATGCTATCCCTCTCTTGTCAACCTTGAGGTTACCTACCTGCCTGTGCATTTCCCTGACAGCGTCTTTGACGATCCGGAAGTAGTCTTTTACTCCGGAATACTTGTTTGCATAGGATTCATCCGAAAACTTAATATCCGGCATGTAGATATCAACTATTCCTTCCAGCATCTTCAGGGTGTCTACCAGGTCATAGCCTCCGGAATTATACACAATCGGGATGTCCAAGCCCTTTTCTGCCGCCAGGAAAACTGCTTCTACTACCTGGGGGACTATATGGCTGGGGGAAACCAGGTTGATATTGTGACAACCATACTTCTGCAGGGCCACCATTATTTTGGAGAGTTCGGCCGGGGTTACTTCCTCGCCTTCCCCGCACTGGCTGATTTCGTAATTCTGGCAGAACACGCAGCGCAGATTGCAGTAAGAGAAAAATATCGTACCGGAACCGTGAGGCCCCACCAGTTCGCGTTCTTCACCGAAGTGCGCAT
>DDKP01000084.1 GCA_002339745.1 Firmicutes bacterium UBA2595 | reverse complement strand
TCAATCAGCAGTTCCGTGGATTTACCGGGCAAAAGCCTGTTCAGAAGAGTTCCCACAAAAGCCAGTACAGTAAAAATTGTCAGGACATACAGCAGTATATATATCCAGTTAAGCCTGCTGATCAGACCTGCTATTACGGCCAACTGAGCCGAACACGGGATAGCCAGTCCCAGCAGGAACACGGCAATCCTGCGTTCTCTTACCGAACCCAGCAGCCGGGTAACTATAGTGGCCAGGGTCACACAACCGAAACCGAGAATGAGTGGAATGACTGCCCTTCCGTTTAACCCGATACCCGAAAGGGTTTTGTCGGCCAGTGTAGCTATCCGCGGCAGGTATCCCGAATCTTCGAAGGCCGATAAAGCCAGGTAAAAACCGACAACCAATGGCAGCAGCAGCCCAAGTATATAGGTCACGGTCATGGTCAGGATCCCAAATTCCCCGATCAGGATTGTGCCCAATGCCGTCTCCTCAGCAATGTATTTACCTACCAAGGCCCTGATAAACGGCTCATATTTTCCCTGCATGATAATTTCTTCGGTAATCCCTACGACATCTCCGGCTATAAAAACACCGATAAATTTATACATAGCGTAAAGGAACACCGCCAGGATCGGTATTCCCGTAAGCGGCTGAACCATCAGGCGTCCAAGAACAGCGGCGCGGCTGTTTCCTTTCGCTGACTGCTTTATCACATGGCCGATAATGTCGTTGACCCGTTCCCTTCTCCTGAGGTATATTTCTTCCCTTTCTGTACCCGGTTCAATTCCATGCCGTTCAGCAATAATGGGGTCTCCTTCAAGAATCAGCAGCGCTTCTCCCTGGTTCCCTACCCTGTCGTGCAGCAGATGGAGTTTCTTATGTAATTCGGGATCAATATGTCCGGAACGGGCCCGGTGAATATTCGCAATGAGTTCGTCAATCCCCTGTTTTCTGGTAGCTACCGTTTCAATTACCGGCACACCCAGCAGATCGCTGAGCAGGTCAACATCTATTTTTCTTCCCTGTTTTTCCGCTTCATCCACCATGTTAAGGGCCACAATAACAGGAACACCTGTATCGATTATCTGCTGGGTCAGGAATAGGTCCCTTTCAAGGTGGACGGCATCAACGATATTTATAACCAGGTCAGCTCCTAGAATTATGTCCCTAGCTATTTTCTCCTCGTCATTAAATGACGATATACCGTAGACTCCAGGAGTATCAATGACAACATCACTGCCGAATCTCCCAAAGGATATCTCCAAGGTGGTCCCTGGGTAATTTGAGACATCCACATAAAGCCCCGTAAATGCATTGAAAAACACGGATTTGCCCACATTTGGGTTGCCGGCTAGTACTATTTTCCTGGCGCCCTCGGGAATATCTATTTTTAGGCCGTTATCATGACAGTGCATTTAATTTCATCTCCTTGTATGTACGAACTAACTTACCAGTTCTACCTTGATCTTTCTGGCTAATCCCCTGCCAATGGCTATCTCCTGGTGGTTCTTTCTCACTACTACAGGCCCTGCAGGAATAATCTCTTCACATTCAACAATTTCACCTTCTGCAATTCCAAACCTGATAGCCTGTGCCCTAATATCGGAATCTGCTATTAACGCAATTTTTACTACCTGCCCGCGACGGCATTTGTCCAGATACATATTCTGCCCCCTCCTTAATTATGTTTGTTAATTTCGACAAACAGCTATAATTTGGCTGAGAACTATTCTCATTTACAATTATAAATGATGCTCATTTAACAGTCAATACCCTTATTTATTTTTCACAAAAAAAAGCCCTCAGGGCCTACTTTGATTTTTGAATACTATACCAGAAACTTTCCGGCTCTTTAATTATCAGATAATTTTTTTTGCCACTTTCTCCAGTTGCTCCAGGTTGCGGCATTCGAATACCTGGTCACAACAAAGACCATAGCTGGACATGATACTGTCTTCCTTGTCCCATTTCTCGGCCGGTTCAGGATTGAGCCAGATTACCTTTTTTACTTCCCGGCACATCTTCCGGAAATAGTCGTTTTGTGCTTTATGATAATTGTTCCGGGCGTCGCCGATTACCAGGAGAGTCGTTTTCTTGTTGAGAACTTCAAAGTATTTGTCGCAGAAATCCATGAACATCTGGCCATAATCAGAAAAGGCTGTTTTGGAAAATTTCCCCTTATTGTAGATGTTTTTGATGCCGTCTTCAATCTCCTGGTTTTTAAAATACTCAGTCACCTCGTCAGGTGTATCCACAAAGACAAAAGACTGGACATGAATGAACCTGTTCTGAATGGAATAAACCAGCTGCAGCATAAATTCGCTGAATACCTTCACCGAACCCGAAATGTCACAGAGAACCACTATTTCCGGCCGCGTAGGATACCTGTCGCGGAAAGCCGGTTTGAGGGGAATCCCTCCCGTCCCCATTGATTTCCGGATTGTTTTATGCAGGTCTATTTTTCCACGCTTAGCCCTTTTCTGCCTGAACGAAAGTCTTGTGGCCAGCCTATGCGCAAACTTGCTCAATTTTTTCTTAATTTCGTTTACCTGCGGGGCTGAAAGCCTGTAAAAATCAAGTTCGTTGAGGTTCTCTCTGAGCAGGATTGTTTCCAGGGCCGCCTGACCCAATTCTTTGATTACAGCCTTTTCAAGTTCCCGGTACAGAAGGTCTTCCATCTGCTCCAGGCGCTCCTTCCAAACCAGCCAAACGCTCTCCTCCACACCGGCGGCCTCGTTTTCCAAACGGTAAACTCCCATGTTCCATTCCAGGAAAATCTTTACCTGCCTGACTACTTCCTTCATATCCTCCAGGTCTTCTTCTCTTATCCTGCCCAGGCTTTCAATGCCTTTTTTAACCATGTCGGCCATTTCATCCGGCTTTCCTACCTTTATGACCTGTACGAATTGGTCTACCGCGGCGGTGGCTAACCCCTGGCCCTGGCCAAATCCCGTTGACCGTCCCTGTTCCGTGCCGGGAACGTTGTCAACACCTGAACATTTTACCCCATTATTTTCGGGGAATATTAAATTAGGCCACATTTTCAGCGCCTCACTGCGGTGGCCTGTAAAATCAGGATCAAAATAATAGTAAAAAAGCCTGTCAAAAATGCGAAAGTATGACTGGTCCTTAATGAGGGTACATACCAGGACATTATAAAAGTTTTCTTTTTCCAACCCTACGAGGGCAAGAGCCTTGAGGCAGTCTGCCACTTCCGTATGGGAGACATTTACCCCTGTCTTTCTCAGCAGAGTTGCAAATTCAAGAATTTTCCTGTCCATCGGAACGGCCGGCGATTAATCCGGCAGCAGCCCTCCTATTCTCTCCTCAACCTTCTTGATATCCTGCTGGTATTTTAACAAGATGTTCAGCGTATTCAGGACAAGCTCCTGGTCCAGAGTATCAACCCCCAGCAGCACCAGGGTACGGGCCCAATCCAGGGTCTCGGAAATACTAGGTGACTTCTTGAGGACCATCTTGCGGACAGACTGCACAAATCTGACGATTTTTTCGGCCAGGGCCTCATTGATACCAGGAACCTTCAGTCTGACTATAGCCAACTCCCTCTCAAAGGAAGGGTAGTCGATATACAGGTGAATACACCGTCTTTTCAGGGCGTCACTGAAATCCCGGTAATTGTTGCTGGTTAAAACCACCATTGGAATGGACTTAGCCTTCACAGTGCCCAGTTCCGGGATAGAAACCTGGTAATCCGAAAGAGCCTCCAGGAGAAAGCTCTCGAACTCTTCATCACTTTTATCAAGTTCATCCACCAACAGCACAACAGGTTTCTCCGCCTGGAGCGCTTTCATAATCGGCCTGGGTAAGTAAAATTCTTCCGAAAAGATGTTAGCCTTGGTTTCTTCCCACGTCTTGTCTGTGAGGTGATTAGCCTGAATCCGCAGCAGCTGTTTCTGGTAATTCCATTCAAACAGCGACTTTGACTCGTCAAGACCCTCATAGCACTGCAGCCTGATCAATTCGGTATCGAGGGCCTTGGCAACTACCTTGGCCAGTTCCGTCTTGCCGACCCCCGCCGGCCCCTCAATCAAAAGGGGTTTTTGTAATTTGGCTGCCAGAAATACCCCTGTAGCCAGTCTGTCATTGATGAGATATTTCTGTTGGGTTAGTTTATTTTTGACTTCTTCTATCGATGAAAACAACGTTTACACCTCTCCCTGTCCTGAAAAACAAACCACTAACCGTACGGTTAGTGTGGAGCGAAATAATCTATAAAGGCAACTGGAGGCCCCAGGCCGGGCAGTGCCGACAAACCCCGCATAATTTGTTACATAAGCTTACCGGGATCAAATATGGCATTATATTGATCCCATCCACAGTTTCCTACACCTTCCAACCAGTTCATAAAATACTGCAGCTTTTCGCGGCTGGGACCGTAGTGCTGAAAAGCCATCCCGGCATCACGGAAACTCACCAGGCTAAACAAAACTTCACTTACCAGCTGGTCTTCAATTTCGCCGTACTGGGTAATCATTTCGCAGGCCCAGCGTGTTACTTCCTGCTGGCTTATTTCTCCTGCCAGCAGACGGTCCAGAATCAAGCGCAGGGTATCCCTGTCAAGCATTGTTGTTACCACTCCCGATAAAATTTGGAGAACTTGCAATAATTATTATATATTAATGAGATCAAAATTCCAATACCGTTCCATCATAAACTGTAATTAGGCGCTTCTTTGGTTATGGTTACATCGTGGGGATGACTTTCCCGCAAACCCGCGGAGGTAATTCTCATAAACTTCGTCTTGTTTTTCAGTTCGGAAATGTCCCTGGTACCGCAGTAGCCCATACCTGCCTTCAGGCCCCCAACCAGCTGATAAACGGTTTCCGACAGCGGACCCTTGTACGGCACTCTTCCCTCAATGCCCTCAGGGACAAATTTCTGTTCATTTTCCTGGAAGTAACGGTCCTTGCTCCCTTCCTTCATCGCTCCCAACGATCCCATACCCCGGTATACTTTGAAGCTCCGCCCCTGGTAAATCTCAATGTCACCGGGGCTTTCCTCGGTCCCGGCAAAGAGGCTCCCTATCATAACCACATCAGCGCCTGCCGCGATGGCCTTGGTAATGTCACCGGAATACTTTATTCCCCCGTCCGCGATTATTGGTATCCCGTGTTTGACAGCTTCCTGGGCGCAGTCTACGATGGCTGTAATCTGGGGGACACCTATACCGGCGACAACCCTCGTTGTACAGATGGACCCAGGGCCTATTCCCACTTTCACACAGTCGGCGCCGGCTGAAATGAGGTCCCTGGTTGCCTCCGCAGTAGCCACATTTCCGGCAATAATTTCAATATCGGGGTACTTTGACTTTATCATGTGCACCGCTTCCAGGACACCCCGGGAGTGACCGTGAGCGGTGTCAACGCAAATTACATCGACTTTGGCGTTCACCAGAGCATCAGCCCGTTCCATCATATCCCTGGAAACTCCGACCGCTGCTCCGACCACCAGCCTTCCTTTGCTGTCTTTGGCGGAATTAGGATAAATCCTGGCTTTTTCTATATCCTTAATGGTAATCAGGCCCTTAAGATGATTGCTGCTGTCAACTATAGGCAGTTTTTCGACCTTATGCTTCATCAGGATTTTTTTGGCCTCTTCCAGTGTTGTCCCAACCGGGGCGGTGATGAGGTTTTCTTTGGTCATCACCTCTTCTATTCTCCTGGAATAATCTGTTTCAAACCTGAGGTCCCGGTTGGTCAGGATGCCCACCAGCACGTTGTCAACCGTTATTGGCACACCTGAAATCCTGTATCTCTCCATGATCTCGAGAGCATCGCTGACCGGATGATCGGGAGACAGAGAAATAGGGTCGGTTATTACCCCGTGCTCAGAACGTTTAACCTTGTCCACTTCCAGGGCCTGTTTCTCTATACTCATGTTCTTGTGAATTATGCCGATACCGCCCTCCCTGGCTATAGCCACTGCAAGCCTGGATTCGGTAACGGTATCCATTCCCGCGCTCATTAAAGGTATGTTAAGCTTAATTTTTTTGGTGAGATACGTAGAAGTGTCTACATCCCTGGGCAGAACTTCCGATTTGGCCGGGATTAACAAAACATCGTCAAAGGTCAGGCCTTCTCTGAGAAATCTTTCTTCTGCCATGTCCTCTCTCCCTTCTTTGCTTTATTTCGCCTGTTTTTATTTTGAATATTGTACCAAACCGCTGCGCG
>DDKP01000141.1:17397-35719 GCA_002339745.1 Firmicutes bacterium UBA2595 | reverse complement strand
AGACACGGGTTGAATTACCAGGGGAATCTTGCTGCTGACGGAATTGATAATTTCACAGGCCCTGGTTATCTCTATTTTTGAAGTATTGCCGGAAACAACAACCTTCACGTACACTTCCTTTTGTGAGGCGATTTGCAGAAATTCCCGGTGTATTTCCCAAAATTCCCTGCCTCCTGATGTGCTGGGCAGTTTCATGTCCATACTGACAATATCGATATTTGATATTACACTGGACAATTCAGAAGGCAGCGTTCCGTTAGTTTCAAGGAAAAACTTGATGTCTCTGTCTTTCAGCAGGTCAGATATTCCTCTCACAAAACCGGCCTGCATGAGAGGTTCGCCTCCGGTGAGGCTGATGCTGTGATGTTTGCCGACGTTAAATGTTTTTATTTTTTCAGAGACCTCTTCGGGGCTGACAGGGTTTGGATAGTCAACAAATATGCCGGTTCCGGGTTCATGTTCAACCCGGAAATTCCGTTTAAAATTGTAATCGGTGTCACAGTAGGCACAGTCCAGGTTACAGCCGGCGAACCTTACAAATATCTGTCTGACCCCAATATACGGGCCTTCCCCCTGGATTGAGGAAAATATTTCGACAATATGGGTTTTCACCACCGAACCCCTCTACAACAGAATCAATAATAAAAAATTATTATATATTGTCGAGAATTTTTTTGCAATTCTAATTATTGATTCTAGATTTTTGTCAAACATCCTGCTAAATTTGCGAAAATATTTACATAGGAGGATAATGTCAAAACATGACGAATTTTTCTGTAAAGCTTTTTAGAAGGGGAGTGGAATGTGAATAAGAGCGCCTTCTTTGAACAACAAAAGGCATGCCCTGTATGCCAGTATAAGTTTACTGTCACCAGGGTTCGCAGTTCAGCTTGTTTCGTAATTGAGCGGGATACTGACTTTTCCGTAAAATACCGCGATATTAACCCTCTTTTGTATAGTATATGGGTTTGTCCAAACTGTCAATATGCTAACACAGACAGGGAATTTAACGAGCCACTGCGGCCTAACGAATTGGAACGGCTGAAAAAGGGTCTGGCCCTGCTCCGCTCGGAGGAACCGGACTTTTCAGGCGAACGGACCACTCAGGTTGGGCTGCGTTCTTTCGAATTGGCCATCCGGACCGCCCAGATAAGACAATCCCCCGCCATCGTTCTGGCCGGTCTCTTTTTAAGGGCTGCCTGGTTATGCCGGGAACTGGGCAAAAGTGAAACTGAAATGAAATATCTTAAACAGGCCAGGAACCTGTACCAGCATTCCTTTGAAAAGGAATGGGGACGCCAGACAGCCAAAATGAGCGATAGCAGGATCATGTACCTGATTGGCGAACTTAACCGGCGATTGGGGAATTTCGAGGAAGCTGTCAAATGGTTCAGTCGTACGGTCATGCAAAAATCGATAAAAAATGAGCCGGAAATCAATCGTCTGGTGAGAGACCAGTGGGAACTGGCCCGGGAGGAGTACAAGAAGCAGCAGTCTGATAAAGTTGCCAATACGGTTCAGCCACGAGAAAGCCAACCACCGGAAGTGCCGGAAAATAAAAAGGACCCGGAGCCTCCCGCTTCCAGGAAAGAAACTGTTCCGAGGTCACAATCTCGCGGCAGTAAAGTAAAGATGTTTTTAAGTCTGTATATGGATCAGGTTGAATGGTTGAAAAGCATGGCTAACAGGTGTTATGACAGGCACAAGGTCTTTATAGAAAAAGAGGCAGTTGCCAGAGGTATCCTTGATGCTGTGATGGAAGCGCTTCCGGAACTTGATGACTTTAAATCCGAGGAAGAACTTAAAAAAATGCTTTCGACTAAGCTAATGGATTAATCGTCCTGTTTTACGAGTTCCAGGTTCTGCATTTCCCTGAAAGTGTTTTGAATTTGCAGAAATGACCTTTGGGCCTCTTTACTGTTTAAATGAACATCCTTGTTGGAAATAACCGCGTAATTTTGGGCCAGGTTATCCAACATATTAATAAGATTATTCAGTACCGAGATCTGCTGGGGTGTAAGGGCCTTGCCGCTCTCGATATTAAATGATATGGGTTTTAATACCGCGTTGTAAATATGATTGAGGACTTCCCTTTTTTTCATGGTAATTGAGAGCATTGGTTGGCTTACAATTTCTTTTCTCATTTGGGCGGAGATGTTATCCAGCTGTATAAAACGCCTCAGCTCATACTCTTCTGGAAAAACGGTGGCTTCCACGGCGCCGATGGTCACTCCCAGATTCTGCGGATTAGAAGAGTTAATCACAAACTTGTAGAGAGCCCCCTTTATTATGGAAATACGCGTAAAATCCTCGGCGTAAGCGCCCTTCAGCCCGGCGATGGCGTCATTTTTCAGCGCTTCTTCAAAGTTCTGTTTCTCTGATTCCGGTTTACTACAACCGGAAAATAGGGGTACAATAATCAGTATTATGGCCATTAATATTGAAACTCTAATTTTTCTTATTCGCATGTAATCAGAACCCCCTTTTTCTTTTATATTTTTTCTGGACTAATTTCAGTTTTCCTCCAACAAAAACTCAAAAAATGTCATTTGACAGTAATAGGGGTGTTAAAGTGGAAAATGCAAACAGGATGACAAATGAACTTTTTATAACAAAGGTCCGTTGGTTGACTATATTCGGCGCCCCTATTGTATTTTGGCTGCACAGGAACGAAATTTCTCTGCCCCTGCTGGTAATCACTGCTCTCTTCCTGCTCTATAATATCTTGATGCAGTTTTACCTGTTAAAGGGTTCGGGAAGCAGCGTTCCTGCGGTTGTGCTTTCCTTGGTGGATTCTGTGTATTTAACTTACCTGTATTATCTTACAGTTGAAGGAAACGGCGGGTTACCTCAGCTTTTTTATTTTTTGATACTGGTGATGGGAATCAGGCACGGCATGACCAGATATTATTGGATTGTCTTTGCAAACGGTTTTTTATATGCATGGACCACGATAGCAAAGAGTTACTTTAAAGGGTTAAGGATCGACCCCATTGATATATTGACCCAAGTTCTGTTCTTTGCCGCTTTTGGAATCATGAGTTCCTATATTTTAAAAAGAGATTTTCAGCAGCAGATAGAAAAAGAAGAGTTGATTGCCGAACTGCAAGCCGCTTATCAACAGCTCTGTGTTTACAATGCCCAGGTAGAGGAACTGGCCAACACTGACCCCTTGACCGGTGTTTACAATTACCGTTTTTTCACTAACCGCCTGGATAAAGAAATTGAACTGTCCAAAAAATTTGGCCGGCCAATATCACTGATTATTTTAGATATTGACTATTTCAAGGATTTTAACGACACTTACGGGCATCCTGCCGGTGACCTGGCTCTCAAAGAAGTCACAAAAATATTTAAGAAAAATATTAGAGATAAAGATGTTCTGTGCCGGTACGGAGGAGAAGAATTTTTGATTCTATTGCCTTCAACCGGGGTTGAAGAGGCCTTCAGGTGTGCGGAACGGATTAGGGAAGCGGTTCAACACCATGCTATATATGTCGGAGACCTCCAAAAGCCTGTTTACGTAACGGTAAGCGGAGGAGTTGCATGCTATCCGGTGGACGCCAGCAATGGCGAACAACTGCTCAGAATAGCAGATCAGGTTCTTTATTCCGCCAAACACAAAGGCAGGAATAAAATACACCGGAGGCTATGAAGCAGGTGTTAGGTAATCCGTGTAAGGTTTAAAAACAAAACGAATGGGTACATTCCTTCGAGTAGCAAGGACTCCACGGAACGCACCCATTTAACACCGCCGCAGATTCATTGTGAAAGTTTGTCAGCTTAAACCAAGAGCTCTGTTATAACAATTGATAGCTTCACTGTTATATCCCATCGTTTCTAACAGGGAGGCCTTGTAACTCCAGAATTTCCTGTTGAACGGTTCATACTTGATGGCCTTGTCAAAACACGCCAGGGCTTCATAAGGCCTGTTAAGCTGAACCAGACAGGCGCCCTTGTTAATAATTAAGGTAACATTTCTTGGTTCCAGTTCCAGTGCGCGTTTGTAAATTTTCAGCGCTTCGTCGTAACGGCCTACGGACTCCAGGCAGAGAGCCTTGTTATTTAAAAGGGTCGTGTCTTTAGGATGGACCTGAAGGGCCCTGTCGAAGCATTCCAGGGCCTCGGCGTGTCTTCCGGCTTTGCATAGGCAGGTACCCTTGTTGCTCAAAAGGGTAAGTTCATCAGGGGTGAGTTCAAGGGCCAAGTCATAACAGGCCAGAGCCTGGTGGTACAGTCCCAGTTCGACCAGAGAGAATCCTTTGTTGTTTAATAGCTCAATATTTATAAGGCCTAACTGTTCAGCCCTATTGTAGCATTTTAGGGCTTCGTGATGGTTTCCCATATTGCTGTAACATAATCCCATATTAACAAAAACCGCAGGATCAGCCTGTTTAATGCGGACTGCCCGGATGAAATTGGTCAATGCTTCCTTGTATTCGCGTGCTAAACAAAGGCAGAGCCCAAGGTTAAGAAGTGCCTCGTAATTCTCCGGGTCCAGGTCGGCTGCCTGTTTGAAACACGACTGGGCCTCTTTGTGAAGTCCGCAGCCGTAATAGTATTTCCCCCTGGCGATGAGTGATTTGACGGAGCTGAGAGTAATGTTTCCTTCATGATTAAATCTGTCTTGATGCGGATACGTTAAAGTGTTTCCGGTACTGCTGCCCAGCCAGAATACCGGAGCCTGTTCCCCGCTTAATCTAATTGCCCTGTTGAATGATTTAGCTGCTTCCTTTACCAGGCCCTTCCGGTACTGCAGGTGCCCAATTTTGAAGTATAAGTAACTCCGCTCAGGCGCCGCCGAGACCGATTTGCTCAGATATTGAATTGACTTGTCTGTTTCACCGACTGATTCCCAAAACAAACCTGCCAAGTAGTAAAATGTGGACATGGTAAAGAACTGCCTGGCAATGTCTGCCATAATCCGGATAACAAGCCTGTATTGAGACAATTTTTCATTCTGAAAAACCAGGTCGCCCATTATCAGAATCTCCCCTTTTGTTTGAGTTTGCCATAATTTTCATGTTTAAGTTCGATTTATAAAAAGCCTTTCCCTGCCGTTGAGAGTAAGAATCGTACGCCAAATAACTTCATGAATTGACAACGAAAACCCCCGAAAAGTCACGAACTTTTCGGGGGTTGGTTTCTTCCATAATATGCCTGCAATACTTATTTGATAATTGGGGCTAGACCGGTTAATGCCGGGAAGGAATAAATGCCGTTTAACAATTTCTCCTTTTGTGTCGGAGTAACAGACTGTTGCCGGACAAGGGAAGTCAAAACTCCTGCTTTTTCGGTTCTTCCCAACAAAATAAATCCTACTAGCCTGTCATCCCGGAAAACGAGTTTTTCGTATGTCGATTTTATGTTGGAAAAAAAGAAGGTTATTTTTCAGCAGCCTCAGGAGTAAGGAATCCGGCTTTTCCCAGGGCATGGGCAGCACAGCCGGTAGCTACCACCATTTTAAGAAGGAGAGTACTCCCGCCATCTTTTTCTTAACTGCTTTAATTTCTCGTCCATGGATTCACAAAGAAAAATGTCGGCCCTGGTATTATTTTTTGTGTTTTCTGTTGGCTTAGATTCTATGCAATCACAGTCCGGGGCAACTGATAATCCCATCTTTTCAAGCTGCTGGCGGGCTTTCTGATGGTTGGGCAGTAGTCTTAGTGTCTCCTTGAAATGCTTTATGCTGAGTTCATGTTCCCCGAGGCCCTGGTATGAATAAGCCAGATAGTAGTGGGATGTTCCGTTATTTTTCTGGAGTTCAAGTGATTTCTTCAGGCTGGCTATTGCCTCCGGGTATTTTTTTTCCCTGAGATAGGCTACCCCGAGGTTTTTCCAGAGATAGGCCAGTTTCGGCGCGACTTCTACTGCTTTTTTATGCATTTCTATCGCTTCTTTGACCCTTTTTGTCTTTAAATAAATCTTGCCCATCTGATCGTAAATATACTCCAGCCCGGGATTGATTTCAACCGCCTTGTGCAGCATTTCCATGGCCAGGTCATATTGATTTTTACCTGTGTACGCCAGGCTTAACTGATACCAGGCGAATTCGAATTTTGGATTAAGTCCGACAGCCTTATTGAGGGCATCAATAGCCAGGTCCCATTTTTGCAGAGCATTGTAAGATTTGCCCAGCAGAAAATGCCCCTTGGCATGCTCTTTTTCCAGTTCTACCAGTTTAGTCAGGTAGCCGACGGCATCTTCGTATCTGTGTTGTTCACAGGCGATGTATCCCAAGCGGTAGTAGGCCTGGATATATTTGGGGTTATATTTTATGGCTTCTTTAAATGATTCTTCCGCTTCTTTTGCGCACCTGTCTTTCATGTAAGAATATCCCAACCCGTAATGGGCCAGATACATCGAAGGATCCACATTAATAGCTTTTTTATAAGCCTCGATAGCATCTTTGTATTTATTGGCCCTGGTATAAGTATACCCTAACCGGATTAGTGACCAGATGTCCTGAGGGTTGTTTTTAACCGCTTTCAAATATGTTTCTATGTGGTCTTCGAGGTAAAAACTATCTTCACCTTTCAAAAAATCTCCTCCTAACCGAGACCGTTCTATTTAAAAGATATATGTACAAAAGCGCTGTTTATGACTGTTAAACGAAAACCCGCCGGAATGCCGGCGGGCGTAGCTTGGCTTCATGAACACGAATTAAACGTCATGGATGATGATATGATTTTAAGTTAGGATAATCTAAAACCGGCTGCGCTTCCCTTCCCTGTTGAAAAGACTTCAAGTCTTGCGTCGATCCGGTCTTTAAGTTCGGGTACGTGGGAAATGATTCCCACCAGCCGTCCCCCCTGTTGTAAGTCGAAAAGCGCCTGTATGGCAACATCCAACGATTCAGGGTCAAGGGTACCGAAACCTTCATCCACAAAGATAGTATCAAGGTGAATACCCCCGGAATAGGATTGGACGACATCGGCCAGACCCAAAGCCAATGCCAGGGAAGCCAGGAAGGTCTCGCCCCCGGAGAGGGTTGATACACCGCGGGCTACACCGGTATAGGTATCAAATACTTCTAATTCCAGTCCTCCCGCGGCGTTCCTCCTCGCCCGGTCCATAGTCCGCTGAAGGTGGTAACGGCCGCGACTCATAATTCTTAACCTCTGTGTTGCGGCAACGGTAACGTCATCAAGTAAGGCTCCTAGCACAAAACGCTGCAATGTCAAGCCATAGGGATTCTGGCCGTTGGCTATGCTGGCAAGACGGCCAACAACGGCATAACGGCCTTCAAGTTCCAGCAGTTTGTTTTCAACTTCCTTCAGATCGGACAGCCATTCTTTTTCTCTCTTAATTTGTTCTGAAAGTTTTACTCCTTCTTGGGTAATTTGATCCCGGTAAACCTCTGCCTGCCTCAGTTCCTCCTCCAGGGCTTCCAGGTCAGGTTCCTCCAGGCCCTCAGCCACAAGGGAAACTCTTGTCAGGCGGTCAACTGCCGCATGGACATCGTTTTCATATTTTTTAATTAAGTTTTCAAGTTCCTTTATTTCGGAATCAGTTTTACGGGCCTGTTCGTACCGGGCAACATCGTCAAAGCCGGCGCTTTTTAAGCGTTCCTGAAACCGGCGCCATTCCGATTCAATGCTTTTTCTTGCACTCTTTACGATCTCTTCGGCGGTCTTGACCAGGGTATCATATTCGATACTGGTTTTTTCTGCTGTCTCATACTTCTTCCTGGCCTGGTCCAGGGCTTCTCTTAAAAATGTTATCCGTTCATGAACAGTTTTATATGCCTCTTTCAATGCTTCCGGACTTCGCAACTCTAGGGGAACCTGTTTTTCCCTGTCTTTTACCACACCCTCTATACCCGATAGGGCCAATTCCGTATCTCTCAATAGTTTTTCTGCTGATTCAAGCTCTTTTTGGGCATTTTGTTCATCATCTGCCAATTGTTCTACGGCTTTTTTTATTGTCACTACATTTTCCTCAGCGTTTTTCGCTCTGGCGCAAAACACCTGGAGTTCCTTGACTCTTGCTGATAAGACTTCAGGCCTGACATCAGATTTTTCGCCGAGTTCCCGCAGCAGCCCCTGTACCTTCTCATCAACCGCTGACTTTCTTGATTCAGCCCTGCTCAATTCTTCCCTGGACCAGTCCAGTTTTTTATACAGGTTTTCTACACGGACCTGGAGTTCCTTTATTTCTTTTTCCGTGGGAATGCCCGCCATTAAAGCTGCCGGCGCCGGATGTTCGGTGGAACCGCATACCGGGCAGGGAACTCCTTTTTGCAGACCTTTGGCGATAATGGCTGCCTGTCCGTTTACCCAGGCTTCCTGACGCTGCCGTAAAAGATCCTTGATCTTGTCGTAGTTTTCTTCGTCTTTCTGTACCTGTTCACTCGCTCTTTTGACTTTATCGGTTAGACTAACCAGTTCCTGTTGTGCCTGGAGAAGTTCCTGTTGTTTGGCGTAAATCCTTTTGGTTTCTACCAGGGCGGCTTCATATTTATGTACTTCAGAGGCCAACCGTGATTCTGATTGAAGTTTTTCAGATTCCCGCTTAATCTGTTCCCTGAGAAAACTCAATTTTTCCCTGGCTTGATCCCGTTGTTGCTTTGCTTCCTTAACTTGTTGAACGGCTCTCTCAAACTGTTTCTTTGACCGGTGAAGTTCCTCTACACGTTCAGTCAGCTCTTCAAGCCTGGAGGCCTGTTTCTGGGCTTCCTCCCGCTCCTTTTCTCTTGCCTTCTCCCTATCCAAAGCTAACAGAGCCAGTTTCTTTTCCTCTTCAGCTTTTTCCTTCCCGGTTATTTTCAGGGCCAGGTCCTCTTCGGCCTGTTTCAGCTCCAGCTTCCTCTTTCTTACAGCGTTTTCCAATTCAATCAATACTGATGCTTTACGGGCTTTATCAAGCAATACTCTGTTTGCGTCCATAAATGCGGATAGTTGTTGTAATTTCATCAGGGCAGCTTCGGCTTCTGCTTTTTCCGCAAGCCTTTGCCGGGTGTCACGAGCGGAATTTAAATTGTCCTGGGCGGACTTGAACCGCGCCCTGGCCTCCTTAATCCTGGCCTCATTTTGTTTAAGAGAAGCAATGTTATTCTCGTATCGAAAATTAAGGTCTTCCAAGTTGTCGGCTTCTGCTTCTTTAAGGATCCATTGCTTCCGCTCGCGATGCCTCTCGATTTCAGAGTGCAAGTCTTTGGCTTTTTGCTTCAGGGTTTCTTCGATGGTCCTGAAAAAACCGGTGCGGAAAAGGGTTTCCATAATAGACTGGCGTTCTCTTGAATCGGCGGTAAGGAGTTTTCTAAATTCGCCTTGCGGCAGCATAACCACTTGCCTGAACTGGTTGCTTTTAAATCCGAGGATTTGTTCTGCTTCATCTGTTACCTTGCTCCATCCGTTGGCAATAAGTTCCCATTTTGTTCCGCTCTCAACAAAAGTTTGTTTGTAAAGAGCCGCATCGGCCTTCATGAAGGTTGTTCCCTCGCCGCGCCTCTTTGGTCGTTCCTGCTCAGGGTTTCTTAAAATCCGGTAAATATTCTCGCCAACGGAGAATTCAAAAATAACTTCAGTGGGAATGGAAGAATCAGCATGATCGCTGCGCATTTGCTTACCGTCCCGCTCTGCGCCGCTGGCGTCCCCATATAGTGCAAAACAAATGGCGTCAAGTATAGTAGTTTTACCTGAGCCTGTCGGACCGTGAATCAGAAAAAAACGGCGGTCTCCCAGTTCGCCGAAATCCAGCACCTGTTCCCGGGCATACGGTCCAAAAGCCCTCATGGTCAGTTTTATTGGTTTCATAGCGCCACTTCCCGTTCTTTAGACCTTAAATATTCAAGTATATCCGCTAACAATATTTTTTGTTCTTCTCCGAAATCCTCTCCGGTAACCTGTTCGTAAAATGACCCGAAGAGTTCCAGTTCACTCAACTTACGATAATCCCCGGCAGGACGGCTTAAATAACCGTCAACCGTCAAACAGGGACGCTCAATGTGAAGTATGTTGGGATATACCTGTCGCAGCTGGCCGATGGCATCATAGATCGCCCCTTGGTCCTTCAGAGTTACCATTAGATAATCATTCTGGTTTTCTCCATTTTGGGGCCCTTTAAGAATATCTGAAAGATAGCCTTCTATGCACCTTAGGTCCCGACGAGGACTTAATGATATCGACTCAACAGCCGTCTTGCCCTCTCTGTCCAGTTCAACCAGGTTGATGGACTTTCTGTGAGCGGCTTCCGAAAAAGAATATTTCATCAGTGACCCGGAGTACCTGATATGTTCCCCGGCAAGTCCCTGGGGTTGGTGAAGATGGCCCAGCGCTACATAATTGAAGCCGTCAAAACAGCCGGCATCAATATTACCGGCGCCTCCCACCGACAAGGGCCGCTCTGATTCGCTGGTCTGGCCTCCGGTAACAAAGGCATGGGCAACTGCAATTTTCCGGGCGTTGGACGGAATATTCCTTACAATGTGCTGCACGAGAGCCAACATGGCTTGATTATGATCGGAAATGTCCGGCAAACCAAGCCTTTCTCTAACCAATACCGGCTCGGCATAAGGCACAGCGCAAAAATGGACTTCCCCGTATTTATCATGGAACACCAAAGGTCCGAGATCGCTGCTGATCTGGCTGACGATATGCAGTCCTGCTCTCTTAAGCAGTTGGTTGCCAAAGCTCAGCCTTTCCGGGCTATCATGGTTTCCGCCCAATAAAACAATAGGTACACGGTAATCCAGCAAAATTCTCGATAATGTTTCATCCAGCAGCTTGACCGCTTCAACCGGCGGGACTGAACGGTCGTATATGTCTCCTGCAATCACTATCACGTCAGGCTTTGTTTCGGGAATTAAATTGACAACCTGATCAAGCAGGTAAGCCTGGTCATCTGTAAGGTGTATGCTATGAAATATGCGCCCCAGGTGCCAATCGGAAGTATGCAGGATTCTCATGGATATGAAACCTCCTTTCCTGCTGCAAAGAGATACAGGTACCTCTCTTTCACCGGCTTTTGAAAAATTTTTTCCACTGCAGTGGAATAGAGGTCCAGCTGTCCCCGGTAGCGGTTTAAGATCTCTTCTGCCGTTTCGGTTCCAATCGTATCTGTTTTATAATCTATTATTACAAACCCGTCTCCTTCGTCTATGATACAGTCAATAACTCCCTGGACCAGGATCTTATCCTCAGTACCGCTGCCGAGGTCTTTAAAAATTTCACCGGCGGAAATAGCCAGGGTAAAAGGAACTTCACGTTTCACATTTTCCGAATTCAGCACTTTAATTCCCAGCGGTGAACTAAAAAAACCGGCGATTGCCCTTACATCAACTGATTGGAACTGTTCTTTGGTGAGAAGCTCGCTCTCTACCATCTCAGTTAATTGGCCGGTAATCCCTTCCTCCGTCAGGTCCCCGTCAAGTTTGATATTCTGCATGACCAGGTGCATAGTTGTTCCTTTTTCCGCGGCCGTCAAGCCGGTGGAAGGCTGTAAAAAGCGCGGCCTTTTTGCCACAAAAGCGCTATAGGGAGAAAAAGACTCTTCATCAACTGTTTCATCATGAAACCGCCTTTTTAATTCGGTTACGCTAATTTTGGCCGGTTTTCCCACCATATTTGTGAATGGATACTGCCAGTTCAAAAGCTTATCGATTAATTCCGTGTACATTCCCCCGACCTCAACCGGCCTGAAATGCCTGACGCTTTCCAGTAATTGTTCGTTGTCTTCCGTTGATTTGTGTGCTTCCACCAGGGACCGGTCAACCGTGGGAACACAGACAACCCAGTCCGAAGGGTCATCGAGGGCCTTCTCCGGGGAAATCTCGGCCCGGGCCAATTCCCTAATTGGCATGCCATGAGGATGACGGGCCAATGAGGGACAGATCCAGTCAAGGTAGGTTTTAGCGGAAGCAAGATCGGTATCGGGCAGCGACCATCCCTGACAGTCAATGTTTTGGCACCACCTGGCTGCCGATTTTTCCAGGTCGTGGACTGAGCCCACCAGGACAAGCTTCTCTCTGGCCCTGGTTAGAGCCACGTAGAGAATGCGCAGTTCTTCGGAAAGGAGGTCTAGATGCAGCTGTTTCTTGATAGCGCTGTGTGCAAGAGATGGGTACGTTAAGTGAAGGTCAAGATCAATTACGGGTAACCCCAGTCCCAGTTCCTTGTGGAATACGGCCTTCTGCCTCAGGTCGTTAAAATTAAACTGTCTGCCCAAACCGGCAACAATCACCACCGGAAACTCTAAGCCTTTGCTTTTATGTACGCTGAGTATTCTTACCACATTCTCGTTTTCTCCCAAGGCCCGGGCGGTCCCCAGATCAGTGCCGCTTTCCTTGAACCTCTCCAAAAATCTCAGGAACCGGAACAACCCCTTGAAATCTGTTCTTTCGTACTGCCGGGCTCTATCGTACAGGGCCCTTAGATTGGCTTGCCTCTGAGTCCCTCCCGGCATCCCGCCTGCATAGGCATAAAAACCTGTCTCGTTATAGACGCGCCAAATCAGGTCAGACAGCGGTTCCTGGCGGGCCATGGTGCGCCATTTCTCAAGCCTGTCCAATAACCAGCGGAGTTTTTTGTCAATATCGTTTTCTTGAAGTTCTGCCGATTTCCTGACAGCATCGTAAAAATCACCGTCTTTGTCCCGGAGCCTGACGTTGGCCAACTCCTCGGCATTGAGACCAACAATAGGGGATCTCAGAAGGGCGGCCAGGGGAATATCCTGTCGGGGATTATCCAGCACCTTCAATAATGACAGTATGGCATCCACTTCAATGGCTTCGAAATATCCTGTGTTCAGGTCCGCATAAGAAGGAATCCCCAGCCGGCGGAACTCCTCCATAAAGATATTGGCAGTGTTCCGCGTTGTTCTTAGCAGCACTACAATGTCTCTGAACTGAACAGGCCTGTAGTCGTTCAATCTGGTATCATAAATAGAAAACTCAGGTCCGGTTCCGTCTTCCCCCGAGGTTACCATTTCCTTGATTCTCCTGGCGACAACCCGCGCTTCCCGCTGGAACGAGTCCAATTCGATGATATCATCTTCAATGCCGCTCACATTGTCTCCGTCCAAAAAACCGTCTGCGGCAGCAGGGTTTTTGTCTAAAAGGTGAAGTTCCACACAACCCGGGTAATTCCAGCGGTTTTGGCTGTCGCCGGGATAATGGGCCCCGCAGGCAAGCTCTGCCCTGCCGTCATAAGTTATTTCACCAATCCGGCCGGTCATCAACTGGCGAAATACGAAATTCACAGCATTGATTATTTCCCGTCGGCTCCGGAAGTTTTTTGTCAGGTCTATTCCTCTGTCTGACATCCCATCTTCCCGGGGATAATTTATGTATTTCTCCAGGAACAGGGTCGGGTCGGCCAGGCGAAACCGGTAGATGCTCTGTTTCACATCTCCTACCATAAAAAGGTTGGGAGAGCCGCTCCCCTGCCTTGAAACCAGCTGCAGAATAACCTCCTGGACCCCGTTTATATCCTGGTACTCATCAACAAGAACTTCTGCAAAGTAATCCCTTAATTCACACGCTACCGTTGAAGCAACCAGCCTATCGGGAGAGGATTCCGGTTCCATCAGGACATTCAGGCAATAGTGTTCGAGATCTGAAAAATCCACCAGCGCCCTTGCCGCTTTGGCCTCCCCGTATCTTTTGGCAAACTCTGTAACAAGCCGGGATAATGTTTGAACCATCGGGGCCATTTTGTTAAGATCAGCCAGAAGCTCCGAAGGAGGACGGGAAAAAAATTCCTGCCTGATGTCATTCACACAACTTTTTACTTCATCCCTGAGTCTCTTCACCTCATTTTTTAAGGTTTCGTCCGTTTCCCTGTCCCTGCACGCCCTGAGGGTGGAAAACTGCATAGCGCCGAACAAATTATATAACTCCAGCCATGAACGATCACATGCGCTGGCCATGTTTTTTATCAGACCCCGGCCATCTATAAGGCTTTCCCTATATATAAAAGGGCCGCCCGGACTTTCGGCGAGTTTAACTGCCCTTTCCAGCTTGCTGAGACATCCCTGGAGTTGCAGTTCCACCCATCGCATAACTGTATTGCCCCAGGGCGCCTGTTCAAGGGGAAACCCCTCAGGGAACCGGTAGCGTTCCGCCAGTTGTTCAAGCCATCTTTCGGGCCATGGCATGCTGCGAGCAAAATCAAAGAGCCTTAACACCATCTCCTGCAGGTAGTCATCACCCCGGTCCCCTCCGAACGCATCCACCAGGGTCAAAAAATCCGGGTTTCCCGAGGCATAACCGTCTTCAAAGAGTTCCTCCAGAACTTCGGAGCGCAAGAGGACCGCTTCCGCGTCATCGGCAACCCGAAAACTAGGGTCCAGGTCAATCCGGTAAAAATATTGGCGCACCACTTCCAGGCAAAATGAGTGCAGTGTAGTGATAGAAGCCCTGTTCAGAAGGGTCAGCTGACGGTTTAAGTGGTGTGATTCCGGGTTATTGTTTAATTCCCGCGCGATGGCGGCGCCAATCCGTTCACGCATCTCGGCCGCAGCAGACTTGGTAAAAGTGACTACCAGAAGTTTATCTATATCAACCGGGTTTGTTTCATCCGTAACTTTTCTGATAATCCTCTCAACCAGGACAGCTGTCTTGCCTGCTCCTGCGGCTGCGGAAACCAGCGTGTTACAGTCTCGCGCGGTGATGGCCTGCAGCTGTTCCTGGGTCCACTTCTTCCTACTCATAAGTATGCTCCTCCCCTGCCATCAGGTGCCATACAGAGTCCCTGCCAACCGGCGCCAGGACCCTGAAAAGGTTTCCATCCAACAAGAGGTCAAACTGGCATACCGGTCTGAAATCGCAGTACCGGCAGGCATAATTTTTGCTGGTACGGTAAGGCTGAATACCCACATTACCATTGATGATTTCCTGAGCTGCCCTGACGAATAACTTCTCCAGGTGAGACCGCAGGATATTGAACTGAACCGTGTTGAGGACCGCTGAATTGCTGTAGAAATTACCGTCATTTTTTAATGCCACCGGGACCAGGTCCGACGACCCAGTGGAAAGCAGGCTGTCCATCATCCGGACCAATTCCCTGTCCGCCAGGAGAAACCCTCTCATTTTCTGACTGGCCAGAACAGCCCCTTCCAACTCCTCCGGGGACAGGGGTCCGTTGGCCTTGATGATCGGATCCTTGACCGTAAAGTAGAGAACCCCTCCTGGTTTAACTTCCTGGCCCAGCGAAGAAGAGTAATGTGCCAGGGCAACGTGCAGATATGTTAAAAGCTGCAGCCGCAGGCCATAATAAACATCTTCCAGGTTGATAGTGTTGTCACTGGATTTGTAATCTATTACGCGGAGGTAAACTCCGTTTTCGGAACGGGCCATATCCAACCGGTCTATCCGCCCGGTTAGTTCCATGAGGCTGCCGTCAGGCAGGCTGACAGTCACAGGCTGAAGCTGTTTATCCCGTCCAAAAGAAATCTCCAGCCCTACCGGACGGAATACACTGCGGCGGGAATGTTCAGCCAGAATAATAGCAGCCCTGTCCAGAGCCTTTTTGAGTTTCCCGGTTAAGTAACGGTACTTGGCTGTGCTCAACAGGATTTCACTCTGCAGCTGGGGAGCCAGTTCCTCAATAATCTTTTCATTCAACGCTCTGCACTCGCTTGGACTTAACTCCCCCCATTCTTTTGCAGTTTCCCGTAATTCATCGGCAAAACGCTTCAGCGCTGCATGGAAGAACTCTCCCATGTCAGGAGCTTCCAGGCGGTTGATATCCCGATCCTTTAACCGCAATCCGTAAAGGGAAAAATGGGCGAAGGGGCATGCCATAAATTTTTCTACCCTGGAAACGCTGGCTTTAATGCGCCTGCCATACAGCGAATAACTTATGGCCGGAGAAAGCCTTTCCTCCCGGTTGGTGTGAAAAACCGACCTTAAAACAGCCAATCCATCATAATATTTGCCATTACCCGCAAACCAATTATACAGGTCCCACCAAACGGGATCAATTTTCCGGCCGGTTTTAAACTCTCTCATAATCCCAGCCAGGGAAGCCAGCGCTTTTGCCGGGTGAACAAGAAATTCGAGGCTTTGTTCTGTTACTCCGGGGTCAGGTTCTGTTCTTATCAGGTGTTCTTCAAGGCAGGGCATCAATTCTTTTATCCTCACAACCGCCAGTGAGGGTTTCATGGCCCTTCCTTCATCGTCAGCCAGGGGATAACTGATCCAGAGCCTGTCACTGGCCCTGGTCAAAGCAGTATAAAGAAGGAATTGTTCTTCCAAAGCCCTTTTTTTGCTGTTGGGGGCCAGTTTAACTCCCAGGGTTTCCAACCTGTCCCGTTCACTAAGGTTAAATATGCCATCATCTGAAATGCTTGCCGGAAGGACACCGTCGTTGACTCCCAGAAGGAACGCCGCCTTTACATCCGGATTCCGGGAATGTTCCAGGGAACCGGCAAATACCTGGTCCAGGCCGGGTGGTATGAGGCTTATGGTCAGGCTTTCAAAACCGGCGTCAAGAATTGCGGCATATGTTTCAAACGACAGGACTTCGTTGCCGAGGGCCTCAACCACCTCATCCAGCAGATTCACCATGCTGTTCCATACTTGCCCATGTTCACGGGCTTTTTCAAGGTCGCCGGCTTTTTCAGCCTCCGACCTCCACTTTTCGACAGTTTTGGCTGCACCCAATTCTTCCAGCAGTTTATAGAGGACAACCGTCAGTTCTTTAACTGTTTTTGTTTCCGAAGCGGAACGGCAGAAGTTGAGCAGAGCCGCTGAAGCTTCTCTGCGGTATTTGTTGATCTCCCCCAGCGCCAGATACACCTCTTCAGTGGTTTCGGTATCTTCACCGATAGTGTATCGACGGACGTAGGTCCAGTCTTCTTCCGCTCTCCAACCGGACCCTTTTATTCCGTGCGACAGGACATAGTTTTCAAGGAGAAAAATCTTCTCCCTTTCTACCGGAACCAGGTCGGTTTTAAGATAACGAAATACTGGCTCGTAGGACCAGTCTTTGATTACAACTTGTAAAGCGGAACGGACCAGTTCCACCAGGGGGTGATGCAACACCTTGCGCTTACGGTCCATGAAGAGTGGGATGTCGTAGTCCTTAAAAACACTGCTTATTAATTCATGATAAGAATCCAGGTCTCTCATGAGCAGGGCAATGTCACGCCAACGATACCCGTCATCTCTTACCATTCTAATAATTTCCCGGGCGCATGCTTCTACTTCTGTGCGCCTGTTGGCTGCCGCAATTATTTTTATTTTTGCCGATATTCCCTCAAACTCCGGAGCCGGATATGAGAACATGTACCGTTCCAGGTGTGATAATTCGGGGCTTCCTTTGAACCGCATGGGAGGTTGATTTTCCAAAACTACCGGTCGATGAATCAGGATAGAGGATTGTTCAGCAATCCGGTACAATTTCAAAAAGGTTTCCCAGGTTGGAAAAAAAAGGGCATCCTCGGAAGGCTCCGACTCCAGACAGGACTTATCCATTGTCAGGGCAATGTTAACTTCCCCGGCAATCCGGATGATTTTTTCTAAAACGGCAATTTCCTGAGGGGTAAATCCCTTAAACCCGTCAACCCAAAAATCGGCATTACGAAAAAGTTTTGAATGCTCTATGTTATCGGCCAGTAAGGTTAAAAAATCATCAGGTTCGGTATAACGGGGTTCTAAGTAATCCTGCAGTTCTTTATACAAGAGACTTAAATCTGCCAACTTGTCTTTTAGCAAAAGGGCGGTTTCATTCAGCATACTGCCTGCCTGCTCCAGGTCAGCAGGATGGATGAGATATTTTTTCATCTCCCCGATAGTCCTGGCCAGGCAATCTGTAAAACCGGGACGGTCGGCGATTTTCCCGAAAATTTTTAAATCCGATTTATGCCGTTCCAGGAGTTCACGTAAAACCATGCGCTTTCCCAGTTCTCCTATTGGTATCCTGGCGGCTCCGCCGGTCTCTGTCAGTACCCGGTAAGCCAACCGCCGAAAGCTCAATACCTGAGCCCTGAAGGCGCCACTTCGCCTGCTGGCAGTAGTGATGGCGTATTCCATTTGAAAAGTGGCCTGTTCCGGGACTAACAGAACTACCGGAGCGCCGTCCGGTCTGCTGTCACAAGTCCGGATTATCCTGTCCAAAATAAATTGGGTTTTACCTTCCCCGGCACGCCCAAGTATGAAACGGAGGCCCAAAAACGTCACCCCTTTAAAAAACTGAAGGGTATCCATAAAAGTCTTTCTGTATAATTCTCTGCCTCGGCTTTTTATTCCTCTATCCGTCCATTGTTATCCCTTCTATTGCGTAATGAAATGCCGTCTTGGGGCATTTAATCCGGACTTTCGGAAATGAAACAGATTACTGTAAAAAGAGGAATCTTGAATTGGACGGAGTCTACCAAG
>DDKP01000141.1:14500-16968 GCA_002339745.1 Firmicutes bacterium UBA2595 | reverse complement strand
TAATACTTTTGTACAAACAAGTATTCATAAACATCACGGAAACGGGGGTGAAAAAATGAGTTTAAAACTTTCCACGGCACTTAAGCCTCAGAGTAGCCTGAACTGGATTGCGATTTTTTACGGTACTTTACTGGCTGTGATCACTTCAATAATTCTTATCGCTATTGGCGGAACCGTCATGTATTACACTGTTTTTAACGAGAGGTTCATCCCGGTAATAGGATTGGGTATCCTGTTCGTCAGCGTCTTTTTGGGAGGTTTTGTGTCATCCAGGAAATCCGGGAAAATGGGATTGATTCACGGATTGGCTGTAGGAATTTTGTTGTTGATTATCACAGTGTTATTCAATATCCTGTTACCGGGAGGCATCTTCGGCTTTCCCATTTTTAAGAAGATACTTGCCTCTTTGGTAGGAGGATGCCTTGGGGGCATTTGGGGTGTGGGACAAAATTAAAGGTTGTACAAAAAATAGAGGGACTGGCTGCCGTCGTTTTCCAAGCGGTCGCTTTCGACAAGATTCGCGTGCAGTCAGACCCTCTATGTTTTTTGTGATTATCCGGACCTGTTTGTGCCAGGACTGAATTAAGGGATTTTTGCCGTTGGGATCAACCCACCGGTAGGGTTACGATAAACGTTGACCCTTTGCCGGGGGTACTCAACACCTCAATCTTCCCTCCATGATTTTCTATAATCCTGTATGAGACGGTCAGCCCCAGCCCTGTGCCATCTTCCTTGGTTGTATAGAAAGGGTCGAAAATTAACTCCAGTTTTGCCTGGTCAATCCCGGTTCCCGTATCCTCAAAATACAAATGTATAGTTGATTCCGCACTGTCGTAACGGGTGAATACGGAAAGCTGTCCTCCCCGCGGCATAGCTGCAACCGCATTGGAAACAAGATTTAAAAAGACCTGTTTAATCTGATCAGAATCAATATTGACAAGAGGACAGTTTTTATCGTAAAGGCGGACCAGATTGATGTTTTTAATCAGAAATTCACCCTCGGTTAATAGGAGAATCTCGTCAAGGACTTCATGAATATTTGCCTTTCGTTTTACCGGAACGGTTGGCCTGGCTAATAAAAGGAACTCGCAAATTATATGGTTTATCCGGCTGATCTCGCCCAACATGATATTGATATACTGCATCAATTGTTTATCATGATTGAATTTTTTTCCCAGCAGTTGGAGAAATCCATTGACCGCTGTAAGCGGGTTCCTTACTTCATGAGCTATTCCGGCAGCCAGTTCGCCTATTACAGAAAACTTTTCCGCTTTAAATATTTTTTCTTCCAGCTGTTTTTGGCTGGTGATATCCCTGATAGTTAAAATACCTCCGATAATGTTGTCATTTTCATCCTTGACCAGAGTTGTATAGGCCATCACATTCATCATCCCGCTTGGAGTTTCAACTACAGCTTCAATGTGACTGTAAGGCCTGCCTAAACGCAGAGTATTCAATAGGATGCTATCCTGGGTTCCGGTCTTTCTTTCCAGGAGCTCGGCAAAGGGCCTGCCAAGAACTTCTCCAGAGGGTATTCCCATCAAGTCTTCCGCTGACTGGTTGTATATTATTACATGCTCATTAAGGTCAATAGCTATTATGGCTGACGAAGAGTTGTCCACATACTGTTCAGAAAAGTACTTTTTATTGTAAAGTTTAATATCAGCCTGGTTCTCGCTGTTAAGGGCCATGTATGTACCTCCGGGCGTTATTGGATAGTGATTTCGACTTACTGTTAGTGGTTTCCTGCAACTTAAATAATTTTTGCCAGGATTAATCAGTTAGTTCCGTTCACTATTCCGATGAATGACACGATAAGCCCAAATACGATAAACACGGTCCCGAAAAAAAATTTGAACCTTATTCTTTTACTGACTCCTGATGATGGTTGATTCTTTTGTTTTTTCAGCGTTCTTGCGATTACATTCATTTTTTAGTCCTTCACCTGCCTATTTATATCTAAATATGCCTGTAATTTAATTTAAGAACTTGCTTGTTGACTAACTCAAGTTTATCAAAAAAAAACGGGATGGATGCATTCCTCCGAGCGAACAACAACTCCGCCGGCCTCTAATTTGTTACCGCCGTCTCACGCATCAAGATGTGTGACAACGCCGACAAATTGGGGAAACCCCCCTGCCGCACCCGCATACGCGGGTCGCGGTCCGGCTGACGTCAGATTCGCTCTTCGGACGTATCCATCCCGTTTATATTGCGATAAACTGGAGTTTATCAACAGGCCCCTTTGGAATAGCCTCTTAGTTGCTAATTCTGATATAAACTTAGAATTCGGGCGGCAGCTTCTCGATTTGTGCCACATTAAATACCGGCCCGTCTACACAGATGTATTTTTCACCGATATTGCAGCGCCCACATTTGCCAATACCGCATCTCATGTTCATTTCAAGGGTGGTGATAATTTCCTCAGGTTTCCAGCCCATCTTTTGGAAGTGACCAATCATTATTTT
>DDKP01000141.1:0-14088 GCA_002339745.1 Firmicutes bacterium UBA2595 | reverse complement strand
TGCGTAACAAATCCTATACGCCCGTTCCATTTTGGATCTTCGGCGTCCAAGGTCAGATGAACATGGGTATCCTTGATTTTTGGCCACCTGTCAAAGATATCATACTTGAAGCACAAGAGGTCATAAGTCCTCGCGCCATAAACAATATCTACCCGACCGTAATCATCGCGATTATCCAGAACGTAATCAATAAGGGAACGGAGCGGAGCCAGGCCAATACCACCGGCCACAAACAGGCAGTTCTTTCCTTTCATCTTTTCAAAAGGGAAGTGGTTTCCGTATGGCCCGCGGATAGCCATCTTGTCACCCTCATTTAATTCGTGAATCACACTGGTAACACGTCCAACCTTGGCAATAGAGAATTCCAGCATGCCTTTCCTGGTCGGCGAAGACGTAATCGAAATCATAACTTCACCTACTCCCAGGATTGATAGCATACCGCATTGCCCTGGTTTGTTACCGAAGTTTTCCAAAACTCCCGGTTCGTCAAAAGTAACCTGGAACGTTTTTATCAGAGGATTTTCATCAATTACTTTGGTTACAGTAGCTATATGAGGCAATAAAGGATGGGCTACTTCTCTGGTGGAGCAATTGCAGGACATCTTAGCCAACCTCCTTTACTTTATTAATAATCTGAGCTATATCGAGGTTGACAGGGCATTTCTCCAGGCACCGGCCGCATCCCACACACCCGAAATCGCCGTAGCGGTCAACAAAGTAGCGCAGTTTATGCATAAACCTCTGGCGTATACGCTCCTTTTTGCTAGGTCTGGGCTGGTGTCCGCCGGCAGCCCTGGTGAAGTTGGCAAACTGGCAGGAGTCTGCGCAGCGGTACCTGTATCCGATAGAGCTCTGGTTATTGAAATCAGCGATATCAAAGCAGTGGCAGGTCGGACAGATAAATGTGCAGGTGCCGCAACCGATGCACCTGAGGGATTCGGCAGCCCATATCGGATGGTCAAACATATTATCCAGCTTGGCCTTTACTCCCTCCAGGTCAATTTTCATCTGTTTTTCCTTGGCCGGAGAGATGGCTTTTTCTTTTGCTGCCACGCCGCTTCCATCATCATCAGTGAATAAATCGGAATTACCATCGATCAGGATACTGCCTTTATCTGTTAGAACTTCAACCAGGTACCTGTCACCCAGGTCGGTCATCAACACATCTGCTCCTTCAGATTCTCCCGGGGATATACCGAAAGCGCCGCAAAAGCAGGTATGCCTGCAGTCGTTGCAACTGAGAGCAACGATTGTTGTTTTGTCCCTTTTGTCAAGATAGAAATCATCCCGGAATTCTGCATCAAAAACCTTATCTAAAAGAAGAATGCTTTTTACGTCACAGGGTCTCGCCCCGAACAGCACCCTGTTGGGCACTCCTTCTTCAAGCTTGATGGCCCAAGCAGGGTCACTGGTATCATAACTGAACATCTTCTCGCTCTGAGGGAAGAAGAAGTCTTTAGGAGGCAGGGCTGTGTTTTGATAATCCAGTACAACACCTTCTCCTGACTGAACCGGTTTAAACAGGGTGATACCTTCGCGCTGGATGGGGGCGATCAACTGACTGTTCCGGGCGGTTTTGTTCAGAAAGGCCTTTAGTTGGTCTTTTTTCAATACTTTATTTGCCATCTCTTATCACCTCTCCATCCTACATGAATTCCTCGGGGTCCTCCAGGCGGTATTGTCCGATGACAGACCCGCCTTCTTCGGTAGAACCCGGAGTTTCCATACCAAACAGTTCTTTGCAGTCTTTAAGAAGCTTTTTATTCAACAGCCTGATGGGGATATCCATAGGGCATACCCGGTCGCACTCTCCGCAGTCCACGCAGCGGCCTGCCAGGTGAAATGCCCTGGTCAAATGGAACAGTTCATTTTCGGCTATATTGATTTCTTTTCCTACCCAGTCAGGTTTAATGGAATCGAAAATACACTCGCGACACGTACACCCGGGGCAGATGTTCCGGCAGGCATAACAGCGGATACACCTTTCGAACTGGCTGAGCCAGAATTTAGTCTTTTCTTCGGCTGTCATAGCTTCGAATTTTGCAATTTCCTCATAAGTGTCCGGAGTCGGGCAAGTATTGATGGTATCGCCCACAACATGATCTGCGACCACCGGGTTGTGATGCTCACAGGTGGTGCATTTGTCCAGGAAGACTTCGCTCTTTTTAACGGTAAAGTCTCCTTTGGTTGTTTTGATAACTACGTCTTCACCCTTATCTTCCACATCATTCAACTGGCCGGATACATCCATCCTGGCAGCCAGTTTGGTGTAGGAGAGCTGGCCCATACACGGAATTCCCAGCACCACAACCTTATCCCTGGGGATGATATTGTCCTGGGTTAGACGGAATATACCCCGGGAATCGCAGCCTTTCACACATACGGCAATCTTTCCGGGATGGGTCTTTAAATCGGAAAGGTACTTTGTCAGACCGTTAACACAGAATGGGTTCCAGACCAGTTTGTCAACATCATCGGGGGAAGTAATGAAGACAGGTTGGGTTCTCACAGCCTCAGACCCGAGACCGTAACCGATTACCATTTCCACCTCTTTGTCCTGTAATAGCTTGGCCGCTGTTTTTCTTAGGTTTTCAGTAACTTTATTCATCATGCACACCTCGTTTTAATTATCATTTTTAAATCTCCTGTTGGGACCCAGGGCTTTAATCTTTTCTGTCAGTTCTTTATTGGTGTCAGCCCATTTTTGGCCTTCCGAACCTGAGATCCAGCGTGCATTAAAACGGCCAGGCTCATAACCCACATACTCCAAGAGGCGCTTCAGTACCAGGAATCTTCTCCTGGTATAGTAATTGCCACTAACATAGTGACAGTCACCGGGGTGTCAGCCGCCTACGAGGACACCGTCAATCCCCCGTTGAAATGCCCTCAGTACAAAATGCGGGTTAACACGGCCTGAGCACGGAACCCGTATTACTCTAGTTGTGGCGGGATGCTGGAAGCGGCTCACACCGCAGACATCTGCGCCGGCGTAACTGCACCAGTTGCAGGCAAAAGCCAAAATTCTCGGCTGCCAGTTGGAAAGTTCCTTTTCGTTTACAGACATGCAGCATCCACCTCCGCAAGCAATTGTAGGTTGGTGAATCCTTTAAGATTTATTGACCCTGAACGGCACTCGGCGGTACAAGCCCCACAGCCCTGGCAGAGACCGGAGTTTACACTGGCCACTGTACGGGTAATGGTTTGACCGTGGACTCTTTCCGTAATCTCTTTTGCCTCAATTGCCTTGTACGGACAAATAGGCTTGCACAGCAGGCAGCCGACACAGGTTTCTTCATTTACTGAGGCAATCTGCGGGTTGGTAGCCATCTGGTCCTTGGAGAACATGGCGACTACCTTAACAGCCGCAGCGCTGGCCTGGGAAACAGTATCCGGCACGTCCTTCGGCCCCTGGCAGCATCCAGCCAGGAAAACGCCACCGGTATTGGTTTCCACCGGGCGAAGTTTCGGGTGAGCTTCAGTGTACCAGCCGTCCTTGTCGTACGAGAACCCTACGATTTGGGCCAACTGGGTAGCATCGGGTCTCGGAACCATGGCGGTTTCCACAACTACCAAATCGGCGGTCACTTCAACACTCCTGCCTATGAGGGTGTCTTCTCCGCGGACAATTACCTTCTTGCCATCCTGGTAAATCTTTGATACCTGGCCGCGGATATACTTGGCTCCGTCATCCTCCCTGGTCCGCATGTAGAACTCGTCGTACATCTTACCGGGAGTCCGAACATCCATATAGAAAATATAAACATCTGATCCCTTGATTTTCTCCAGCACCTGGTGGGCATGCTTGGCGGTATACATACAGCAGGCCCTGGAACAGTAGGATTTGGCTTTCAGTACATCCCTTGATCCTACACACTTGATGAATACAACGGTTTGCGGGATTTCGTGGTCTGAAGGACGTTTGATCTTACCGCCGGTCGGGCCGCTGGCGTTGACCAGGCGCTCAAACTGGAGGCCGTCAATAACGTCGGGAATAAAGCCTCCGCCGTATTCCGGATAATATTTGCCCCATTCAATGAGGTCAAACCCGGTTGCCACGACAATGGCCCCGAACTTTTCTGTCACCAGTTCGTCCTGGTCTTCGTAGTTTATGGCCCCTGTCGGGCAGAGTTTTGCACAAACCCCGCATTTCCCGTCAATTAACTTTTTGCAGGATTTATTGTCTATGACCGGCTTATTGGGAACAGCCTGGGCAAAGGGTTTATAAATGGCTGTCCTTTCTCCCATGCCGCAGTCAAACTCGCTGACGACCTTTTTGGTGGGGCACTTGGTTTCGCAGATACCACAGCCGGTACACTTACTGTAATCAACGTATTTTGCTCTTTTCCTGATGGTAACCTCAAAGTTACCGATATATCCACCCACCGACTCGACCTGAGAGTAGGTGTACAGTGTAATATTAGGATGCTGCGCCGCAGCAACCATTTTCGGCGTGAGAATTCAGGCGCCGCAGTCGAGGGTGGGGAAGGTTTTATCCAGCTGGGCCATTCTGCCCCCGATAGTAGCTTCCTTCTCGACTATAACAACCTGGTGCCCTGAATCGGCAATATCCAGAGCTGTCTGGATACCCGCAATTCCGCCTCCGATAACCAGGGCGCGCTTGGTTACAGGAATATAACTTTCGAACAAAGGTTCCAGTTTAGCCACTTTGGCCACAGCCTTGCGCACCAGTTCAATTGATTTCTGGGTAGCGTTTTCCGGCTCGGCCGCATGAACCCAGGAGCAGTGCTCCCTGAGATTGGCCATCTCTACAAGATAAGGGTTCAACCCTGCCGTCTCGGCAGCCTTCTGGAAGGTTGGCAGGTGCATCCTCGGTGAGCAGGAGGCCACTACCACGGCGTCAAGTTTGTGCTCTTTGATAGCTTCTATCATGGCTTTTTGTCCGGGTTCTGAACAGGTATACTTGTTCTCCTGGACCAAAGCAACACCGGGTAAGGTTTTGACCGCTTCATGTACCTTTGGTACATCTACGACCCCGCCGATGTTGGAGCCACACCAGCAAAGAAACACCCCAATTCTTTTCATGTGCATCGCTCCCCGTATTATTTTAAATTACATATAATGATTAGCTAATTTTGGCCAATAAGGATTTGGTTTCTCCGCAGTGCCCTTTATCAAGTCCTATTTCCTGTGGGGTTGAACCCATGGCATATGCCATCAGTTCGGTAAAGTAAACCACAGGAATGTGGAAACTGGTTTTAAATCTCTTGTTAATTTGAGCCATTCTCATATCAAGGTTCATCTCACATACCGGACAGGCGGTTACAATTACATCAGCCCCGGATTTAACAGCCATTTCAATAACTTTTTTACTCATAGCCAAGGTGGTGTCTAAGTCCTGGAATATTAGTGAAGTACCACAGCACTCGGTTTTAAAGGGCCAATCAACCGCTTCCGCGCCAATGGCTTTCATCATTTCATCCATCAACTGAGGATTTTCGGGATCGTCAATGTGAGCTACTTTTGGGGGTTTTACATAATAACAGCCGTAATATGATGCAACTTTTAATCCTTTAAGCGGTTTTTTGACCGCATGGGAGATCTTTTCCATGCCGACCGCAGCCAGACCATCAATAATGGAAAATATTTTGCTGGTACCTTTAATTTCTTCCTCAATGGCTTTACTAATTTTTTCTTTCATTTTGGGGCTGGTATTCACTTCATGATTAACCCATACCATCCTCTGCCAGCAAGCTGCGCATGGCGCTAAAACATCCAGACCCTCTTTCTCAGCCTTGACCAGAGTCTTGGCAGGTATGGCCAGACCAACCAAATGACCGACACTGTGGGCGGAACTGGCGCCGCAGCAAACCCAGTCGGGTATCTCCCATAACTCTATACCCAAATGTTTTGATACCGCCTTTACGGATCGGTCATACGCCGTTTCCATCGAATGAAGCGAACAACCGGGAAAATAAGCATATCGCATTATTTCTCACCTTCAATTCTCTTGCAATTTTCAACAATTTTGCGTATTTCATCCGGGTTTTTAACTTTCGGCGGGAATTTGGGCAATCTGGTAGCGGCATTTATTAATGCAGGCACACCCATTTCCAGGTCAGCAAATAAATTACCGGATTGCTTTAATTTCAGTCCGATAAACAAGCCCAGTTCGTACACGCGGCCGTATTTAATAATGGAATTCATGAAAACGTCGTGGAATACATTGGCATTCTTAAACTTTTGTGTAATACCGCGTTTCTTGGCCTCAATCCGCAGGGCATCCATAACCCGGGGTATATCGATATCCCTGGGACAGCGGGCCGTACATGTGGAACAAAGTACACACGCCCAGATAGATCTGGTATTAAGAACTTCTTGTTCCATACCGAGTTGAATCATGCGCATAACCCGGTTTGGTGAAACATCCATACCATTAAAAATGTGTACCGAGCATCCGGCAGAACATTTCCCGCACTGGTAGCACTTGCGGACATCCTGGCCGCTCATTTTAAAAACACGTTCTGCAAAATCGCCATGGTCTTTGTGCAATTGAGACAGGTTTACTATTGCGCTCATCAACTAACCCCTCTTCATATAAAAAGTTAGATAATCACACAACATTCAAATTTGCCAGGACACCCCCTTATAAACAGTTAATTAATATATTATCTAATGTGAAAAGCTGAACAAAAAAATATAACTTAAAAAAAGCATAGAATGTCCCGTATAATTTTATTCTATATAGACCTGTTAATTCCTTTTTCCTCATTAAAAATTTTTCGAATATTAAATAAAATTGTAATCCAGCGTATATTGAAGTATGAAGACGCTTTTCAGAGCTGCCGGGGATTATTTTTGTTTGTCGAAATGTGTACAATTACACATGTAATACCTGGACAGGTTTACGGTTTTTAACACCATAAAATGTACCGAAAAATAAAAAGAGGAGCCAATCTCCCCTTTTAGACGCGGTTTCTCTGCAGCAGAAGTTTATACAAAGTTAATTGAACATTTTTTTCAATACGTTTCTTAAAAATTGCGGAAGTCTTATAAAATACACGCGCAAACCACTCACCCCTTTGCAGAATTAACTCTGTATCTATATTATTACGAAAAAATACATTTGGTGACTGTCCACAAAAAAGGTGATAGAGGAATGTCCCTGGCAAACACTGGGACGTGGCGCCCAGTACTCCGGAAAATATTTAATACTTCGGTATTTTTATATTACTGACCATCAAGACAGCCAGTAAAGACATTATCACCGGGTAAACCATTAAAGGAACAGGCGTTCTGTTACCAACCAGAACGAGAAGAGCTACCAGGCTGCCTGCCGCTGTTATAGGGACCCCGATAAAATAAGTGGAGATGTTTAAAATATTAAATCTGGCCAACCTGACCGCCCCGCATAAAGCAAAAGAAATACAGACAATGAGTCCAACCACTTCGAGAGATTTCATTTTGTAAGCGTAAACAAGTATTGCTGGCGCCACACCGAATGAAACAAGGTCTGCCAGAGAATCCAGTTCCTTGCCGAAGGGAGACGCGGCATCAAGCCTTCTGGCCAGGCGCCCGTCCATGCCGTCAAGAATCATGGCCAGAAGTATCATTGAGGCTGCAATGACAAACTCGCCGTCCATAGTAAATACAAGGGAAACCACCCCTAGCAAAAGGTTGGTAAGGGTAAAAATACTGGGTATTAACTTAGTGTTCATTTTTAAGCCTCCCAATGATTGTTTCTCCTCCAACCACTTTATCCCCTTTTTTTACCAGTACCTCCACTTGCTGCGGAACAATGATTTCAGTGCAGGACCCGAATTTTATCATCCCGAAAAGCTCACCACGGTTCACTTTGTCCCCGACACTGACCCAACATACTATGCGGCGGGCGATAAAGCCGGTTATTTGGGTAACCAGAATGCGAAAACCGTTATTTTCAATGCCTACCCAGTTCTTTTCGTTGATATCGGAAGCATGCCCATTGAAAGCGGGAATCATCTTGCCCGGACGGTAACTGCGGTATTTTACCACCCCGTCCATGGGACACCGGTTCAGGTGAACATTAAATATAGACAGGAAAATGCTTACTTTGACAGCCCTGTCTTTAATAAACCTGTCTTCATGTAATTCGGCCACATCCATTACGGTTCCGTCGGCAGGGGAAACTAGTATTCCCGCTTCGACCGGGATATCCCTTTTAGGATTCCTGAAAAAGAACGCCACAAACAAAAACAGGATTCCGGGAA
Source organism: Firmicutes bacterium UBA2595 (assembly GCA_002339745.1). Lineage (GTDB taxonomy): Bacteria > Bacillota > Thermincolia > Thermincolales > UBA2595 > UBA2595. The sequence continues at coordinate 5,881 of DDKP01000141.1, read as the reverse complement.
TCAGTGCCAGGGGAGCGTAAATGTAGAAAACAATAAGTGTAACTACAGCAAGTATCACCAGGTAAACTACCGCATCGCTTACAATAATAAAGTTCTGTTTCATTGAGTCTGAGTACCTCCAAAGTTTCTGGCTTAATTCATTCTACCACTTTTTTCTCAATATTAAAAGGGTGATGGCCTTTGGGGACCAGTTACCTGTTTTTCTTTCTCTTAATGTTCTTCAAGTATTTTTCCAAATCCTCCACGTCTTCCAACAAATTGGGTGTCGTAAACTCAGGTCTCTCTCCGTGAACCCAGTCCCAGATCTTTTGCAGGACTGTCGGTGTATCTCCTTTGAAATGAGTCCTGGCCGGCAGGGAATTTAAAAACTTACGCCCGTATTTACGGTCCGTTATCCTACGGTCCAGAATGACCACTATTCCGTCATCCTCTTCTGTTCTTATTAACCTTCCGAAACCCTGCTTCAGTCTTATCACAGCTTCCGGTACTGTATAGCTGCCGAAGGCGTCCTTTTTCTGCTTTATCAGGGCCTCTATCCTGGCTTCCACTACCGGCGTATTGGGAGGAGAGAAAGGAAGCCTGGCAATAACAACACACCTCAGAATATCCCGCGGCAAATCGATACCTTCCCAGAAACTGCTGGTTCCCAGCAGAATTGTCTTATCACTTATTTTAAACTCTTCAATCAATCGGGTTCTTCCACCGTCAATCCTGTGACCCAGTACAACAATACCGTCTTGTTCCAGAATCGGCTGCAGTTTAAAATACACTTCCCTGAGCATTTTATGTGAAGTAAAAAGCACCAGTGTTCGGCCGTTAAACAGTCTGGCTACATCAGTGATAAAAGGAACAACCGCTTCCGAATAATTATCCAAACCATCCGTCGGGTCGGGCAGGTCACGCACAATACAGAGCAGGGACTGCTTCTCATAATTAAACGGAGAGGCTACCTGCTTTGTAACCAGCCTGTCTTCCAAAAAAGGCGTGAGACCAACTCTTTCGATAAAATAGTCAAATTTTCCGTCTACACATATGGTGGCCGAAGTCAGGAGGACGCTTTTCTTTGTTTGAAAAAGCCATTTTTCCAAAAGTTTGCTAACCGATACGGGAGCGCTCCTTAATCTTGTATCTCCCCTAGCCTTTTTTTCAATTTCAATCCACCAGACGCTTTCGTCCCCGCCCTGGCAGAAAATATCGAGGCTTTCGTTTACTCCCGCCAAAAATTTTATTTGAAAATCCAGGTCCCTTATCAGGGCCTGAACGCTACTCTGCTGTTGGACAAGTGTTGATTCAATCATTTCTTGGATTTTATGCAGTATCCGGCTCAGGGCTCTGGACCTGCCGACAAAGTTTTCCTTGATTGTGTCAAAATAATGCCAAAAGTCGCCAGCTCTCATAGAATGTTTAATACGGATCGTTAATTGCTTGTTGTCATCGCTGTCTTCCTGGATGCCGGCAGCCCAGTTCTTCAGAAAGGTTTCCATTTCGTCTACTGATTCATGGATTCCGTTTAATGCTTCGAAAGCATCTTCTATTGATGACTCAAACCTTGTAGCGTCTTCGATTCCATAATGCCAGGGATTGTTTTTGATATACTGTCTTAATTGATGTAAAAAGCCAGGACCCAGACCGGAACCAAATCCCCGGCTTAACGACAACAGCTGGTTTTTGATGAGGTTAATACTGATAATGTTTCCCAACTGTTCAGTAGCGCTGTTTTCCAGGTGATGGGCCTCATCCAGGATCAAGTAATCATAACTGGGCAACAATCTGTTCTGCAGTTTCAGGTCAGCCAACAGCAGGGAATGGTTAACAATCAGCAACTCAGCCGAATCCGCCTTCCTCCTGGCCTTGGTGACGAAACAGTGTTTTTGGTGCCAGCGGCAGGCCGACCCTATACAGGTTTCCTGGTCTGAACTTATTTCGTTCCAGTACTGGTTATGGTGGGGTGAAACATTGAGCTCGTTCCTGTCACCGGTAGTGGTTTGAATAAGCCAAACCAGTACCTTTAGACAGAAAATAAGGCCGGTTTCTTCCAGGAACTCGCTTTCGTTGAGCTTTGTTTCCCAGCGGCGCAAACAGAGGTAATTGTTTCTGCCTTTCACTATCGCGGCCTGGAATTGAAGGCCGGTAATTTCACTAACATCGGGTAAATCCTTGTTCCATATCTGTTCCTGTAGATTGATGGTATGTGTAGCCACTATAACTTTACTCGTGTTGCTTACAGCCCAAGCAACTGCAGGAATGAGATAAGCCAGTGTCTTTCCCGTTCCGGTCCCGGCTTCAACAACCATCAGTTTCCCTTCCCTCAACCCTTCAGCAACTGTCTGAAGCATCTCTACCTGTCCGGCTCTGAATCTGTATTTAAGGTTCTTTTGGGCAAATGAGCCGTCCGGCTCCAAAAAAGATGAAAGATTAAAATTCTCAGCCAACTTCGGGACCTGATCCGCATTAACGGAAAATAGCGCCGGCTCGGTGGTCTGATCGGTTTTCATGAATGCATAGACCGGTTCTGAGGAACGACCGGCAGAAAAGCTGGCAATAAGTTGTGCAGTATGTTTGTATAAGGTCCTGGCCCACATCCATTTCCGGTCTTTGGTCATTTCATATACTTTGAATAAGACCTCACGGTTTATTCCCTTAACCAGTTCCAGGCACTTAAAAAAAAGGCTGCAGGCGGTTTCTGCATCGTCCAGAGCCCGGTGAGATGGGCGGCTGGTAAGCCCCAACAAGTCCTTCAGGTATTCTAACCGATAGCTTGCGGCCTGTGGGAGCAGAAATTGTACCAGGTCCACTGTATCAAGAACGGGGTTGGTTATTTCCCTGCCTAACTTACGGTTCAGAAAAGCAATGTCAAAGGCAATGTTGTGGCCCACCAACGGCATTTCTCCCAGGAACCGTAATAGGGACTGTTCTATATCAGTTAAACTGGGAGCGTCCTTTAACATCTCCTCGCTGATACCCGTCAGTCTCTTGATTCTTGCTGGAAGCTTCCCGTTAAAATAAACCAGTGTGCTGTAACGGTCTATGATTTCCCCCTGGGCAGCTATAACCGCGCCCACTTCAATAATATTATCTTTTTCCGGGTCTGTTCCGCTGGTTTCGATGTCAAGAAAAGCATAAAAGTCCATAAGCCGTTATTTCTCCTCCGAATTCTCTTCTAATTTTAAACCAACCGTAAAAATAAGACAACACCGCCGGAAATTAAAAAAACCTCTGCTAAGAGAGGTTGAAGAATATATCCGGACAAAAATATTTGATCTAGCCCCTTACTACCAATATCGGGCATGGAGATAAACGTATAACTGATTCGGCAACTGTTCCCAGAGAAACCCTGGACATACCGGATCGCCCGGATTCGCCAAGTATTATCAGGTCAACATTATCAGCTTCCGCAACCTTCACAATATTCCGGGCCACACTGCCGCGTAAAATAGTGGTGCTCACCTTTACCCCGTTTTTTTCTCCGAATGCTTTTGCTACTGCCAGACCTGCTTCACTGGGGTGAACTCCTCCGAAGAACTTTTTACCTTTCAGTTCATCAGGAAGCTCCATTGTATCTTCCTGTCCGGACACGTAGACGGCTAATACTTCGGCATTTATCTTTTTTGCCATACCTATGCAGAATTTGGTGGCTTTTATTGAAGAAGCTGAACCATCGGTAGCCAGCAGTATTTTTTTTACAGGCAGGGCCACGGAGGTTATCTCTTCCATTGTCATCCATTCAGCGCTTTTTTCCGCAATTTCTGCCATTAATACCACCCTTGCATACAATATCCAAGAAACGCATTCTAGGAACATTGTAAAGGGAGCTCTGTACAATTGAAAAGCGTTTTACGGCAAACCTGCAAAAATGACCCGCGAATAGTCATTATTGTTGATTTTTATAAAAGATAGCATCAGGTTAAATACGGCTGACCGGACGTAATTTTAGCTAAAAGGTTAAATATGGCCTTTAAACGGGCGATTGGCTTGTTAAAATGGCCCCTACGGGCGTAGTAAATGTGTGAGGTCAGGTAAATACCCAGGGGGGTTTTCCGCAGTTTCCCCTTAAAAAACCGTTAACCCCTGAGATTTTACTTTTTGGAGAGTAACTGTAGATAAAAGACTTTCAGGAAGGTACAATAAAAAACAACTACTAATTGAAACTCATGCCAAAACTCCTCTCCCTATTCTCTGCGGCTGTATCCAAGTGATACGGTCATTTTTTTGCCATTAAACCAACAAGAAGTACGTTTTTAAATTAGATGTGGTTGCGGTCCGCTTTTTTAGTCTCCTAGTATCTTTACCAATACTTTCCTGGTACGGGGGCCGTCGAACTCGCAGAAGTATATGCCCTGCCATGTACCGAGAATAAGCCTTCCGTTCTCTACCAGGACTACCTGGGAAAGTCCCATCATGCTGGCTTTGATGTGAGCCGCGGAGTTTCCCTCAATATGTTTGTAACCGTCCTCCCAGGGTACTATTTTATCAGTTTCCTTCAAAATATCTGCCGCCACGCTGGGGTCAGCATTTTCATTAATCGTGATACCAGCTGTTGTATGCGGTACAAAAATAAAGCAGGTCCCATTTTTCACATCCGATTCGGTTACCAGTTCTTGAACCATTTTGGTAATATCAATCATCTGTGAACGACTGCGGGACGAAATTTTAATCTCCTTGATCAACAATATCACTTCCCTTGTCTTTTGGATATATTATATTACAACCTTACTGTCGAAAAAAACATATCACCCTCATTTTTACATAAATTACCTTGACATTGACAAACTAATTATTAAAATAGTAATTGAAAGAAAATTCAATAATCTTTTGTATCATCATGTGGTAGCAGCAGGGAGAGGATTAAAATGTCCCAGGAAATCTGCAGCCAGTGCGCAAGTTGCAGCAACAAAGGCAGCATCTGCGGGGGGCAATCCGGATTCTTTTTTCCGGAGGCATGCCCAGCCAGCGATCAATACATAGGAAACGGCCGCTGGGACTAAACTGAATAGTATTTTCGAAAAATAGAGGCCCTTTTGTCAGGGTCTCTTTCCCCTTTTTTAAGAATTGGTTTGCAGTTTAAACACAGGGATGGTAAACGAAAACCTGGAACCACTTCCGAGCTCACTGGTTACGCTCACTGTTCCTCCGTGAGCCTGCATAATATTTTTCACTATCGCCAGGCCCAAACCGGTCCCCCCTTCGGTTTCCCGCGTACGGGCCTTGTCAACCTTATAAAAGCGTTCCCAGATATTATCCAGTTCATCTTTTGGTATCCCGGCGCCGGAATCCTTTACATATACTTCAATAACCTTTTCACCCGGGATAGCCCCGACTTCAACCGTCCCCCTCTCAGGAGTATACTTGAGCCCGTTGTCCAGAAGATTAACCAGCACCTGCTGGAGCCTGTCAAAATCACCCTTTACAAAAGGCAGTTCTTCCGGCAGAGAAACTGTAATATACTTGTTCTGATCTGCAAAAAGCGGGATGAACTTGTCAGTAACCCTGTTTACCAGTTCTTCTACCGATATCTTTTCAAATCTCAGGTTTATATTTCCCGTTTCCAGTTGAGTCAGGTCCAAAAGATCGTTAACAAGTCTTCTGAGTCTCAATGTCTCGTCAAGCAGTATATTAAGGTATCTCTGGCGTTCCTCCTCATTTTCCGCCAGGCCGTCTGCCAGCGCCTCAACATATCCCTGTAACAGGCTAAGTGGGCTTCTTAACTCGTGTGACACATTGGCCACAAATTCCCGACGCAGAGATTCCAGACGTTTTTCCTTGGTGACATCGTGAAGGACGGCTACGACTCCGCGAATATTCCCTGATTCGTGGCGCAGGGGTGTCAATCCTATATTAAATGTACGGCCGTTAATATTAGCTTCAAACTTGGTTTGAGTTT
>DDKP01000039.1:3901-5249 GCA_002339745.1 Firmicutes bacterium UBA2595 | reverse complement strand
ATTTCCCGGGCCCGCTTGTAATACTGTTAGTAAAAACCGTATGTCCGCATCTCCCTGAAGAGGATATAGACCTGGGCATCCGGGTTTCCTTCCTTGATCCGGATGGCGTTCTTGACTGACTGGGTACAGCACGTGCGGCTGCAGTATTTCAGGATCTCTTCGTCACCCGCTGATGCGCACTGGATAAACACCGCCTGTTTTATCCTTCGTGGATCGGTAGTGTCCTTGGCTAAATTGGCCTCCAGTTCCCGCAATGTCACTATCCTGTCACTGTTTCCATACCCGTATCTCTCGTCAGGCGGGAGTTCACGTCCACCGGTGGCCACAATCACAACCCCGTGTTCTATCCTGAAGGTATTTCTCACCGGGCTTCCTTCGGTCTTGCCCTGGGATATGGTTGATATGAAGTGCCCCTGGTGACCGCTCAGGTCTTCCAGTTCGGCATTGGTATATACCTGGATCAGGGGGTTACCCCTTACCCGTTTGATTGTTTCATTGAGGAATTCCTGGAGGTTCCGGCCCTCGGGAGTATAATAGAGGTTCATCACGTTTCCTCCCAGATGGTCATTGCGTTCTACCAGGTATGATTCAAACCCCTGGTCAGCCAAACTGATAGCCGCCGTCATGCCGGCAATGCCACCGCCCAGAATCAGGGCTTTGGAAACCACCGGCACCGGGTGCATGTGCAGTTCCTCGTGGGTTTGGACTTTGTTGACAGCCATCCTGACCAAATCCCTGGCCTTCTCTGTTGCCTCTGCGGGGTATTCCCGGTGAACCCACGAACACTGATCCCTGATGTTGGCCATCTCAAAGAGGAACTGGTTCAACCCGGCCTCCCGGAGGGCTTCTCTGAACAGGGGCTGGTGAGTACGGATGGTGCAGGAGGCCACTACCACCCGGTTCAGTCTCTGCTCGTTGATAGTCTGCTTAATCAGGTTAACTGTATCCTGGGAACATGTATAGAGATTCTCCTCCGCATATACCACGTTAGGCAGAGCCCTCGCGTATTCCAGCACTGCCGGGACGTCTACCACCGATGCTATGTTAAGACCGCACCGGCAGATGAATACTCCCACTCTCGGTTCCTCACCGCTGACACTCCGCTCTGGCGGATATCTTTTTGGCCTAACCAACTGACCCCTGCCCGGAGCCATTATGGCGGCGGCAGATGCGGCAGCGGCGCTGGCGTTCATAACGGTTTCGGGAATGTCCCGCGGTCCCTGGAAACCGCCGGCCACGTAAATACCGTTTCTGGAAGACCTGGTGGGGTCTAATGGATCCGTCCAGGCAAATCCAAAATCGTTCAGCCTTATACCTGTCGCTGCGGCCAGGTTTTCGGCCTCCTTGG
>DDKP01000039.1:0-3473 GCA_002339745.1 Firmicutes bacterium UBA2595 | reverse complement strand
AGGGTCTTCCTTTACAGAGGATATCATGGTCCTGACATACCTGACCCCCACGTTAACAGCCGATTTAACATATTTATCAAAGTTCTTGCCGTAAGACCGCATATCCAGGTAGAAAATGGTCGGTTCAATATTGGCGTCATGCTCCCTGGAGATAATAGCTTCTTTGGTGGAATACATACAGCATATCGAAGAACAGTATTCGGACCCACGCTCGCAGTCCCTTGACCCGACACACTGGATAAAGGCAATCCTCTTCGGAGGCTTGTGGTCGGACGGCCTTACGACATGGCCCTGGGACGGGCCGGTGGAACTCAGCAGCCGTTCAAAATCCATCGAGGTCAGGACGTTTTCATAGTAACCGTATCCGTATTCTCCTCTCAGCTTGGCATCATATAAATCAAAACCAGGAGCGAGGATAACAGAGCCTGCGCTTATTTCTTCCTCCCGCTCCATGTCTTCATGGAGGACGGCTTTTTTCTTGCAAGCTGAAACACACTGCAGGCACTCACAACAGACACCGCAGTTAAGACATCGCCCGGCTTCTTCCATGGCCATTTCGGCCGAGTAAGCCAGGACAACCTCCTGGAAGGTCCGCTTCCTTTCAGAGATCCCGATCTTGTCAGGGACAATCCGGGGCTTCTTGGGAATCGCGGCCAGTTGATCCTGAGATTTCACGGCTTCCGGTAGAGTAAACTCTCGCTTCCGGCCTTCTGTGAGATCTCTCCCGTTAATATACCTGTCAATTGATTCCGCGGCAGCCTTGCCGGCTGCTGCGGCCTCTATCAGGGTAGCCGGGCCCGTAACAGCGTCCCCTCCGGCGAACACGCCCGGTATATTGGTTTCCAGGGTATCCGGGTCAACCTTGATATTCCTGCCAACCCGGGCCACGGAATGGTCATGTTCGGCAAAAAACGATTCGGACGGGGCCTGGCTGACAGCAGCCACTATGTCATCAACATCCAGTATAAAGTCCGAACCCTTTATCGGAACCGGTCTGCGGCGTCCTGACGAGTCAGGCTCACCCAGTTCGTTCCGCACGCACTTGAGACCGCGGACACGGGCATCTCCGACAACCTCTACCGGTGAAACCAGGAACATGAAGTTTATACCCTCTTCCTTGGCCTCGTGAACTTCTTCCGGCAGGGCGGTCATTTCGGCTTCAGACCGCCTGTACAGTATATATACTTCTTCAGCGCCCAGCCTGAGGGCCGTTCTGGCGGAGTCCATAGCCGTATTGCCGCCGCCCACTACAGCCACCCGGCGGCCTATGCTTTTCTTCTCTCCAAGGCTTACCTGCCTCAGGTAGGCTACACCGTGATGGACGCCTATCTTCTCTTCCCCGGGGATGCCCAGCTTATCTGGATCATGGGCGCCAATCCCGAGAAATACGGCCTTGTACCCCTGGTCAAAGAGCATGTTGACAGACAAATCCTTACCGATTGGCGCGTTAGTCCTTATCTCCACGCCCTGTTTTCTGACCAGGTCTATCTCGGCCTCCACCAGACGTTTGGGAAGTCTGTATTCCGGAATTCCCACCCGCATCATTCCGCCAACCACAGGCAGAGCTTCAAATATGGTCACCTGGTAGCCCCTGCGGGCCAAATGGTAGGCACACGCCAGGCCGGCCGGACCGGAACCGACAACCGCCACCTTTTCTTCCCGCTTTTCGGGAATCTCCAGGTTTACTTCATCCAGGTGCTCCAGCATGTAATTACCGACAAACCGCTTAATCCTGCTGATAGCTACAGGTTCGTCAACCTTGCCCCTCTGGCAGGTGGCTTCACACGGATGATGACAGACCGTACCGCATATAATCGGGAATGGAATCTCCTGCCTGATCAGTTCCCAGGCCTCTTTGAATTTGCCCTGGGCCGCCAGGGCCACATAACCGTGCACATTGATTCCTGACGGGCAGGCGTTGCGGCAGGGGGAAACACCTGCTTTTTCAATGAGATACCTGTTGGGGACCGCCTGGGGGAACATCCGGTGAATGGCCTTGCGCTCACTTTTGTCTTCATTAAATTCATCCGGCACGGAAACGGGGCACACCTGCTCGCAGTCACCGCAGGCGGTACATTCATTGATATCGACATACCTGGGAGTTCTTTTGATTTTAATATTGAAGTTCCCCGCCACACCGGTTACCTTTACAATTTCCGAACAAGTATGAATCTGAATATTAGGGTGGTTCAGCACATCGGTCATTTTAGGCCCCAGAAGGCACATGGAGCATTCGTTGGTGGGGAATGTCTTATCCAGTTGAGCCATCTTTCCTCCGATAGACGGCTGGTTAGTGACCAGGTGGACCATGTAACCACCGTTGGCCAGGTCCAAAGCCGACTGCATCCCGGCAATACCTCCGCCGACTACCATCGAGGCTCCGACAACAGTCTTTTCGTTCATCATTCTTCACCACCTGTCTAAAATTATATAATCTCGTAGCCTTTAAGCAGGGGCCTGGGATCGCTAATATGTTTGCCCAGCCAGCGATCCTGCCCGTCTAAACCTAAGGCGGCGGCTATCAATTCCGTAAAATAAAGGATGGGCATCCCTGAATTGGCCTGCCTGGTATCAACATTGGCCTGGCAAAGGGGACAGGCCGTAACCATTACCTCAGCGCCCGCTTTTTTAGCCTGTTTAACCAGTTCACCGGTCAGGTCAGCAACGATGTCAGCCTTGGGGATAGCAAAACTGCCGCCGCAGCACTCCATCTTGTATGACCACGGTTTCACCTGAGCCCCCAGAATCTCCAGAAGCCTGTCAAGCTTCTGCGGCTGTTCCGGGTCGTCAAAGGCCACATCTCCGGCCGGCCTCAGCATAAGGCATCCGTAATAAGGAACCGCTCTGAGCCCGTTCAGGGTACGAACCATCCTTGATTTTAATTCCGCCAGCACCTCATCCTGGCTGAAAAACTCCAGGAGGTGCATTATCTTTAGACTGCCTTTGTACCTCTTACCTACAATCGAGGCAACTTCACTGTTCACACTCTGCGCTTTTGCCGATCCCCTGTTAATAAATCCGTGAGTTTGACGGCATACATTATAGCAACCGGTACAGGGTATCACCAGTTCCATTCCCTCTTCTTCGGCCAGAATCAGATTCCTCAGGGGGAGGGCTTTGGCCAGGAACTCGTTGGTTGAATGGGCCGGGGTTGCGCCGCAGCAGTTCCAGTCAGGGACCTCGGCCAGTTGAATGTTCATATGCCGGCAAACCGCTTCCATAGACTGTCCGTAGTCTGCGGCCGTAGAATGAAGCGAACACCCGGGGTAGTAACTTACCTTCACTTTTTCTCCCTCCCTTTCCGGAAAATTGCCTTGACCTGGTCAAGGTTTTTAACCCTTTCCGGCAAGAATTTCAGTTTGCCGCGTTTCAACATCTCAATACCAAGTCCCATATCTTCAGTATAAGTTTTGGTTCTCATTTTATATAGGCCGATCATACCCAGTTCATACAACCTGCCGGTAATGCCGACC
>DDKP01000146.1:11851-15269 GCA_002339745.1 Firmicutes bacterium UBA2595 | reverse complement strand
ACCGGAGCTGTAATTAACAGCCTGTTTTTGGGAACAATCTTATATATTTTCATTTATTTAATTGTGAAGCGGTACCGCTTAACTGTTCTTAAGTGGCTAGTATCGAAAAACTGGGGGAAACGGTATTGCGCCTGAGTTTTGGCAGATATCTAAAGTATCAGTATTTTAAAATGATCAGGGTAAAAGATACTCCGTCCAAGGTGGCCCAGGGTGTGGGATTGGGGTTTGCCCTGGATTTCGCTATCCCCATACCTTATCTCAGCATTTTTTGTGCCTTCGCCATTGCCAGGATGTTAAAGCTGAACAGCCTGGCCGCGGTAATGTCGGCCTCTTTCCTGAAGTTGTTCTTTCCGGCAATAGTCTATTTAAATTTCACGATACAGAAAGTACTCGTCACGTTATTTCCTTTTTTAAAAACAGTTGTTATTCCTCACCCGGCAGGAACCAATTTTTTTGAGAAGCTGGTCAACAGCATCCTGGCCGGGGGATTACCTTATATAATGGCAGGGCTCATTAACGGTTCAGTCGTTTTTGTTATTTCGTACCTGGCCGTGTATTACCTCCTGAAAATGAGAATCCAAAGGTTAAAAGAAAAAAGGGTCGAAAAATAACCCTGGTACCGGGCGACTATTTGACATTTTTATGAATAAGCTTTCTACTGTCTGGACACAATACAGGTATTACTGTATTAGGAGGGAGAGTTTTTTGAACAGCGCCGAACTCGAAACCAAAACGATGGTAGAATTGTACGAAATAGCCAGGCAGTTGGAAGTGTCCGGGTATTACAAGCTTCGAAAGTCTGAATTGATTTTCGAAATCACCAAGGTTTGGACGGAAAAGGACCAGACCTTGTACGCCGAAGGCTTGCTGGAAATTCTCCCTGACGGGTACGGATTTCTCCGTCCCTTCCGGTATGTTCCCAGCCAGGACGATATCTATGTTTCCCCTTCCCAGATCCGAAGGTTTGATTTAAGGACAGGTGACGTTGTCGGAGGGCAGGCCAGGCCTCCCAGGGACAATGAAAGATACTTTGCCTTATTAAGGGTTGAGAAAATAAATGGACTGGAAATAGAAAAAGCCGTGCGGCGTATCCACTTTGACGCCCTTACTCCCATTTATCCTAATGAGCGGATCAACCTCGAGGTGGGGCCGGAACTGGCTGTGACCAGGCTTATAGACCTGGTCGCCCCTCTGGGAAAAGGCCAGCGAGGTCTTATTGTATCCCCGCCGAAAGCCGGCAAGACAGTTCTTCTCAAACAGATCGCCAACAGCATCACGACCAATTATCCTGATATAAAGTTAATGGTTCTTTTAATCGATGAGCGCCCCGAGGAAGTTACCGACATGCAGAGGTCTGTTAAGGGGGATGTAATAAGCTCAACTTTTGACGAACCCGCCGAAAACCATGTCAAAGTGGCCGAAATGGTTTTGGAGCGCGCCAAACGGCTGGTTGAACATAAACAGGATGTAGTAATCCTGTTGGACAGCATTACTAGATTGGCCAGGGCCTACAACCTGGTGGAGCCTCCCAGCGGCAGGACGCTGTCCGGAGGTGTTGACCCCAACGCGTTACATAAACCGAAGAGGTTCTTTGGAGCGGCCCGCAACATCGAAGAAGGGGGAAGCCTGACAATTTTGGCCACGGCCCTTGTGGAAACAGGCAGCCGCATGGATGACGTCATCTTTGAAGAATTCAAGGGAACCGGCAACATGGAACTGATACTTGACAGGAAACTGGCCGACCGGAGGATATTCCCGGCTATTGACATCAAACGGTCGGGTACCCGTAAGGAAGATTTACTGCTGAGCAAAGAAGAGATGGAAATCATGTGGGGTTTCCGTAAGACCTTCAGCCACTCCACCACCACAGAAGCCATCGAGTTTCTTATCGATGTGCTGAAAAAAACCAAATCTAACAGGGAACTCCTCCTGAAAACAGCTGATATGTACAGGGTTGTATAAAGTTGTTTTCCGGTTCTAGCTTAACAACTTGTCAAACATACTAAAGGACGGGCAGGAATATAACCTGCCCGTCAAATATTTTGACCGAACTGAGAATATAGCATATTTATGGTACAGCCCCTAGTACCTTATGGGCTCCTCTTTAATTTCCAGGCAAAAGATAATATAATAATTTAAAGATATCTTACCCAAGAATTTTTACTGGCCAAATAATGAGGGAGAATAACAGAATGTTTCAGTTGTTGTATGCCGACAGCAAGGGAAGAATGTATGAACACCCGGATCTGTCCCCGGCAGCCCGGACCGGTAACCTGTTCACAGAAGTCCGGGAAGAAGAAATGATTCCCCTGCCGGAGGGAGCTGCTCTGGTATTAATCCCGGGCGGTCTGCCGGTTGGTGTCGATAGGGAGGGTAACTTTACCGTTTTTTCGACCGATGCGCGCGGAGCCCGTGTATTTGCTGTCGGAGCCCTGCTGCCGCAGGGGTATACCAGGCTGCTGCTTCCCGGTTACAAACGTCAAGATGAACAACCACTGCCGCTTATGGGTTATTGTGCGGCAGGCTGGAGGGACGGAGACGTGTACGTGGCGGCAGCGCAGACCGATGACGCATACAAGTGGAACCCGGTTAATTACTGCACTCCGGAGCTCCACAACCTGGTGGAACAGGGTATTGGCAGATACGGCGGCAACAGGGTTATCCGGCAGCTGGCGAAATGCGCCCTGGAGTACCGGTGCTTCACCGCCCAAAACATCTTTTACAAGAGGTGGGAAGGCGGGATACCGGTTTCTTCTTCCTGCAACGCCAGGTGCCTGGGTTGCATTTCTCTCCAGCCGGCGGAATGCTGTCCTTCTCCTCAGGCCAGGATAGACTTTGAACCTACGGTGGAAGAAATTTTGGAAATTGCAGTGCCTCACCTGTCGACAGCGGAGGACGCTATCGTGAGTTTCGGCCAGGGGTGCGAAGGTGAACCTTCCCTGGCGGCGGACGCTGTTTCGCAGGCTGTTGCCAGGATACGCCTGGAAACAAAAGCAGGTACCATCAATATGAATACCAATGCGGGGTATACAAGGGGCGTCAAAGAAATCTGCCGTTCCGGCATTGATTCCCTGAGGGTAAGCGCTATCAGCGCGCGGGAATCCACCTATATGAAATACTACCGGCCTCGCGGTTACTCCTGGGAAGATGTGTGTTCGTCAATTGCTTTTGCGCGGCGGCAGGATGTGTTCGTATCCTTAAACCTGTTGGCATTCCCGGGGCTCACGGATATGCCGGAAGAAGTGGAAGCAATGGTCCGTTTCATCAAGCGGTATGATATAAATATGGTCCAGCTCCGCAACCTGAACATTGACCCCGACTACCTGGCTTCCCGGGTGCCGTTGGCTGGGAGGGAAGTTCCTGGACTAAGCAGGTTCATCGAAATTTTAAAGGAAGAAATCCCCCGCCTGGAAATAGG
>DDKP01000146.1:0-11431 GCA_002339745.1 Firmicutes bacterium UBA2595 | reverse complement strand
ATTGAAGTTGATTTTGTGACATTCCCGGAAAAGAGGTGAAGGCCATGAAAACAGACATTCATCCGAAATACGGACCGGCCAGGGTTACCTGTGCCTGCGGGGAAACTTTCGAATCAGGTTCAACCAAAAAAGAACTGAGGGTGGAGATTTGCTCCAAATGCCATCCTTTCTTTACAGGTAAACAAAAACTTGTTGATACGAGCGGCCGTGTGGATAAATTTAAGAAGAAATACGGAATGTAATTATGCAACCAAAGCAGAGCACCGGCTCTGCTCTTTTAATATGCCTGGGACAGGTACCCCGTGATGACTTGAACTGTTTACGGCGCGAGGAGATGTTGGGTTTTGGGAGACAAATTTCAGTACGGCGGCCAGGCCGTAATTGAAGGCGTGATGATGCGAGGCCGCCGGAATCTGGCCATAGCAGTGAGGAAACCGGACAGTGAAATAATAATTGAAAGGCGCTCTATCAAATCTGTTGCGGAGAAACTGCCTTTCCTGAAATGGCCTTTTTTCCGGGGGACGGTAATGCTGATTGAATCCCTCATAATCGGAATCCAGGCCCTGACTTTTTCTGCCAACCAGGCTGCTGAAGCCGAAGAGGAAGAACTCAGCGCCCGGGAGATGGGAATCACCATTGCGGTGGCTTTAGTATTGGGAATCCTGTTATTTGTGGTGGCGCCTACAACCATAGCCCGCTTTTTTTACGGTTTTAACAGCGTTATTTTAATCAATCTGTTTGAAGGAATATTCAGGATAGGCATCTTTCTGCTGTATATCCTGGCAATATCCCGGATGAAGGACATCCAGCGGGTTTTCCAGTATCATGGGGCGGAACACAAGGTTATTAACGCATACGAAGCAGGGGAGGAACTGGTTGTAGAAAATGTGCGGAAGTATTCTCAGCTTCACCCTCGGTGCGGGACCAGTTTTTTGCTGATAGTAATGGTTATAATGATTCTGGTCTTCAGTTTTTTGGGTAAACCAAGCCTGTTAATAAGAATTCTGTCCCGGATTACGCTTCTGCCGGTAGTGGCGGGAATTTCGTACGAGGTGCTGAAGCTGTCAGGTAAGTACTGTAATTCTCCAGTTATGAGAGTTATTATTGCGCCGGGGCTTTGGCTGCAGAAACTCACCACAAGGGAGCCCGATGACGGCCAGGTGGAAGTGGCTATCCGGGCGCTGAAGGCTATACTGCCTGAGGGTGGGGAAGACAAAACTCCTTTGTAGCTGTGTATACGACTAAACTTCAAAACTATTTCAACTCCAGGGGTGTGAAGAATGATAGACAAATTACAGGCTCTTGAGGATAAATACGAAGAGTTGGGCCAATTGTTGGGCGATCCCGAGGTTATCAGCAATCACAGTGAATGGCAAAAACATGCCAAAGCTCATGCTTCCCTGGCGGAAGTGGTTACTGTCTTCAGGGAATACAAGAAAACTGTCCGGGGCATAGAAGATGCCAGGGAGATGCTTGAAGATACACTTGAAGATGATTTTCGCCAAATGGTGGAACTTGAACTGGAAGAGCTGGAAGACAAAAAGGAAGACTTGGAGACAAGACTTAAAATCCTGTTGCTTCCAAAAGACCCCAATGATGAAAAGAACGTGATTATGGAAATCCGGGCCGGAGCGGGGGGCGAGGAAGCGGCTTTGTTTGCCGGTGACCTGTTCCGCATGTACGGCCGGTATGCCGAAACAAAAGGATGGAAGACGGAAATCCTTAGCGCTAATGCTACCGATATTGGGGGCTTTAAGGAGATTATTTTCCTGGTTGAGGGACATGGCGCATACAGCCGGCTGAAATTTGAAAGCGGTGTCCACCGTGTTCAGCGGGTGCCTGAGACGGAGTCGTCCGGGCGGATTCATACCTCTACCGTCACGGTTGCCGTTTTGCCGGAAGCCGAGGAAGTCGATGTCCAGATAGACCCTAATGAACTAAGAATTGATGTATTCTGTGCCAGCGGACCGGGCGGCCAGTCGGTCAACACTACCCAGTCTGCCGTGCGGATTACTCATATTCCCACCGGTATTGTTGTATCATGCCAGGATGAAAAATCCCAGCATAAGAACAAGGACAAGGCCATGAGGGTATTAAGAGCGAGACTCCTTGACCTTGCCCAGGAAGAGCAGAACCGGCAACTGGCCAGCGCCAGAAAGAGCCAGGTGGGGACCGGTGACCGCAGTGAAAGAATCAGGACCTACAATTTCCCCCAGGGAAGGGTAACCGACCACCGGATAGGCATTACACTGCACAGGCTTACACAGATCCTGGAAGGAGACCTGGAGGACATAATCGAAGCCTTAATCACTACCGATCAGGCGGAAAAGCTGAAGCAGGTCGAATAACAGCCGAAATCAGGTGAAATTTGAGAGAAACCGGACTACAGAGCAGGTAAACTGACATACCAGGTAGAATATAGAAGCAGGTGGAGCAGTATCATGGTAAAGACAGGTTCTGTCACGGTAAGGGAGGCCCTTGCTGGGGCAGTAGACATCCTGCGCCGGCGGGGGATTGAAACTCCCCGCCTGGACGCCGAGGTTCTGCTGGCCTTTGTTCTGGGGACAGACCGGACGGAGCTCTACATAAACAGTGACAGAATTATTGACGGCAGCAGGTTAAAACAATACTTTTTCCTGGTGGAGAGAAGGGCCGGCCGGGAGCCGGTGGCATATATAACGGGGCAGAAAGAATTCATGTCCCTGATTTTTCATGTCAACAGGGACGTACTGATTCCCCGTCCCGAGACCGAGGTCTTGGTGGAATGGATAGTGGAAAATTTCAAAAAATTATTGATTTTCCACGATTTTCCGATTATATTGGATGTGGGGACAGGAAGCGGCGCCCTTGCCGTAAGCCTTGCCAAATACGTGCCTCAGGCCCGGGTCTGGGCCCTTGACATTTCGGAACAGGCCCTGGAAGTGGCCCGGGGCAATGCCCGCAGGAACGGCGTGGCAGACCGGATAGTTTTTGTGCAAAGCGACCTGCTGGCAGAAGTACCCACAGATTTAATGGGGAAGACCGA
The DNA here is from genome assembly GCA_002339745.1 of Firmicutes bacterium UBA2595. GTDB lineage: Bacteria > Bacillota > Thermincolia > Thermincolales > UBA2595 > UBA2595. The sequence continues at coordinate 8,406 of DDKP01000146.1, read as the reverse complement.
TCTGATTGTCGCCAATCTTCCCTATGTTCCAACAAAGGAAATTCCGGCCCTGATGCCGGAAATAACAGGTTATGAGCCTTATAAAGCGTTAGACGGGGGAGGTGATGGCCTGGACCTGTACCGGAAGCTCATTCCCCAGGCCCATAGGGTTTTAAGACCGGGAGGATGGCTGGGTATGGAGATGGGCGAGGGCCAGTCCGCCGGGCTGGCGTCACTGCTGCCTGAAGATCAATGGGGGGAAGGTGTCCGGGTATTGAAAGACTACACCGGACGTGACCGTTTTATAATTGCGAAAAAGAATAATTAAAGCGGAGGGTTGTACATATGGAGGCTCACGGAGGAGCAGGCAATTGAGCCAGGGGAGTATGAAATTGGACAAATCTTAAAAATGCGAGTTGAGGAGCAGATATGTTTAGTTTTTTGTTAACAGCCATTATTATGTTTGCATTTTGGTTCCTTCTATCTGGTCAGACAGCCCCAATCTTGTTGATATTGGGTGTGGTCTCCAGCCTTTTTGTGGCCTATTGGTCCCATGATTTATTGATAGGCAAAGCCAGAAGAATTGATTTTGGCAAGGGCTTTCGTTTTCTTGCATACCTGCCATGGCTGTTTTGGCAAATCATTTTATCAAATGTAATATTAGTGAAGTTGGTACTAAATCCCAAAATGCCCTTAGACCCGGTAGTTATTAGATTTAAGCATGGCCTAAAAACTGACTTTGGGATTGTCCTTTTAGCCAACTCAATCACTTTGACACCGGGCACTCTGACCATAGAAGCAACCAGTGAGGAATTACTTGTCCATGCCATAGACAGAGCGATGGCAGAGGACCTTTTGGCAGGAGACATGCAAGCCAGAGTGAGGGCAGTAGAGGGCGATGTAAAGGAGATGACACAGCATGCCGGATAATATGTTTGAACTAGCAATATCTGCAATAGTAATAGGTGCAGCGCTGGTCCTTTACAGAGCAATAGTGGGTCCCCACGTATTTAATAGAATAATGGCTCTAAACTTTTTCGGTACTAAAACAGTGATGATTCTAGTACTGGTAGGTTATGTATACGGTCGACCGGAGTTATTTTTAGACATTGCCCTGGTATATGCTTTAATTAACTTTACAGGGGTGCTAGCCTTTTTGAAGTATGCTCAGTCCGGTCGTTTGGACAGGTAATATAAATTACTTGGGGATGAGGAAAACATGGAATTTGATATTCGAACAATTTTAACAGCTATTTTTATAGCCCTCGGGTGCTTCCTGCTGCTTGTGGCAACACTAGGTGTAATAAGATTTCCTGACCTTTATACCAGGATGCATGCAGCAAGTAAAGCCGATACCCTTGGCCAAACCCTAATTCTTTTTGGCTTAATTATCTATACGGGTTTTAACTTAAATTCCGTTAAACTATTGATTATTATGGTGTTGTTTTTTATAATTAACCCCGCTGCATCGCACTTTCTGGCCAAGGCGGCATATATCCAAGGCATGAAGCCCTGGACCAATGATTCTAAACTTAAGGACCAAAAGAAACAAAGGGAAGAAGTTAAATAGCACCTTTGACAAAATTTAAAGTTATGGAGATGACGGTATGATAGATGTAGCCATTCCGCTTTTTTTGGTGGTTTGTGCCATCGTAGTAATCTTTTTAAAAGACCTGATGAGCGCTATTATGGTTTTTTCTATTTATAGTTTAGCCATGGCCATTGAGTGGGTACGCTTAAACGCCGTTGACGTTGCTATCACTGAAGCGACGGTAGGCGCAGGTATTACCACAGTGCTTTTTATGGCGGTGCTCAGTAAAACAAAAAGAAAAGAATCAGATCAGCGCAGGTCTAACTGGCTGACACTGGTGATGACCTTAACAGTGACCGCTATATTGTTGTACGGTACAGTGGACTTGCCTAACCTGCGGGATCCTGCCATCCCTCCCAGCAATCACGTGGTACCTGCCTATTTGGAAAGTTCTTATCCTGATACCGGTTCACTCAACGTCGTTACAGCGATATTAGCTTCCTACCGGGGTTATGACACATTGGGAGAAGTCACTGTGGTATCAACGGCTGGACTTAGTGTGATATTGCTGTTGAGGCAACTGCATAGAAATCGTTCTAAAGAAGATGAAGGGCGGGGACAGGAGCATGAGTAAGCGTACTGAACAAACTGACTCTGTCCCGGAAGGCTTTGTAGTCGGGCAGGAAAACATTATTGGCAGACAGATGACACTTCTAATACCATTTGTTCAACTCTTTGGGTTATATGTAATTGCCCACGGTGAATTAGGACCCGGTGGAGGATTCCAGGGTGGAGTTCTTCTCGGTGTAAGCATTATTCTTTATGTGCTTTTGTATGGCCAAGAAGCCGGGTACTCCAGACTTACCCAACGTACCAATGATGTTTTAGTATCCGCTGGGGTATTTATCTACGGTGGTATCGGTGTGCTGACAATACTGTTAGGTGGCAATTACCTGCAGTATGGAGTACTGGCGGCAGATCCAAAACTGGGCAATCACTTGGGTATTGTAGGCATTGAAGTAGGAATTGGCATAGCGGTTGCTGCCGTTATGATCACATTATTTAATGAAACAATAAGGCGAGATGACGCATGATTGAAATTATTTTAACTAAGTACAATTACTGGATCTATATTATTTTGATGATGGCCGGACTTTATACAATAGTGGCCAAGGGTAACTTGATAAAGAAGGTTATTGGGTTAAATATTTTCCAAACTGCGGTTCTGTTGTTTTATGTATCAATGTCCAAGATTGAGGGCGGAACTGCCCCAATTCTTATGAAAGGTGCAGAGGTGCTTTATGATAACCCGCTGCCCCAGGTGTTAATGCTTACCGCCATTGTGGTGGGCGTTAGTGTAACCGCAGTTGCTCTTGCCATTATATTGCTGATATACAAAGCATATGGCACGATTGAAGAAGATCAGATACTGGAGATGAATAAGCATAATGATTAAACATTTACCTGTTTTGGTAATAGCTATCCCATTGCTGGCTGCAATTATTATCCCCATTGCAGGCCGCATAAACAGGGTATTGAGTTGGTACATTGCCACCGCCGTTACCTTTATATGCTTTATTATCTCCCTTTCCCTGTTACAAACGGTGTTGAATGAAGGGAGAATAAGCTACTGGATGGGTGGCTGGGAACCACCCTTCGGTATTGAGTATGTGGTTGACCACCTTACAGTTTTTGTATTGATAATTGTTTCCTTTATGGCTTTTATGGGGACGGTCTATGCCAAAAAGAGTATAGATAATGAGATTGGACCTCACCGCACCCCAATCTTTTATGCGATATATCTGCTGTTTGTTACAGGTTTAATGGGCATTGTAATGACCGGTGATATTTTTAACATTTATGTATTCCTGGAGATTACATCTATTGCGGGATACACTTTGATAGCCGTTGGCAAAAAACGTCAATCTTTGGTAGCGGGCTTTAATTACTTGATAATGGGCACCATTGGCGCTACCTTTATCCTGCTTGGTATCGGTTACCTATACTTGATGACCGGTACACTAAACATTGCTGATTTGGCCAACAGATTGCCGGAACTCTATCAAACTTCCGCTGTAATAACTGCTTTTGCTATCCTGGCCATTGGATTAAGTATTAAAGTGGCCCTCTTTCCTGTGCATATCTGGTTACCAAACTCTTACACCTTTGCTCCATCGGTAATTAGCGCCGTAATGGCGGCTACTGCCACTAAGGTCGGCGCCTATGCCATGTACCGGATACTGTTTACAGTATTTACACCGGCGTTTTTTGCTTCACTGGGTTTCCAAGTGGCCCATGTATTATTGGTGATGGCGGTCATTGCCATTTTGGCAGGTTCCATTTTGGCGGTGTCCCAAAAAGATATCAAAAAGATGCTGGCCTATTCCAGTGTAGGACAAATTGGTTATATCGTTTTGGGTGTATCTTTAATGACCGTCACAGGATTAATGGGTTCTATGCTGCACCTGTTAAACCACGCTGTAATGAAGGGTAGTCTCTTTCTGGCGGTAGGTGCAGTTGTTTACAGATATGGAATAACAAGCATTGAAGGGCTGAGGGGAATGGGTAAAAAGATGCCTGTGACTATGGCTGCCTTTACTATTGCTGCCTTATCCATGATTGGAGTTCCGCTGACAGTGGGCTTTGTGAGCAAGTGGTATTTGGCTGTGGCTTCCATTAAAGTGGGAATGTGGTATCTTATCCCAGTGATTATGATCAGTTCACTTCTAACTGCAGTGTATTTCTGGAGAGTTATCGATAACATCTGGTTTAAAGCTGCCGAGGGAGAAGAACATGGTCACGGTCATGCAGTTAGCACAGGTACCAAAGCCGTTGAAGCGCCCCTTTCAATGTTAGTTCCAACACTTACCGTGGCTGTACTTTGCATAGTATTTGGTGTGTTAGCCTTTGCACCCGCCTCCCTTGCAGAACAAGCGGCCATGATTCTTTTGAAGTAAAGAGGTGATAAACTTGGAAATAGTGCACTCATCAGTGCCTTTATACGCAGTTCTAGTATCTCTTCTGGCAGTATTTCTTATTGGGGTATCCGGCCGATACCCCAATTTAAGGGAATCATGGACACTCATTGCCGCTTTAACTAAATTTGGTTTAGTTTTATCAATGCTTCCCATTATTCTGGAAGGCAAGGTTATAGAGTATCACCTGGTAACAGTGCTGCCAGGTTTGGATATTGCTTTTAGGGTGGATGCCTTGGGTATTACATTGGCATTGACAGCATCATTCCTGTGGATATTAACGTCGATTTATGCCATTGGTTATATGCGTTCCCTTAATGAGCATGCCCAAACCAGATTTTTTATGTTCTTTGCCCTTGCCCTATCTGCGGCTATGGGTTCAGCATTTTCGGCCAACATCTTTACACTGTTTGTATTTTACGAAATCATCACTGTGAGCACTTACCCGCTAGTGGCTCACGAAGAAAACGAAGATGCCCTGAAAGGGGCCAGACGCTATCTGGCATACCTGTTAGGTACATCGGTGTTCTTCCTGTTGCCGGCCATATTCCTCACCTACTTCTACGCCGGTACATTGGATTTTGCCAGTCAAGGAATATTGATGGGTACAGCCTCCAATACTGTCATTGCTATAATTTTTGTACTATACATGGCTGGTATCGCTAAGGCCGGTATGATGCCTTTCCACCTGTGGTTGCCTTCAGCCATGGTGGCACCCACACCGGTTAGTGCACTTCTACACGCAGTGGCTGTTGTTAAGGTTGGGGTATTTACAGTAATTAGAGTAGTATTATTTATATTTGGGGTAGATCTTTTAGCAGAAATCGGCCTGGGTACCTACCTGGCGTACTTTGCCTCGTTTACAATTATTACTGCTTCAATCATTGCTTTGAGGCAGGATAATTTAAAATTGCGTCTAGCCTACTCCACAATCAGTCAACTTTCTTACATTGTGCTGGCGGTGGCGCTGTTAACTCCCAGCGGTATCCTAAGCAGTGTGATGCATATTACCATCCATGCCTTCGGAAAGATAACATTGTTCTTTGTGGCCGGAGCGATTTACGTGGCCACCCATAAGAAATTCATTAGTGAAATGGATGGTATTGGTAGGCAGATGCCCTTTACCATGGGTGCCTTTACAGTGGGGGCATTGTCCATGATTGCAGTACCCCCGGTGGCTGGCATCGTCAGTAAGTGGTATTTAACCCTGGGCGCCATTGAGGCGGACCTGCTGCCTATCCTTATTGTGATCATCGCCAGTACGCTGTTAAATGCGGCTTACTTTTTACCTATTGTTTATCGGGCATTCTTTAAAGAACCAGCCTCTGGTGAGGTAGGAATGAAGGAGGCTCCGGCCATGGTTGTGGTGCCTCTGGCGCTTACCGCCATTGGAACTGTGGTACTATTCTTCTGGCCCAACCTGATTATGGAGTTGGGTAAGATGGTAGTGGCTCTGGTTGTCTAATAAATCCAGGCTGGATGCCGATTTTACAATAGGATTAAGGGGGCAATATACAGATAATGAATAAGATCATAGAATTTTTTGAACGGCCCCAGGTGGGCAAAATGGTGAAATACACTTTCTATGGCAGCTTGGTGTTCCTACTCATTGTCGAGTTTTTCATTGAGAAACATCCGTATTTTTCATTTGCAGCGCTGCCGGCTTTTTATGCAGTTTACGGTTTTATTTCATGTGCCCTGATTATTGCAGTTTCCAAGATACTGGGCAAGGTTTGGCTGCAAAAAGGGGAGGATTACTATGAGTAGCTTTTTGCCGCCGGCGGCGATATTTATCCTTGGGGCATTGTTAATTCCCCTGGTACAGGGAAGGCTAAGACAAATTTTAATGGTCGGCCTCCCGGTGCTGGCGTTTTTTAACCTGCTAAATATGCCCGAAGGTACCCACTTTGTATATAATTTCTGGGGAACCTATGAGTTAACCTTTCTGAGGGTTGACAAACTGAGCATGGTATTTGCCTACATCTTTGTGATTATGGCCTTTGCCGGAGCGATCTTTGCCGCCCATGAAAAGGATACCAAACAGCTGGTGGCAGCCTTTTTATATGCCGGTAGTTCCTTAGGGGTAGTGTTTGCCGGGGATTTCCTAACCCTGTTTATTTTCTGGGAAATCATGGCCTTTGCTTCCACTGTGCTGGTATTTGCCAGGGATACTAAGGCCGCCCGTAAAGCAGCTTTCCGATATATTCAAGTACACCTTTTGGGTGGACTGCTGCTGTTAGTTGGCATTTTAATGCATTATGCAGAAACCGGTTCTATGGCCTTTGACTATATTGGCCTGACTGGTACTGCCTCTGCCTTAATACTTTTAGGTATAGCGGTTAACGCGGCCATTCCGCCCCTTTCTGCGTGGCTTACCGATGCTTACCCGGAAAGTACCGTTATCGGCACAGTATTTTTAAGTGCTTATACCACCAAGACTGCGGTATATACCCTGGCCCGGGCGTACCCGGGAACAGAACTTCTAATGTGGGCCGGTATCATTATGGTTATCTACGGAATCGTCTTTGCGATTCTGGAAAACGATGCCCGTCGAGTATTATCCTACAGTATTATCAACCAGGTGGGCTTTATGGTGGTCGGTATCGGTATTGGTACCACCTTGGCCATCAACGGTGCGGCATCCCACGCCTTTGCGCACATTTTGTATAAGGCGCTGTTAATGATGTCCGCCGGTGCAGTATTGTACCTCACCGGGCGCACCAAATCTACTCAGCTGGGTGGACTATATAAGAGCATGCCCTGGACATTATTGTTCGGTTTGGTTGGAGCGGCGTCCATTTCGTCCTTCCCGCTCACCGGTGGTTTTACCACCAAGTCGATGATTGTTTCTGCGGCAGGAAAAGAACACATCACCGCTATTTGGTTACTGTTAACCCTGGCTTCGGCCGGTGTATTCCTGCACGCTGGTATTAAGTTCCCTTATTTCGTTTTCTTTGCCAAGGATTCGGGATTACGTCCCAAGGAAAGTGACCTGCCCAAGAATATGCTGGTGGCCATGGGATTCTTGGCTTTCCTGTGCATCTTTATTGGGGTATATCCGGGCCTACTATACAACATCCTGCCCTACCCGGTAACCTATGAACCATACACCGGGGACCATATAGTGATGCAGATGCAGCTGCTGATGTTCTCTGCTTTGGCTTTCTTTATGCTGCTAAAGTTCCTAAAGAGAACAGAAACCCTTACCATGGACACAGACTGGATTTACAGAAGAGGTGCCAAGTATGTGGTTGACATACTGAGGGTACCCATCGGTTGGGTACACAACAAGTTAGGTGTTATTTTCTTAGAGCGCATTCCCGCGGGGTTGTATTGGTTTAGTAAAAACCCCATGAGCGCCTTTAGAATTGCCACCTACAGTGTGTATCTGACATTCTCTGGCAGCGAGCAAATAAAATCCCGCATACAGAGGGAGAAGGCAGCCTACCCCAATAACGCCAGGGATTTATCCCTAAGCCAAGGGGTGCTGCTGATACTAACACTATTTGCCTTTTTCATTGCCAGCGCTTATGTATACCTCCGCTATATTATGTAGTCCGGCTCACATACCGGAGTCAGCTCATACGGGAAAGGGTGCACTTGTCCTTTCCCGTAAAATTTTTGGATAAATAACGGTTAATCTGCTAAAATTATGCTATGAGAAAACCTATAGTTAATGTTTAAGTAATGCTTAAGTAATGCTTAAGCGATGCTTAAGCAATGCAGCGGGGTGTAACAAGGCATGAAGAACCTCAATACAAAAGTTTTGCCGGCGGGTCCCGGCACTGACCTCAAACCGGGTGCCCAGCTCCTCTTGGAAGGAGGGCTGGTGGCTTTCCCCACCGAGACGGTTTACGGTCTGGGGGCCAATGCCCTCAACCCGGATGCAGTCGCCAGGATATTCCGGGCCAAGGGGCGGCC
>DDKP01000138.1 GCA_002339745.1 Firmicutes bacterium UBA2595 | reverse complement strand
CATAATATATGATGTCAAACACTTCGGCTAAATCTGCTAATTCTCAAGTTAATAATATCTATCACCCAAAAAGGAGAGCCTCTACGGAGACTCTCCTTTTACTGTGTCATTTTACAGTTTCCCCAGGCTTCCCAGAACTTTTTTAATCATTACGGTTCCTTCCGCTCTGGTGGCGTCGGCCTTGGCCACAAACGTTGTGGTGGTCCGCCCGGTTATGATGCCTTCCTTGACAGCTACCGCCACACTGTTCTGAGCCCAGCCGGCAATCTGCTGCCTGTCGCTGAACTTGCTTAACAGCTGACCTGCTTCACCGGAAGTTAGGATTACACTCTTACCTCCGGCCTTTAAGGCGTTGGCAATCATTGCTGCCATTTCCTGACGGGTAATCCTGCCCTCAGGAGCGAAGGTGCCGTCACTGTACCCGGCAACCAGGCCATTGGCAGCCGCGGTCTCTACCATGCTGTAATACCAAGCGCCGGAATTGACATCCTTAAACCTGGCCTTGGCAGGCTTAACCTCGGTCAAGCCAAGGGCTTTGACCAGCAGGGTAGCAAACTGAGCCCTGGTGACACTGCTGTCCGGGGCAAACTTATTGTTGGTAACACCCTTGACCACGCCCTTGTCTGCCATCAGTTGGATATCATTTTTGGCCCAGTGGTTCATGATATCCGCAAAAGCGGCAATCTTAGCCAACAGGGTGTAACTGCTGAAGGAGTCGGTATCGAAGCATACCAGGTTATTAACCTTGTCTACATCACCGCCCAGGAATACCAGACCGTTGACTGTAATCCTGTATGCCGCCAGGTAATCCTCATTAAGTTCGGAAACATCGGCGTCGGTGTAAGGAATCGCTACCCTGATCTTCTTGGTAAATGTGCCAATCTTGGTTTCTCCTGCAGAAGACTTGGCAATGATTTCAAAATCAAATACCTTGCCCACTGCCTTGAGGTTAGCGTTCTCAGGCACACTTATCTTGTCGGCCAGGCCCACCGAAGCGGAAGTTACTTCCTTAACATTAAGGGTTACCTTGGTATTGGGGTCAGACTTGACCAGATCGGCAAGTACCGGGACATCCAGCGCCGCTGGCGGAATAACAAACTGGACATCATCAGTCTTGACGGTAAGGTCCTTGCTCTTATCAGCCAGGGTACTGAGGATGGATGCAGCCATTTCTACCTTAACAGTAGTTGCCGTGGTACCAGTTGGAACAGCTTGAATCACTACAGGCTGGTTACTGTTGATGAGGCTGGTGATCTTGGATGTATCGACGGTTGTCGTCGCTGTACCTGTACTGGAATCGAAAGTGATTGTACCGGTGTTGGTAGTTGTAGTAGTTGTCGTTGTTGTACCGCCACCGTCTCCGCCACTGCTGCTTTCAGGAGGCTGAAGGGTTAGTGTGAATATTATGCTGTCGTAGAGAGTATCGCCTATGTAAACATACCCGTACACTATGTTGTTAGCCGATACATAGAAGTTTGACGGAGCCAGGTATGCCAGGGAGTACACCGCGCCATATACTGAATTTCCGAGATAAGTCGTCTTGGCCGAATCAGTCGCATAAACAGTCAGAATGGTTCCATTCGCGTTAACAAACTGCACCTTCAAAGAATTGAAATCAGTCAAAGGGTCGACAGCCAGCCTGACCAGGAGCTGATAACCAGACGATGTTCCGGTAACAGTACTGCTCGTGCCTGACTGAACAAAGGTACTGCCTGAAGGTGCAACTGTTGTAATTGTAGTATCGTTTTCGGTCTGTTGAGCCGCCTCGGCACTCCCTACCATAGTGACCGGGGCCACCAAAATGGTGAATAGGAATGCGGTAAATAAGACAAGGCAGATGTTCCCTGCGGTTTGCCGCTTACTGTGAAATTTCCACATGTTCGTTTCACCTCCTTCCCGTGGAGGATGGCAATATGTATCCCAGGATACATATAACTAAATCTATTTTAGCATTGTTTTCCAATATGGACAAGTATTTTTGGGCTTTAAGATTAATACTATATCATTACTTTTTTCTCAGTTCGAATTCCGTGATTTCGGGGGGAGCAAACAATCTATAAGGGGCTCTCGTTTCCCCGAGGCCCCGGTTTACATACATTTGTGTGACCCCCAAACTATATAAACCGGACACATATTTTTCAAAACCGGGTTTCATATTGCCCTCAAGAAGCTTCCCGGCTTTTGAAACATTGATTTCCTCTTCAGCTTTCCCTGCAAATTTGGTTTCCGGCAAAATAACTCTTACTTCCCTATCTACCTGTTCCAGGAACTTGTCTATCTTATACTTAACTTCCGGCTTTTGGGATATTCCGGGTATATTTACCTGCCCCCCATGAGTGTGTCCTGCCAATACCAGGTCGATCTTGCAGGCTTTAGCCTTGTCGATTATCTCCGGAGAGTGAGCAAGTAAAATCTTGGGCGCTCCATCAGTCCCTTTTAGAGCCAGGTTTAGGTCATCCCTTCCTTTATTGGGATCATCAACGCCGACAAGCCAAAGATGATCATTTCTATAATCAATCCTATGGCTCCGGTTATGCAGAACTGTTACTTTTGCCTTATGATAGGACCTATCCATCCTCTCTGTCGAAAGGTTGAAGCTGTATTCATTATTCCCGCAAACCATAAATTTGCCTAAACGAACCCGCATCGGTCCCAGAACGCGTTCGATATAACTGTAGTCGGGGTGGTAACGGTCGATAACATCCCCTGTAATAACCAGAATGTCTGGTTCAAGGCTGTTGACTTTTTGCACCAGCCGGTTATCCCGAAATTCCTTGCCATGCAAGTCCGAGATCTGGACTATGCGCAACCCTTCCATTCCCGGGGGAAGGTTGGCTATTTCAATCGGAACTCTCTTAACCACCAGTAAATAAGGTTCTATCTGCCTGGAATAGTATAACAAAACGGTTAACAAAACCGCAATCAGAATAATGGCTAAAAAGATCCGAGAAAGCAATTTGAGTATACCTTTAAACAACTTAAGCCAAACACTCCGTTCTTCACGAATATTGATTAAGCAAAAACGATTCTACTCTATTTTTTCCGCCGCAACCTCAGCGTCTGCCGTTATTAACTCCTCTAAAATCTTTTCCGTTTGTTGAACACCGGTTCCTATGTCTTTCGGCTTTTCAACCTTACTTTGATATGCCGGCACTATTTGGCTCAATAAATTTCTGATTTCCAGGGAACGGTCAGCCGGTTCATACCTGTTCACTACCTGCTCCAGTTTCCTGATCATAAACTGGAGTTCATCCCAGGAAAATTTCATGGGTTTCCCCACAAAAATACGGTTGTGTTTAGTGACGGAAATCCCTTCCTCGGCAGTCATCAGTTCCTCAAAAAGCTTCTCTCCCTGTCTAACGCCGGTATAAATTATTTGAATGTCCCTGTGGGGCTCCATTCCCGACAGTTTTATCAAGTCCCTGGCAAGGTCAACTATTTTTACGGGTTTGCTCATATCCAATATAAATATCTCGCCGCCCCTGGCCAGGGCCCCCGCCTGGATGACAAGCTGGACCGCTTCCGGAATCGTCATAAAATACCGCACCATATCAGGATGGGTAACAGTAACGGGCCCTCCTTCCTGGATCTGCCGCTGGAAGAGTGGGACTACACTGCCCCGGCTGCCCAGGACATTGCCAAACCTCACAACAACAAATTTTGTCGTGCCGCTTCGGGACATGCCCTGGACAATCATCTCAGCAATACGTTTCGTAACCCCCATTACACTCGTAGGATTCACGGCTTTGTCGGTAGATATCAGGACAAATTCCGAAGCCCCATATTCCTCAGCCCACTCAGCAACATTCCTTGTACCCAGTATGTTGTTTTTTACGGCCTCGCAGGGGTTCAGTTCCATTAAGGGGACATGCTTGTGAGCAGCAGCATGGAAAACCACTTCCGGTCGGTATGTATGGAAAACTTCTCTCATCCGGTGACGGTCCTGGATATCGGCAATAATGGTCTCCAGGGCCAGGTCAGGGAAGGATTTCCTCAATTCTATTTCAATGTCGTATATGCTGTTCTCGCCATGCCCCAGCAGAAGAAGTCTTTGCGGAGCGAATGGCGCTATCTGGCGGCAGAGTTCAGACCCGATGGACCCTCCGGCCCCCGTGACCAGGACAACCCGGCCGGTTACATAGTTGGCTATCCCCTCCAAATCTACCTGAACCGGCTCTCTTCCCAGCAAGTCCTCCAAACTGACTTCACGGATCATTTTCAGTGTGATCCTGCTGCTTATTAAGTCTGATACACGGGGCAAAATTTTTATTTTGGCTTTGGTGTTCTTACAGATATCGATAATAGCGGCAATTTCGGATTTGGATACCGACGGCATCGCTATAATGATTTTCTGGATATCCTGTTTTTCAACCACTTCCAGGATCCGGTCACGCCCGCCGAAA
>DDKP01000133.1:8002-14255 GCA_002339745.1 Firmicutes bacterium UBA2595 | reverse complement strand
GGTAACGAGGGGTTTCTTGCAAATTAACGTAAATTATGGTATCATAACCTTGCTTGCACCATACTGGACGAGGTGGTAAAAATGAATGATTCCCCAATTGCTGGTGAATATATTGTGGTCAAGGCGCTGGAAAACGGGGTCAACATTATCGGACTGACCCGGGGGCAGGATACTAAGTTTCATCATACCGAAAAACTTGATAAGGGAGAGGTTATGATCGCCCAGTTTACTGAGCACACATCGGCTATGAAAATAAGAGGAAGGGCCCAAATATTTACCAAGCATGGCATTTGTGAGTCGGGCCAGTGATTGGATAAAGCAGTCCAGGGAGAAACAGGCTCTGGATTTTATTGTGAATTTTATATTGCTGAGTTTCTTTTTCAAATGAAACTTTTGGTTTAAAAATGAAGGAATCCAGCCAATACTAGTCGAAAAGAGTATTCGTTGACGCGCCTACACAGGAGACGTGGGGAATTGGGGGGCTTTGGACATGTGGACAGTGGTGTATATTGCACCAAACAAGACAGTCGCTGAATCCCTACAAAAAGTGCTGAATGACGAAGGACTGCTGGTAATGTTGCGTACCATCGGGTTACCCCAATTAGGTGATACCAGTGCGGTGGAGATTCTGGTCCCGGAATCGGAAGTTGATGAAGCTATGGAAGTACTTAATGCTACTGTGAGATAAAAACGGCAGTGCAGGTTGTTCTTTTTCTTTCTTTAAAACGGAGAGATGGGGTGCTGAACCTATAATGTTAAAAGACTTGTTTCGTAAACCCAAGTATGTTACGGTACATGCGGATACCGTAAAGAAAGACATACCTGAGGGTTTATTGCAAAAATGCCCGGTTTGTGGTGAAATCCTGTTTATCAAAGATCTGGATAAAACGATGAAAGCATGCACCAAATGCGGGTATCATTTTCGGATGGGGGCATGGGAGAGAATTAATTCCGTGGTCGATGAAGGCAGTTTCGTCGAGCTTAACGCCGGCCTTGAGTCAGGGAACCCCCTGGAGTTTACGGATTACCCCGAAAAAATCGCTGAAGCTCAAAAGACTTCGAGGTCAAAAGAAGCCATTATAACGGGTGAGGCCACAATCAGCGGCATTAAGGTTGTGATAGGGGTTATGGACCCCTTCTTTATAATGGGAAGCATGGGCTCTGTAGTAGGCGAAAAAGTTACCCGGGCTATAGAAAGAGCTATTGAGAAGAGGCTCCCGCTGGTGATTTTTACTGCTTCGGGCGGGGCCAGAATGCAGGAAGGAATTATTTCTCTAATGCAGATGGCAAAGACATGTGGAGCTCTGGCCAGGTTTCATGAAGCCGGCCTTTTGTATATTTCGGTTCTCACCGACCCTACTACCGGAGGGGTCTCGGCCAGTTTTGCCTCCAGGGCCGATATTATCCTTGCTGAACCGGCAGCCCTTATTGGTTTTGCTGGGCCGAGAGTTATTGAGCAGGCCATGAAGCAGAAACTGCCTGAGGGTTTCCAGACTGCTGAGTTTTTGCTGGAACACGGGTTTGTAGACTTGGTTGTACCCAGGACACAGATCAGGGAGACTCTGGCCAAACTTTTAGACTTACATACTACCGGAGGAACGGACAATGTCTAGCCTGCTGATGGATTTTGAAAAACCGCTTGCCGAGCTGGAAGCAAAAATAAATGAATTAAAGAGTTTCAGCAGTGAAAAAGGGATTGACCTTTCAGAAGAAATCAAAACATTACAGGCCAGAGCGGAAATCCTGAAAAAAGAGATATACGGTAATTTAAGCCCGTGGCAAAGAGTGATCATTGCCAGGCATCCCGAACGACCGGGCACCCTTGATTACATCAAGCTGATCTTTGAGGATTTCATGGAACTGCACGGAGACCGTTATTTTGGGGAAGACCGCTCCGTAATCGGCGGGATTGCCAGGTTACATGGGCAACCGGTAACGGTTATCGGCCACGCCAAGGGCAAGGACACCAAGGAAAACCTGGCCAGGAATTTTGGGATGGCTCACCCTGAGGGTAACCGGAAGGCCTTAAGGCTGATGGAACAGGCTGAAAAATTCGGGAGGCCGGTGATAACCTTTGTGGATACCAAGGGAGCATACTGCGGAATCGGCGCAGAGGAGCGGGGTCAAGCCTGGGCAATATCGGCCAACCTGATAAGGATGTCTACCCTGAGAGTGCCGGTGATACCGGTGATTATCGGGGAGGGTGGCAGCGGGGGCGCTCTGGCCATAGCTGTCGGGGACCATATCATGATGCTGGAGAATGCTATCTACTCAGTTATTTCCCCCGAATCATTTGCCTCAATCCTGTGGAAAGACCCTAGCAGGACCCAGGAAGCGGTAGAAGCCATGAAAATGACGGCCTCCAATCTAAAGGAACTGGGAGTTATCGATGAGATAGTTCCTGAGCCGCTGGGCGGCGCTCACAAAAATCCCGAAGAAACAGCCAAGACTCTCGGCAAGTGCCTGCAAAAGGCCCTAAACGCCCTAAAGAAGCAGCCGGCGGAAGCCCTCCTGGACAAACGGTATAAAAAATTTCGCAGCATAGGACAATTTGTTTCAGGATAGAATATGTAGTGATTAATGGCTAGTGATTAGTTGAAATGATGTTTTAAAGGCTTACAATGAGGAAGGATGGTTTGCTGTCGCAAACCTTCCAATTTTTTATATTATCTGATTTATTTGTAATCATGAGTTGTTGTTACAGGCTGCGCACAGCACTAGACGCTAATCTTCTAGTTACTGACTGAGGGGGATACTTAATGAAACGCATCGGTGTCTTAACCAGCGGTGGAGATGCTCCCGGCATGAACTCTGCCATCAGGGCAGTGGTAAGAAAGGCTATTTTTAGCGGGTTGGAAGTAATAGGCGTCCAGCGGGGTTTCTCCGGCCTGATCAACGGCGAATTCAGGGAAATGAATCTCAGTTCCGTCGCTGACATTATCCACCGCGGGGGGACAATTTTACGGACCGCCCGGTCGGAGACGTTCAGGTCTCCGGAAGGCCGCCGAAAGGCTGCCGAAAACCTTCGGGCGTATGGAATTGAAGGCCTTGTTGTCATCGGGGGCGACGGTTCCTTCAGGGGCGCCAAGTGCCTCAGTGACGAGCAGGGAGTTAAATTCATAGGCGTCCCCGGTACCATTGATAATGACATTCCCTGCACCGATTACTGCATCGGGTTTGATACGGCGGTTAACAACGTTGTTGATGCTATCAATAAGATTAGGGACACGGCCACTTCCCATGAGAGAACTTATGTCATTGAGGTGATGGGACGGAATTCCGGCTTTATTGCCCTGGAAGCGGGACTGGCCGGCGGGGCTGAGTCTATCTTAATTCCCGAAATCGAGGTCAGTATTGATGAAGTAATAGAAAAGCTGTGGCGGGGTTACAGACGCGGAAAGCTACACAGTATTATCATTGTAGCGGAGGGAGTCGGCAGCGGTCTGGAAATAGGACGGGTAATCAAAGAGAAAACCGGTTTTGACACTAAGGTTACTATTCTCGGCCATATCCAGAGAGGAGGGACGCCCACGGCTTTTGACCGGACAATAGCCAGCAGACTGGGGGCACTGGCTGTCGATTTGTTGATAGAAGGCCAGGACAAAAAGATGGTAGGCGTGGTCTCCGGAAACCTGAAAAACTTTGATATTGATTACGCTCTCAGCCAAGAGAAAACCATAAACAAATCGATGTATGAACTGGCAGGTATTTTGGCCACTTGATGTAAACAGTTTACGGTTAATCCGATTTTAGTGAGGTGTTGTCCAGTGCGCCGGACAAAAATAGTCTGTACCATCGGCCCCGCCAGCGATTCCGTGGAGGTCATCAAACAGTTGATCAAAAGCGGAATGAATGTTGCCAGGCTCAATTTTTCTCACGGTACTCATGAAGAACACGCCAGGCGTATTGAAGCTATCAGGCAGGCGGCCGGGGAAATGGGCACGGTCGTCGGAATCATGCTGGACACCAAAGGTCCGGAAATCCGGACCGGTCCAGTTGAAAACGAAAGAATTACCCTGTTTGAGGGCAGCACTCTGGTACTGACAACAGAGGAGATCACCGGGACAGCGGAGCGCCTCTCTATAAGCTACAAGGGCCTGCCTGAAGATGTCCGGCCGGGGTCCCGGATACTCCTGGCTGACGGGCTCATCGAGCTACAGGTCCAGTCAGTGGAAGAGACGGAAGTTCGGTGCAAAGTTCTGAACGGAGGCGAACTGGGCAGCCGAAAAAATGTGCATCTTCCGGGAGTAGAGGTTAACCTGCCGGCGGTAACGGAGAAAGATGTAGCCGATATCAGCTTTGGAGTTGAGAACGGCTTTGACTTTATTGCGGCATCATTCGTCAGAACAGCAGCCGATGTTCTGGCTATAAGAAAAATCCTGGAGGGACACGATTCCGACATCCATGTCATTGCGAAAATCGAAAGCCACCAGGGTGTTGAAAACATTGATGAAATCCTGAAAGTGGCCGACGGAGTCATGGTAGCCAGGGGGGACATGGGAGTCGAGATCCCTACTGAAGAGGTCCCTCTAATCCAGAAGATGATTATTGAAAAATGCAATCGCTTGGGGAAACCGGTGATCACAGCAACCCAGATGCTGGAGTCAATGATCAACAATCCTCGACCGACCAGGGCGGAAGCCACCGATGTGGCCAACGCCATATTTGATGGGACAGACGCCATCATGCTTTCTGGCGAAACTGCTTCTGGCAGGTTTCCTGTGGAGGCGGTGGCAATGATGAACAGGATTGCCGTTAGAACGGAACGGGCGCTGGGATTTGAAGAACTGCTGGGCAGAAAAGCGATCTCTCCCACACGGACAGTGACAGATGCTATCAGCCATGCAACTTGTACGACAGCCCTTGATCTGGGGGCCACTGCCATTATTACGTCAACCAAATCAGGGCATACCGCCCGGATGGTCTCCAAGTACAGGCCAAAGGCGCGAGTCATAGCTGTTACGCCTAAGATGGAGGTCGTACGGAAACTCACCCTGGTGTGGGGAGTAATACCTCTTTTGGTTTCCGAAACCAGGGGTACGGATGAAATGATAGAGGCTGCTATCCAGACCTCATTAGCTGCCGGCCTGATAAAATGCGGTGACCTGGTAGTAATAACTGCCGGTATCCCGGTGGGAGTCCCGGGCACTACCAATATGCTCAAGGTGCATATAGTCGGAGATGTAATTGCCAGGGGCTCGGGGATAGGTGTCCGGGCAGTAACGGGTAAGGTTAAAGTAGTTAAAACAGCTAGGGAAGCCGTGAATAATATCGACCCGGGAGACATTTTGGTTACAGTCTCCACTGACCGTGATTTTATTCCCGCCATAGAGAAGGCCGCCGCGATAATTACGGAAACAGGGGGGCTTACTTCTCACGCGGCGATTGTGGGACTTAATATGGGAATTCCGGTAATAGTGGGAGTCAATGGCGCCACATCCATCCTGGAGACCGGGACAACGGTCACCGTGGACGGAGCCAGGGGACTTGTTTACAGGGGGGCCACAAAAGTACTGTAGAAGCCAGATTTTATATTGAAGGAGATGGGAGAACCCCATCTCCTATTTCGTGTATGCCGATAAAAAATGTACCGGGTAATTGCAGGTTTTACTGGTTTAATGTGGAATTGTTATTTCTAGCTGTTTTTGATTGAACTGTCCCGACAGGTCAAACTGGCCAAGAATTGGAGGAGTAGAGTCTTTATGAAGAAAATTAACAGGATCAAGCTTGTTTTTGTGACTGTAATGGTTTTCGGGTTAGTTCTGGCACAGGGTCTTCCCGCTGCTTCTCTGGTCAAAAAAACAGGGCAGTCAGCAGGCTTTACGGCACTCGACCGCCAGCCGGCTGCCGGGGCAGCAGACCGGCGAGTCCGGACAGATAGGCCGCAGCCGGAATATAAAGATGGGGAGATAATTTTTCAAATGGCCGGCAGTTCCGCCGATGAGGCCGCTGTTTTAAAAAAGTACAAAATGAAAGTGCTTCGCCGTGACAGGCGGCTGGGTTACATTTTGGCCAAAGCCGAACCGGGAACGGACATGCAAAGGCTGGCGGCAGACCTGGCCAAAGAAAAATCTGTTAATTATGCACAGCTCAACTACATATACAAACCACTGGGCAAACCAAACGACCTCCAGTATTCAAGGCAGTGGGCAATGGCCAAGATTAATGCCGAACAGGGATGGAGTGTGGTCCGGCCAAGATCAGAAGTAACGGTGGCGATTCTGGATACAGGTGTCGATATTAACCATCCGGA
>DDKP01000133.1:4193-7600 GCA_002339745.1 Firmicutes bacterium UBA2595 | reverse complement strand
GGTCATGGCACCCATGTGGCGGGGATAGTCGGAGCAGTAATGAATAACGGCCTGGGAGTGGCCGGCGTGGCCGGAATTCCCCAGGTAAAGATAATGCCTGTCAAGGTATTTGACGACTGGGGCGGAAGCGATATTTCCATCAGTGACGGGATTATCTGGGCCGCTGACCACGGGGCCAGGGTCATGAACATGAGCTTTGGCAGTTTCTTCGAGTCAAAGGTTCTAAATGACGCCATAAACTATGCTTATGATAAGGGGGTAGTTATGGTAGCTGCGGCCGGGAACTGGGCTTCTTGGGAGATCAGCTACCCGGCGGCCTTGACAAAAGTTATTGCTGTTTCCGCTGTTGACAAAAATGATAACCTGGCTGATTATTCCAGTTACGGACCGGAAATCGACGTGGCCGCCCCCGGAGAAGAAATCTACAGTACGGTTTGGAATCCCTATAAAGGTTCAACTTACACGGAAATGAGCGGCACATCCATGGCTTCGCCCATGGTGGCCGGCCTGGCGGCCCTCCTTCTGGCGCAGGATCCCGCTCTCAGCAATGATGACGTGAGACAAATTATCGAGGTTTCGGCCAAAGACTTAGGAGACCCCGGTTGGGACCCTGAATTCGGGCACGGTTTAATCAATGTTCATAAAGCGCTGACCACCTCCCTGGCCAATATCGATGACGCCAACAGTACTGTGGAAGAAGCAGTCTACCTGTCCAGCGGGCTTACAGTGGAGGAAAAAATTGATTATGGCACTGATGTTGACTGGTTTAAGGTACATGTACCGGACAAGCATTACCTTCAGGTGGAAGTGCTCCCGGCAGGTAAGGTAAGTCCGGGGGTTGAAATATATGATTCTGCCGAAGCGGTAATTGCGTCGTGGAATACTCCCGATTCAGTCCAAAGCAGTTATGATTATTCTATGTCTTACATACCCTTCCGAAGCTTATTGAAAGTCGCTGAGGCGGTCTATGGGACGGTTGGCGAACTGGAAGAAGGATATTATTACATCAAGGTATTTGGGAACCACTTCAGGTGGACAGAAGAAAATTATTCGATTACGGCCCGACTGTTTTCGCAGGAGGACCTTGCCGAGGACTTAAATGAACCCAACGATTCTGATGAGGAAGCGAAAAGCATTGCCATTGGGACGACGGTTACCGGCGCTATAATTAATCCAGAGGACGAGGACTGGTTCAGGATTGACCTTTCCAGCCGGGCATACCGGATTCATGTTGCTGTCCCTGCCGGATTAAACTTGGCAATAGAGGTTATGAAAAAAACGGATGACTCTTCCGGAGAAGATTCTGACTATGACTGGTTTTACCAAATTATTGACGAAAAAGGCCAGGGCGAAGATGAGGACAAGGTCATAATACTGCCCGAAAAAGGAGGAGGAACCTACTACCTGAGGGTATTCGAGAGCAGCGGCGCAGCCGTCAACGACAGTTACAGCCTGACTGTAACGGACTTCCGCTTTACAAAGGACAAGTATGAAGACAATAATACATGGCAGTCGGCAGCAGCTATCCGTATCGGGGAAGATATCTTGGCCAATTCGCACCAGGAAGATGATGAAGACTGGTATGAAATTACAACTAATGATACGGGTATCCTAAAAATAAGTTTTCAACGGCCCTCCGATGTCTGGTATGGACTGTACTTTTATAAAGACCCCGAGGGTGAACCTGAGGGTCATAACTACTGGGGATGGGAAGGGGAATTCTATAACGACCGGTACTGGGATGACAACCCGACCACCACCTTTGAGTATAAGGTTTTTCCGGGCAAGTACTATATTAATCTCCATAATTCCTACAGCATTTCTGCTGAAAACTACACTTTTAAGACTGAATTCACCAGGTTTGATTTTGTAGACCGGGAACTGAATGACCTGCCTTCAAAGGCTGTTGAAATTACTGCCGGTTCCGCCCGGCAGGGGACACTTCATCCCAATGGGGATATTGACTTTTATGTGTTCAATGTGGAAAACCCCCAGCCTTTCCTGGTGTACCTGACCCCGCCGGCAGGTTTAAACACGGTGGCAGTAGTAATGAAGGAGATGGAATATGAAGACAAGGATAAAGACGAGGAGGGGGACAAAAACAAAAAAGAGAGGGGCAGGGTGATCGGGGTTCCGGGCTATGATGATCAAGGGCCGAAGGAACCCGAAGAGCCTATCCTTGAGACCGTGGCGGAGATCAATAGCGGCGGCAAGGACCAGCCCGACACGGGTGTATTTATTCCCCAAAAACCCGGAAAGTACTATATTGCTATTACTGCCCTGGAAGGCCGGTCCCAGGGCAGGTACACGGTCAGTGTCAAACCCTTTAAAGCCGTTCCTGATGCCTGGGAGGATAACAACTCCATGGCGAAAGCGAAAGTGCTTGCCAGCGGAGTAGCGGTAAAACCGACCTTCATGGGAACCGAAGACGAGGATTGGTTTAAGATTTATATTCCGGCCAAGGGGATTTTGGGGTTATCCCTTGCTGTCCCCAATGACATAGACGGTGTCGTCGAAGTATACGACACCAAGGGAAAGTACATGGGTATTATTGATCATTCCATGGCAGGGGAGGAGGAACGGGGAACGTTTGCCGTCAGAAAACCTGGGTATTACTATTTAAAAGTTTATGACTACCTGGGAAATTCCTCTGTTCAGCCTTACACGCTGACGGCAAGATACCTTGAAACCACCCCTCCCAAAATCAGCACGGTACGGGTAAATCGAGGAACGGTAACATTCAAGGTCTCCAAGGACTGCCGGGTGTTTGTTAAAGTTCTGAACAATAGCAACAGCTTTGTCGCTATGATCCTTGACGGGGCACAGGTGAAAAAAGGAAAAGTAACCGCTGCCTGGGACGGAACTGATGCCAGTGGGCGGAAGGCTTACCCGGGCACCTACAAATTAAAAATTGTGGCCATCGACAGTTCAGGTAACATGTCACAGCCAGTGTACTCGTCAATAAAAATTTAGGTTGATATCGTCAGGTGTATATAGAAAGTCAGGGTTGCGCCCTGGCTTTTTTCTTTGACGGTCTTGGGTAATAATCAATGATTTGTATCAACTATTTTAGTTTTACAGGAAGGATATTGTCAATTAATGTCGAAATAACTCCTTGTTAAATAAATACAAGATGTGATATGTTTACCATAAACTGCTGGATAAGAGGTAAACCTGTTGAAAAGCAGGGGCACAAAGCCATGGGTCTACGGTTTTACTATGATTGCCAGGCTGCCGAGAGCAGATACTGCCCCTGTTTTTTGACAGGGGCTTTTCACTGTTTGATTGGGGGTGATAGAGAGCAACTTAAGGGTAGAGGAATATAATAGAAAAATGTGGAGGTGTTAAGGTTTTGAAAAAGTCTGGTAAGTTTTTGGTTTTAGCTGCTTTACTGGTGTTGGCCCTCG
>DDKP01000133.1:3641-3797 GCA_002339745.1 Firmicutes bacterium UBA2595 | reverse complement strand
GGCGCCCAAAATAGTCTCACTGGTTGAACAGGTTAAGGCCAGCGGGCATAACGGGTTCTTCAAGGAGATGGCTGAAGGAAACAAGTATCCTCCGGCGAGGGCAGACGCATGTATTGAATGCCACTCTGCCGTTAAAAGGCTTGACGACCACAATGC
>DDKP01000133.1:2917-3302 GCA_002339745.1 Firmicutes bacterium UBA2595 | reverse complement strand
GCATGAAAGCTCAAAAAGACAAGGTGAAAGATCAGCTTGATCAGTTATTGCCACGCCTCGAAGCAGCCAAGAAAGCTGTTGAAGAAGCCAAGGCCGCCAATAAAGATATTGCTGCAGCCGAAAAGGCTTTGGGTGTAGCTATCACTGACATTACTTATGTCGAAGCTGATAAGAGTATGGGTATTCACAACCCCGATTACACTGATGCGCTGCTCAAGACCGGCGCCGCTAAACTGGACGAATTCGATGCTGCAATGAAATAAAGTGGACGGAACAAATACCTGCAAAAGAAAAAATCTCAGAAATACTATACAATGGAAACCGGGTATCTGCCCGGTTTCCTTCTAGCGCGATAGGTCATATGCCGCCCGGCTCAGACATGAAA
>DDKP01000133.1:1255-2512 GCA_002339745.1 Firmicutes bacterium UBA2595 | reverse complement strand
CAAATCCTAACGGGGGCCACAGATGAAGACGGCATGCGTGTTATTTGACCTGGACGGAACATTAATAGATACCAATGACCTGGTCCTGGAATCCCTTAAATATACGATCAAGACCCATTTAGGCGCTGAGATTGAGGATGCCAGGCTGTACAAGTATTTTGGCCAGCCGCTTGTAAATATAATGGCAGACCTGAATGCCGCCATGGCTGAACAGATGGTTGACACCTACAGGAGGTATAACGCGTTAAAGCACGATGATTTGGTAAAACTATTCCCGCAGGTTCCTGAAACACTGGAGGAGCTGAAGAATAGGGGAATCCATACCGCCGTGGTCACTTCAAAGATGAAGGGCATGGCTGTTAGGGGGTTGGAAAAGTTCAACCTCCGGGAATACTTTGACGCCTGTATTGCCTTTGAGGATACGGAAAGGCACAAACCTGACCCGGAACCCATTTTGAAAGCGCTTGAGGTTATTGGGCTTAATGCCAGAGGCCGGGAAATTGTTATGGTTGGCGACAGTCCTTATGATATTATGTGTGCGTCCAATGCCGGAGTAACCAGCGTCGCTGTTGAATGGAGCATTCACCCGCGGGAGGTGTTGGAAGCCCAAAATCCCGACTTTTGGCTACCCGAGTTTTCCAGGCTGCTGGAATATTTATAAAAAAGGGTTTCCGGGCCGAGAAAAACAGTTTATCCGGGGTTATCCGGAAGTTTTATTTAACATAAATTGAAGAACCGGCACGTGTATTATGTGAAGTGCATAGTATAATACCGGAAAGGAGTGACCGTTATGACCGACTTGATTAAATGGGACCCTTTTCAGGATATGACCCGGTTCTTTGATGAATTGGATAAACTGTTTGCTCATTTCATGAAGTCATTTTCCCAGGAATTGTATGCCACCCAGTTGGCGGGAAAGAGCATGAACCTTAGAGTAACTGATGAAGGTAAGGAGATAGTTATAACAGGAGATGTTCCAAATGCCGTCAAAGACAACCTGGATGTGGTGCTGCACCAAAACAATGTTATTGTAAGCGGGGAAACCAAGTCCGTTAATCAAAACAATAAAACCGGGGAATATCACTGGAGTAAGTTCACAAGGGCCTGCTCTCTTCCGGTTAAAGTAAAATCCGAACAGGCAAAAGTTAACTATGAAAACGGAAAATTGATAATTCGGGTACCGAAAGACTGATCAAATAGAGCCTCACTTTAACGACGAAATGTAGTAGTGTGTTTATAAGGGGAATTATAAGGGGA
>DDKP01000133.1:0-926 GCA_002339745.1 Firmicutes bacterium UBA2595 | reverse complement strand
GGGGAATTATAAGGGGAATTATATTGCAGTTGTTAACATTTTAGGGTATAATAAAAAGAATAGTAATAATTATTTGTGACTTAATCAATGAACAAACCGGGAGGGATGGCCTTTTGATGCAGAAGTTTTTTCATTTTACGATTACGAGTGATGCCAAGAGACAGATTCCCAAAATGATTATCGAACGACTGGTGGATGAATACATCTGGCAGGAAAAGGAGTACCAGCGGGGTACGGAATCTATAAAGGCCAGAGCGAAAAGGGTTCGACAGCTGATTGAAAATGAAATTACCCGGAGAAATGCTCACCGTGAATTTGAAAGAATCATGTCCAGGGTAGTGGACGAAGAGCGGCAGGAACAAACAGGTTAACTGTGTAAAAAAAAGAATCCCAAGTTGGCCGCTGGGCCGGGGTTCTTTTTTTATGGAGATTTCCGGTTAACTTTACATATACCGCTATAAATGGTATCATCAGAATAAACGGTCAGTTTTGCATGAATGGGGGAATGGGGTTATGAAGGTGCGCAAAGCTGTAATCCCTGCTGCCGGATGGGGGACCAGGTTCCTGCCGGCAACCAAGGCTCAGCCGAAAGAAATGCTGCCTATCGTGGACAAACCGGCTATTCAATATATAATTGAAGAAGCAGTTGCCTCCGGTATAGAAGACATTATTTTTATTACCGGGCGAAACAAAAAAGCCCTGGAGGACCATTTTGACAGGTCCATGGAACTTGAGGTTTTTCTCCGGGAGCGGGGCAAACATGACTTGGCAGAGGTGATCAAAAAGATATCCAACCTGGCGGATATCAACTATGTTCGCCAAAAAGAGGCGAAGGGACTAGGGCATGCCAATCTGTGTGCCAGGAAATTTATAGGCAACGAACCTTTTGCTGTTTTACTTCCTGATGATATTATTGCCAGTAATAC
>DDKP01000121.1 GCA_002339745.1 Firmicutes bacterium UBA2595 | reverse complement strand
CTGGGGTCGTAACCGTAATTGCCTAAAACCGCCCGTCCGCCCTGCCGGCGCAGGGCCATGACCAGTTCATTAAAAGTTGGCTCTCTCATAGCTATCACGTTATACTCACGTCCTATCTTGGGTAGGGAATGAGCATCAGAGTTACTCACAAAGCTTTTGTCGGCCAACTCTGAAATCATGTCCGCGTAATCGGAATCGGCGCTTAACCCCAATTCCACGGCCGGGATTGCGGCCCACGCTTCGGGTGACAGAATCTCCCGGATTCTCCGGACACAACTGCCATAGATGCCCTTATGAGGAGTAAAAGCATGGGCAGGGATCAGGATTCCACCCAGGCGGTCCACCAATTCCCATACTTCCTGCATTGTCATGTTACATTTCTGGGAACTCAAATTCGGGTTTTTAATCCTTCCGGGGCGGGAAATTTCCCCGGTGAACTCGCCCATTTCCGCCATACTGCGGAAGTAACATAAGCAGTGGGCGCTCCTTTCTTTAAAACCCCCGTTATCATCCTTGACCCGGTCAGTGGTTTCAACTTCAGCACCTAATATGAGAGTAACCCGATCTTTAAACCTGAGCCCGCCGTCATCTATTTCCCGGAGAACACCCGTTTTCGTCAGTTGATTCAGGTCCTCCTGGACAACGGGTGCAGAAGCATCCACGATACCTACCATATCGATCCCTTTTCTGATCGTACACTCTTGCAGGATATTAAACACCGTAAGACTGCGGGCAGCCGTTATTTTGACGGGGATATCGCTGGCAGCCCTTCCAATATGCACATGCAAATCAACAAAATATCTGTGCATGGTACCTCCTGGAATACATAAATCTGTTTCAACAGGCATAGACTACCGTAGATAACTTTAGACAACTTTGTGATGGAGGTAGTTTACTGATGTTGGAACTGGTACAAAAAGATCAATTTTTTATTGTTGGAAATACCTCGGAAATTGTCACAAGACTGCGTGAACACGCGACCCGTTACAGCACTGTTAAAGAACTTCTCAATGACCTTGTCCCACCGCAAGAGTTGTAAGCCCTGGCGTCGCTGGCCCCTTGATTCTGGCCGCTAGCCATTGGCCTCTGGTTACTGCCGCCGGCCACAGGACTAATACACGACATATTTACTGGCCAGAATCCCTGCTGCCCCGGCGGACAGGAAGAATTCCCTGTCCTGGCTCATGGAACGCCCCATGGTAGTGACCACAATATCTTTTTCTATAAGGTACATAAGGGCAGGTTCTCCGTCTTCTGTCAGCACTTCGTGGTCAAGTGTGATTCCCGCTTTCATCAACTGCTTATTGACATAATTCTCTTTGATTGGGTCCATCCGGGGCAGGACTACCACACATGGAGTTATCGCGATTTTTTCCAGTACCGTCAGCGTGTGGTGACTGATACCGGTATGCCGCTCCCTGGCGTCGACAAAACTTATCCTGGGTATGGCAATAGCCTTACCTCCCAGGATATTGACAGCATTGATAATTTCCCCCTGTTCTATCCCTGTGAAGCCATACAAGGTGCCCGTACCGACTATTCCGGGCCCCATGGTGACAATAATAACATCAGCTTCTGCCGCTTCTTTGGCAGCAATCAATCCGGTATAGATATTTACTGCCTCAAAATCTCCTCCGAAGGCATGCCCCACGGTAACCGTGGCATCGATTACTCCCTTTTCCTTAAGCTCGGCTACGGTTCTGCTGAGCTGTATAGGAAGAGAGGCTCCGTCGGTCATAATGTATACTACCCGCAGCTTCCCGCCGCTGGCTTTCTTGACACCGGCTGCTGCGGGGGCTAGCATGCTGTGAAGGGTTCCCACGATTACCGGAGTTTTCTTTAAAGAGGTAAAATCCTGTATTTTAGCCCTGTGCGGGTGTAATTCCTCTTCCACTGTAAAACACTTGACCTGGCAGGGAGTGTAACGGAGTTTTATAATGTGACCCATCTCATCCACTTCGGTGCCCTGGACGCTGTCATTGGCCATAACAAAGTGGTACCCTCCGCTCCCAAGTCCCATGTGCACAGCCGTTGTGTTAAGTGTCACTACATCGCCCACCCGGACAGGCCCGGTCATGAAGTTGTAATTAATTGCGTCCTCTGTTTTGCCCTCGACTTCTACCCGGATTTCGGTCAGTTCCCTGGTTTGGGTGACAATTTCGGTTACCTTTCCCCGCCTGATCCTGATCACGTTTCATACCTCACTTTATCCTAACTTGTCATGTTTCTGGCAATGGGGTGTTGTCTTAATTATTTCCAAGATATACCTGGCATTTAAAACCAGATCCTCTATAGTGATAAACTCCTCGGTTGAATGAACCTTGTTCATGCCTATACCAAGATTGGCGGTAGGTATTCCGTACCCGTTCAGGATATTGGCATCACTTCCACCGCCGGTACTGGTCAATACCGGTTCCTTTCCAATACCGGCAGCGGCTTTCGTAGCAATTTCTACAACCCTGGATGATTCATCAAGTTGCAATCTGGGGTATAAAAACTCTTTGTTAATTTCAACCCTGGCGTTCATTTCTCCGGCTGTCCTCTCCAGGATACTGATCATCAGATCGGTTTGCTTCTCCAGCTTTTCCGGGTCAATGCTCCGGGTTTCTCCTTCTAAGTGAACCATGTCAGGAATAATATTGGTGGCTTTACCGCCGGAGATAACACCGATATTACATGTGGTTTCGCCATCTATTCTTCCCAGCTTCATCCTGGATATGGCAGTGGAGGCCACAAATATTGCATTTACACCCTCCTCGGGGCAGATACCGGCATGGGCCGCCTTTCCAATTACAGCAGCCTTTATCCTGTATTGAGAGGGGGCGCTGGTAATTATCGTTCCTGCCTCCCTGTCAGAGTCCAGGACATAACCAAATTCCGCTTTCAACCTCTTGAAATCCAGGTTTTTAGACCCCTGCAGCCCCGTTTCCTCTGCCACCGTAAAAACGAATTCCAGGTCCCCATGAGGAATATTATTTTCCTTGAGAACCTTTATTGCTTCCAGAATCGCCGCAATCCCCGCTTTATCATCACCGCCCAGGACAGTGGTGCCATCGGAGTAGATGGTATTATCACGGATTACAGGTCTAACCCCCCTGCCAGGCTCTACAGTGTCCATATGACAACAGAAAAGAACGGCCGGAACTGCTGGTAGATTTCCTTTCAAGATAGCAATTATATTCCCGGCGGGAGCGCTTACCTGGTTTCCAATAGCTCTTCCGGCCTGGTCCTCCATAACCTCCAGCCCCAACCCCGCCAGCTTCTGTTTAAGGTAGTCCGCTATCTCTCTTTCATGCAGAGAAGGCGAGTCAATCCGAACTAATTTTAAAAACTCGTCAACGATTCTCTCCCGGTTAATCATAGGCCCCCCTCACTAAGAAATTTTTTCCATCATATTTTATACCCCGCAGTCTGAATTTATGTATCAAAGCCAGAGGGCTCAGCAGCCGTTGACCTTTTCCGCTATTGCCGCTCCCAGTTCAAGAGCCCTGCGGTTTAACGGAATGAGGTTATGTTTTCTTTGGGGAAAGACCTTTTTAAGGGAATCGATAATGGATTCAATAGTTACGGCTAAGGTCAGTTTTATATAGCAGCCCAGCATAATTATATTGGCAACCCTGGTATTCCCCAGTTTTTCGCTGGCCAGTTCATCCGCGGCTATTTCTACTACTCTGATATCATTCCTGGTGGGTTTCCTTGAAACCAGTGAACTGTTTATAATCAGTAAACCGCCAGGTTTAATAGCCGGTTCAAATTTGTGGAGGGAAGGCTGGTTCATAATAATTACCGAACTTGGTTCGGTAACCACCGGAGAGCTAATTTCTCTGTCTGAAATGGTAACGGCACAATTGGCAGTTCCTCCACGCATTTCTGGACCATAGGAAGGAATCCAGGCAACGTGTTTGTGTTCGATCATCCCTGCGTAAGCCAACAGCTGGCCCATGGACATAACACCCTGGCCGCCAAACCCGGCAATAATCAGTTCTTCCAGCATCAGCATTACACCCCCGCGGCGGCCTTATATTCCCCCAAGGGGAAATAGGACAGCATGTTATCTTCCAGCCATTTAACCGCTTCCAACGGAGGAAGCCCCCAGTTGGTAGGACAGGTTGACAGGATCTCAACAAGAGAAAAGCCCTTTTTGTTCAGCTGGACTTCAAACGCTTTCCTGATGGCTTTCTTGGCATTTAAGATATGGGCCGGATTATGTACAGAAACCCTTGCACAGTAAGCCGTACCATCCAGGATAGCAAGCATCTCAGTCAGTTTTACCGGGTAGCCTGCCTGTCCACTGTCCCTACCCCATGGGGAAGTGGTTGTTTTTTGGGAAACAATGGTGGTAGGAGCCATCTGCCCCCCCGTCATGCCATATATACTGTTGTTCACAAAAAGGCAGGTGATCTTTTCACCCCTGGCTGCAGCATGGATAATTTCCGCTGTTCCAATGGCCGCAATATCACCGTCACCCTGCAGGGAAAACACAACCTTGTCTGGATGCACCCTCTTAATGCCGGTTGCCACCGCAGGCGCCCTCCCATGCGAAGCCTGGTGAAAATCAACATCCCAGTAATCGTAACAGAATACCGCACATCCAACCGGGCCAACTGCAATAGTTTCCTCCTGAATACCAAGCTCGTCAATAACTTCTCCTACCAGCCTCTGGATTACTCCGTGGGTGCACCCTGGGCAGAAATGCATCGGTTTATCTGTCATTGATTGTGGCCTCGTAAATACCTTTTCCACTCAAGGGCACCCCTTTCCAGGATTTTTTTCACTTCTGCTAATATCTCGGCTTTGGACGGAACGACACCTCCTGTACGGCCGTAAAAATATATCGGTTTTTTGCCGTTAACAGCCAGCCGCACATCGTCAATCATCTGTCCCGTACTCATTTCAACCGTCAGAAATGCTTTGGCAGAGTTGGCCGCTTTACAGTAGGGGGCGTCCGGAAACGGCCACAGCGTTACCGGCCTGATCAGACCAGCCCTAATTCCTTCTTCCCTTGCCTGGTCCACTACGGCTTTGCATATCCGAGCCGTTGTACCGTAGGCTGCCAGAATTATTTCAGCATCATCGGCGAAATATGAATCATGTCTTTTTTCCCTGGAGGATATCTCGTCATACTTTGCTTTAAGTTTCAGGCAGTGTTTCTCCAGTTCCTCGGGAACGATATAGAGGGAAGTAATAAGATTCCTCTTTCTGCCTCTGGCCCCGTTAGTGGCCCACGGTTTGGCTGGGATTTCTCTAGCCTTGTTGGTCTTAAATTTGACTGGTTCCATCATCTGGCCCAAAATTCCGTCTCCCAGGATCATAACCGGGTTTCTGTACTTATCGGCCAGGTCAAAAGCCTTCAATGTAAGGTCCGCAAGTTCCTGAACCGAGGCCGGACCGAAAACGATCATCCGGTAGTCACCGTGCCCGCCTCCCCGGGTAGCTTGAAAATAATCTGATTGGGACGGCGCTATGTTACCAAGCCCTGGCCCACCCCTGGCCATGTTTACAATCACACAGGGCAGTTCGGCTCCGGCCAGGTACGAAATTCCCTCCTGTTTCAGGCTGATACCCGGGCCAGAAGATGAGGTCATGACCCTGGCGCCGGAACCCGCGGCGCCAAAGACCATGTTGATAGCAGATATTTCACTTTCGGCCTGCAGAAACACCCCCCCTACTTCCGGAAGCCTTCTGGCCATGTATTCGGGAATCTCGTTCTGCGGCGTGATGGGATAACCAAAAAAGTACCTGCATCCGGCTAATATAGCCGCTTCTGCTACTGCCTCATTTCCTTTCATCAGAACCTTTCCCAATTTTGTTCCATCTCCTTTTCCACTTCAATTGCTATATCGGGACACATTATCGCACAAAGCGTGCAACCATTACACTCGTCATGTTTAGCCATAACCGCAAAATGAAACCCAGAAGTATTAAGTTTCTTCGACATCTCTATCAGGTTTCCAGGACAGGCTGCAGTGCACAATTCACACCCCTTGCATCGGTTTTCATCAATAATTATTCGTCCCTTGGCCATATCCATCTCCCCTTTTATGCTTGGTAATTTACTACACCTGTGGTAAAAACTGTCCTAAACGATTCATACCCCGCCCGGCCAGCGGGGGGGGTAAATTATCCCAACCTCCTGTAAACTAATTTAATTCATATTATAGTGTAAAATTGGCTTGTTGTTAATAATTTTTTACATCTTCAATTCCTGTCAAAACCCGCATTCCCCCGGCTGCCAGCGCCTCCATTTCGTTTTCGCCGGGATAGACCTTGACGGGGGCAAGAAAACGGACTCTTTCCTGTATCCATCCCACCAGTATTTCACTGTGAGCGAGCCCTCCCGTAATGATCACAGCGTCGACCTCGCCTTTCAGAACAGCGCTGGATGCCCCGATTTCCCGGGCAACCTGGTAGGCCATGCCCTCATAAACCAGGCGCGCTTTGTCATCCCCTTCGTTAATAAGTTTTTCTACTTCCAGGGCGTCACTGGTTCCCAGGTAAGCCACCAATCCTCCCTGACCCATCAGCTTTTTCATGATTTCATCTTCGGTATACATCCCGCCGAAACACATTTTAACGAGTTTTCCTGCAGGAACGCCGCCGCTCCTTTCAGGGGTAAAAGGCCCTTCTCCAGAGATGGCGTTATTAACATCAATTACACGGCCCTTCCGGTGGGCGCCCACGGTAATCCCCCCTCCAAGATGGGCCACTATCAGGTTTAATTCCTCGTAGTTCTTTCCCATGTCCTTTGCCGCCCGGCGGGCAACCGCCTTTTGGTTTAGAGCGTGAAAAAGGCTTTCCCTTGGGTTCTCGGGCATTCCCGAAA
>DDKP01000117.1 GCA_002339745.1 Firmicutes bacterium UBA2595 | reverse complement strand
CCAGGATCACAAAAATCCGTTTGCCTTTAACCTTTGCTCTCAAATCCACGTTTTCCTTCCTCCTTTTCCAAAAACTCTTACACTTAAATTATAGTCGGAGGAAGCCTTCCAAAAGTATTAAAAAGACCAACCAAAAATGTGATATTTATTACATATAGACAAAAAAACGGGGAGCTTTTTGAGCCCCCCTCATTAATCCCTTGGATATTTTGATGAGAATACTTACGGCTATTAAATTATATTGGACCGCTATTATATTAGTAAATCGGGCCTGTTCCAGCGTCCTTCTGATCCCACAGGGAATCATTGTTCTTCAGTTGCTCTGCCTTGGAGTCAACATGGCACTTCCAGCATACAGCCATGTTGGTGTAACGCTTCAGAGCGGAAGATGCGTTAACATCTGTAGAGGTACCTGCTTCGTCACGGGCATTCTTCATAATAGTGTTGTCAGTACCGTGAGCGAAGTGGCAGGACAGGCAGACCATGGTAGCGTTGTTGTTGCCGTAGGCGTCAGGCTCGCCGATCATACCGGCCTTCAGGCCCTGTACGATCTTGTGGCGGAAGGCCTTGCTGAAGGTACCGGTTTCAGTCTGGGCGCTGTTAGAGTTGTAGTCGGTGTGGCAGGCTGCGCAGAAGGCGCTGACACCCGACTTATAGCTGTCAACCTGGGTTACGGGCAGTCCGAGAGCCTGAGCTGCCGGAATGT
Organism: Firmicutes bacterium UBA2595; assembly: GCA_002339745.1. Taxonomy (GTDB): domain Bacteria; phylum Bacillota; class Thermincolia; order Thermincolales; family UBA2595; genus UBA2595. Next base: position 8,696 of record DDKP01000117.1, on the reverse strand, counting down.
CCAAAGCGGTTTGATTCATCTTTACAACAGTAGCCGGAGCAACGTCCATCTGGATATCAGCTAAAGCTACACCGGCCAGCTTGCCGTCCGGGTCTGTGAAGTAACCGCCGCGGTAGTTAACTTTCAATACATCGTTCCAGGACTTGGTGGGGTCACCGGAGTACTTGTACTGGAATACGCCATTAGCATCTTTAACCCGGATCTGGGTCCAGTAAATCTTCGGTTTGCCATAGGTATAGCCATAGATCCATGGGCCGGCAATAGTCTTACCGTCAGCGCCCTTTGCGGTATACTTGCCGGTAGCGGAATCAAAAGCTACAGTAGCATTCACGACCTTCTTGCCACCGGTCGGGTTACCGGAAGCATCTGTAGGAGCGGTGGCGCCTACGAAGTTCGGGTTGTAATGGAGTAACCTGTCACTGTAGGAACCGTGGGGAGCGTGGCAGCTGGCGCAGGTAAAGTCCTTGCCCCAAGAGTTGGTATCTGTGCTGGTCCTGTTACCACCCGGAGCGGCTGCTACAGTCATAGCGCCGGTGGCCAGGTGAACGGAAGCGCTGTTTGCCGGGTCGCCGCCGAAGGTACCGGCGTTGGAAGACTGGAATACATTATAGAATCCTAATGTACCGTCATGGCAGGCAGCACATGTGTTGTATACACCGTTCTTGAAGAGCAACTTCTTACCGGAAGCGGTGTGGGTCTGGTGGCAGGAAGCACAGGAGTTGGTATCGTTCTGATACTCGCCGTGTGTTCTCTGTCCGGGTACGTTTTTGATAACATCATTAAGGGTGGAGCCGTCATTTACGTCGGCGCCTTGACCTGTTTTGTTAGCGTTTTGCAGGCCATTGGTAAGACCCCATTTGGTAGTATCAGTTTTACCCATAGTGGAATCCAGGGTAGCTGTATACTTGTCAGATGTGGTCTGGGTTCCGGGAGGATAGTCTCCGGGCGCTGCCAGAGCGACACTTACCCCGATAGTCAGCATTAAGGCCATTGCTAACGCCAATACTAAGCTGAACCTTTTCACCTTATTTCCTCCTTTGGTTCTTGTGGTCATTTTTGAGTATTTCACCATGCTTTTCACTGTCTCACCTCCTTTCTCAAGCAGACTAGGGTGACTGTTTAAGTGGAAAAACCACTTAACAACGGATTAGTTAGCCTGGAAAACAGCAACCCTCTGGTTAGTTGTGTCTGTTACATAAACCCGGCCTCTTTCGTCAATAAACAGGCCGTTGGGCAGGGAGAACTGCTTCTCGCCTTCACCATACCCGCCAATATTGAACTTCTTCTTACCTTCTTGGTCGAAAACGTAGAAGTAGTGGGTGAGGTTACTCACAACATAGACGTTACCCTTGTCGTCAACACCGACTCCCCTGGGATTGACAAATACGGACTGGCCTTTCCCATCCGGAGAACCATTGATTATTTTCAGGAATTTGCCGTTTTTATCAAAGACCTGGACCCTCTGGTTCCCTGTATCGGTGACATAAATGTTACCATTTTTGTCAACAGTAACTGCATTGGGTGCATTAAACTCCCCGGGAGCCCTTCCGGGTTTTCCGATTTGTTTGACTAATTTACCGTTAAGATCAAATATTTTCAGGATATCCTGCTTCACATCCGTTACATAAACCATGTCATCCTTAATGGCCATGCCGGCCGGAGCCGTGAAAACGTTTTCTGATGCCTGCTTTTCGGCAAACAGGCCCAGGTAATTGCCGTCCTTGTCAAATTTGGAAACGCTTCCGTTATAAAGGTCGGCAACATATATCACACCCTTGCTGTCTCCGGCCAACCCGTAGGGAAACTGGAACTCGCCGGGTTTATCCCCCCGCTTGCCGAAGGTCTTAATGGGGTTACCTTCATAATCAAAGATCTGAACTCTCTTGTTATTGGTGTCAGAGATATATATCCTCTCGTTGGCGACAGTTACAGCCATCGGTTTGTCAAATTCCCCGCCCCCGAACTTGCCGTAAATGAGCTTAACGAAGACCGGTTCACCGGTGGCGGTAGACCTGTAGTTATCGATCCCCTTAAAGATGTCCTTGTTGGTCAGGTAGCTGTACATGAAGCCTGTCAGGGCAGCTACAAACATTAACTGAACAATCCAGTAAACGTATTTTCTTTTAATGACAATTCCGCGTCTCTGAGCCATTTCTGCCATTTTACCCTGGCTGTCAACAGCCAGTTTTTCACCTCACTTGAATTTTGCGTTTTTACGTCTGTTACTCCATCTGCTGGTTTATTCCATTTACTTCAGTCTAGCCAGCGCCTCCTTGGCCTCCTTATAATTGGGGTCGTAGTTTAAAGCAGTCTGGTAGAGTTCTATGGCGCCGTTTTTATCACCGGATTTCTCGGCCGCTATACCTATCTGGTAGATAACGTCCGCGGAACCCGGTTTTTCCTGGTTAGCCCTGTTTAGAGCGGTAATGGCAGACTGGTAGTTGCCCTGCAGGTTGTAAATCACACCCATCTGCAGGAAATGCTTGTAGTCTCTCGGGGCCAGTTTGGCCGCCTTTGAGAATGCTTCCAGTGACTCGTCATACCTTTTCTGCTCTTTGTAAACCAAGCCTATATTGTAATAGGCGTCGGCATACTTGGGGTCAATAGTCACTGCCACCTGCAGTTGCTGCAGGGCTTGGGAATATTCCCCTTTCAGATAGTAGGTGTATCCAAGGTTTACCCTGTTTTCGGGCACCTTCGGTTCTGCCTCAACCTTGGATTTGAAAAAAGCCAACTGCTGGTCTATACGTGTATCCTCGATGGTTTTCCAGAAAAACGTTTTTCCTACCAGGAACCCTGCCGCTACAAAGACCGTTGCGGACACCAGGATGACGGCGACCGCCTGGAAAAGGGTAAAGGTTTTTTCGCTGGGACCGATTTGAATCCTGTTGCTCTCGGGCGCAAGGGTGCTCATGAATCGTTCCTCCTTTTGCTTCGTTGGGTTGGTGTGTTTAATCAGTTTCTTCGACCACTGGTGCGTCATTATACGGATTAACCGTTTCAATCGATACTTTGGCCGGGGGGTCAATTACCGACTTAGAATTAGGTTAGCTATCGAAATCTTTAATCCCATGACAGCTGCCGCAAACGTCCCTGACGTGACACTGGACGCACCGCGCTTCCAAAACCCCGAGCCTTTTTGGAACTTCGACAGGGTGGGACTGGCGCCAGGGAGACTTGTGAATGCTGGGGTGGCATGATGAGCAGGCGCCTGATTGGATCGTACCTTTAACATCTCCTCTGGGGACGTGGCAGACAAGACATCTCTGTGAATCCTTATCCGCCGCCCTGCCGTGTTCAAACGGCCACTGGTCGTTATGGCTCGGCGGGCGTTTTTTATGGCACTCAACACAGTATTCATTGGACTGGGCGTATTCGGCATAAGTTGAACCGGAACCGGTCTGCATACTGTTCAGGTACTTGGCTACCGGGTCTTCTTGTTCGGGCAGGTCCCGGGATGTAACCCCGGGGGCCTTGATAAAGGAATGGCATGTATCGCAGTATTTTATGTTTTTCTTGGCCAGTTTCCCGTGATTTAATTTAAAGGATTTTTCCCTGTGGGACTCCGGCATCATACTGCCGCTGTGACAGGTTTCACAGGCAACGCTGACGCCCCTCCTGCCGTGGCAGTCCATGCAGAGGTCCATTTTAGGCAGGATATTATCCGAAACCATCACTTGTTCTCCTTTGGCCTTGTTCCATTTATTTAAGTCTCCCCCCATCGTTAGTCCCCTGGAAGCGATTTTTCCATGAGCCACGCCCTCGTGGCACTTTACACACGCAACCTTTTTGGCTGCGTGCCGCTCGTGAGGAATATATAAATCAGACGAGGGAGATACTTTTCGTTTTAATGAGTGGCATCTCAGGCACCGGTCATCAGGAAGCTGTTCTGTCATCCTAATAGGGAGTTCGTATGTTTTGGTCAGGTACATAAACAGTTCCTTGGTGGCAATAGCTTTGTGTTTCAATGCATTTCCAAAGCCAGGGTCAACGTGGCAGGCCACGCAGTCAACCCGGCTGTGGGAGGAGGCCTCCCAGGTGGCAAACTCCGGTTTCATTATGTGACAAACAGTACAAAATTTCGGAATAGAAGTACCATAGGTGATTCCGACCACTAAGAGCAGCGTAAAAAGTGAAATTCCTATGGCGATGATTGTGAATTTCAGTATTTTCCTCTTGTCGTTAAAGGTCTCCTGTATTTTCATCTCGGTCCCTCCCAGGCCTGGGGCGGTTCAACGCTAGCAGGAATTTTGCTTGGGCTATGTAGAGCGTAATTCCCATGGAGCCTATGGAGCGTTCCCGGTCAATCACAATGGTATCACAACTTTTTTTACCAAACACGTGCCAGAATTCCCGAAATAATACGGTCATAACAGGCCGTAAATTTGCACCCGAAATTACCCGCCAGGTGCCGGAAAGCACATGTACTTTGGTACATAAAAAAGGCCCGGGATTAATTCCCGTGGCCTTCGCTGGCAACTTTTGAGTATCTCATCAGGTTGTTCTTGACGGCATAGGCGGCGGCTTCCGCCCTGTTGCTAAAGTTGAGTTTGCTCAAAATGCCGCTGACATAATTCTTTATTGTATTGTTGCTCAGCATCAGCATCTGCGCAATCTCTTTATTGGTTTTTCCCTCCGCAATTAACGCCAGAATCCTTCTTTCCTGGGGATTAAGCAGGGCTTCTTTTCTCTCCTGGTTGGAAAAACCTTTTCTAAACCTGTTCATCACCTTGGATGTAATTGAGGGGTCCAGCATCGAGTTACCCTTGCTGACCATCCTGATAGAATTGGTCAGTTCCTCGCTCTTGATCTGCTTGGGAAGCAGCCCGTCCGCCCCGGCTGAAATAGCGTCAAATATCCCCTCGTCTTCAGCAGGTGAAATCAGCATAATCACTTTCATCCCAGGATGTTTCTCCTTGATAAGCCGGCATACGTCAATAGCGCAGCCATCCAGTTTTACATCCATGATGATCACATCCGGTTTACTGTTATCAGCCTTCTGGATGACCTCGCCACAGGTTGCGGCTTCCCCGATGACTTCAAAGTCTTCAGTCCTTTTGAGAATAAAACTGATACCCAGTCGCATAACCTCGTGACTGTCGGCAATCAAAATCTTGATTTTTTCCATCTTTTCCCCTCCGAATGTTTATTGGCTCTCAACGTCCGGTTCTCAGCCAGTGACTTGGATTAAGACATAATATTACAGTAAGTCATATTATTTGATGTAATAGATTTGTCGCTGATATTATGTTAACCATAATATACATTAACCTTTCGACATGTCCGCAGCGGTTTCCTTTAATTTTTTTAACCGTCCAGCCAGTAATTAATGGTATGACATGCAATAAAATCCAATAGGACTTTCGCCTGAATCTCAAACCAAATTTCGTCGCTACATAATAAAACCCTGCAGGTAATTTTTGCCTTGCAGGGGTATAATATGGGTTCTTGTTTCACTCGACAGGATCCTGGTAAATAAAAAATTTGTCTTCCCAGAAAACACGGAACGTTCCGTGTTTTTTCTTTATTGTATTTCCTCTTGGAATGTTTCTTTGAGTGCCAATTCACCTCAGGTAAACATACAATAACATAGATTAACATAAACGAGAAGGAACGTGCTATGAATATTTTATTCACCGGCGAAGCTCCTTTAATAAAATACGGGCTGGCCACCGGTTTCCGGAAACTGGGCCACGAGATAATGATTCTTGCAGGCCAGAACACACTGCTCAAAAAAAATACGGCAGAACAAAAAGCAACTCTGGAAAAAGCCGTAGCCGAGTTTTCTCCTGATTTAGCCGTTACCGAAGGGGCGTCCCCCTATATAAATATGGCTGCAATATCTAAGGTTCTAAAAGATAGAGAAGTATTTCATGTCTACTGGGCCATTGAAGACCCACCCCATTTTGACTGGTTATCTCTCCCGTATGCCAGGCTGTGTGATTTTACTTTCACCACAGCGGCGGAATGTATCCCAAAGTACAGGGAAAACGGCATTAAAGCAAGTCTTCTGTTGTTTGCCTGCAATCCCTTTTTCCACCGCCGGGTTTCACCCAACCTCCGGTACAGCCATGACATAGCGCTGGTGGCCAGCAATTACGACTGCCGGTATGATGAAGCAAGGTACATGGTTCGCTCGCTGGTGGAAAGAAACTATGACCTTAAAGTGTGGGGTCTGTGGTGGGATGATCCGTCAAGGCCCGTTAACCTGCTCGACCATCCCGAAAAATACGGGGGGATACTTCCTTATGAATTGCTGCCCGAAGTATACAGTTCCGCTAAAATCGTTTTAGGCATCCACTGTGATGACACCTCCAAAACCCAAACCAGCATGAGGACCTTCGAGGTTTTGGGCTGCGGGGCCTTCTACCTGACTCAATATACTCCTGCCCACGAAAACCTGTTCAAATATGGTAAACACCTGGTCTGGTCCAAATCCGCCGCAGAAACGGTCAAACTGGTGGACTACTACCTGAAAAACGAGGAAGAAAGACAGAAAATTGCCCGGCAGGGGCAAAAGAAAGTTTACCGTGAGCACACGTATCTGCACAGAGCCCGGCACGTTTTGGAGACCATAAAACCTTACCTTGAGACCCGTTCTTAAAACCGACTAGGGGTGAACAGAAAATGCATATACTGCACCTGGCCGAAAATCTTAATTTCGGAGGTTTGGAAACCCATATTATCACTCTCTGCCATGAGTTCAAAAAGCTCGGCCATCGGCCCTTTGTTTTTGCCATGGTAATGAGCCGCGAGTTTCAGGAGCAGCTAAAACATCTGAAAATAGATTATATGGTTGAAATATCCTGCTCAGGGCTTCCGGAGTACATCACAAAAAACAACATTCAGGCTCTCCACGGCCACCCGGCGGCAACGATTCATATAAGCGCCGAATTAGGAAACAAATTGGATCTGCCGGTCGCAGTTACTTATCACGGATTGTACGGGTGGGGATGGCATTCCCATGATAAAATAGCAAAAATAATTTGTGTGAGCAGGGAGGTATATGACAAATTAGCCCCTGTTCCGGGCTTCTCATCTAAACTGGAGGTTATCCAAAACGGTATTGACCTGGATACCTTCAGCCCCTCGGGTGTGCTGGGTACCGGCCGTCAGGTTCTTTTTATCGGACGTTTGGACCCGGATAAATATTATTCTTTAAATATCATCATCAATGCGCTGCGGTCCATACCCGGCATTAAACTGTCAGTTGCCGGTTCCGGCCCCTATTTTGACCGCCTGAAATCTGAAGCGCCACCGTGGGTGACATGCCTTGGTTATGTCCAAAACATGCCTTTGATAATCAATCAGGCCGATATAGTCATCGGAACGGGACGCGGCATCAGGGAAGCCATGGCCTGCGGTAAACCCGCTATTGCTCTTGATGCCTGCGGCTATGACGGCCTGGTCACCCCGGATAAAATTGAAGCGCTGGAGTACCAGAACTTTAGCGGGAGATCAGGCGGAATTTTGAATGAAGAAAACCTGCTGGGGGATTTACGAAAACTGGTTGAGAACCCGGATACCAGGGCCGAAATTGGTCAATGGTCAAGAAAATATGCCGCGGAAAACTATGCGTTAACGCCTATCGCGATAAAACATCTGGCCATATACAGCCAGCTAATCAATAAAGAGGAATACAAATATGGCAAACGCTAAACGTCCGATCATCTGTTTTCCGGCCATCGACTGGCACTTCCTGTATCACCGCCCGCAACAACTGATGCTCAGGCTTGCCAGGGCAGGCCATCCGGTGCACTACAGAAACATAGCCCAGGTCCCCGGAACCCCGCCTGAAGAAGTGGCAGCAAACTTATGGGTATATAGGGACTTTGACAGATTACCCGGGGACATCGCCAAACCGATATATTTCGTCTACTTCCCCGCCCATGCGGCCTGGCTCCAGCCCGCCGACGACAAGTTCGTAATTTATGACTGCATAGATGATGACCCGGTTTTTGACGGTCACGAAGAATTGATGTTAAGCCGGGCTGACATGGTATTGTGCGTTTCCCGGGCGCTTATGAAAAAGCACGAAGGCAAACACCCAAGACTCCTGCTTCTGGCCAACGGGGTTGACCTCAATCATTACACTCCCTCGGGAGGTGCCACCCCGCCGGAAATGAGCCAAATCAGGGAAAAGGGCGAAGCGGTAATAGGATTCACCGGCGCATTCTATACCGGGTGGGTTGACGCGGAACTGTTTTACTTCCTGGCAGAGTCCCGCCCGGAATGGCAGTTTGTCGTCATCGGCCACGCCTATCACTGGGATTTTTCCGGCGCGCCACCCAATTTATCTCACCTTGGCCAGCGCCCGTACGATATTTTGCCTTCATATGTACGCTGTTTCGATGCCGGCATCATTCCCTTCGTGGATAACCGGATCGCCAGAGGAGCCGATCCCGTAAAACTCTATGAGTATCTCGCCGCCGGTTTGCCGGTGGTCAGCCGTAATTTACCGTTTATAGAAGGTTTGGCCCCGCCTCTCGTCTATTCTTATAACACCGGGGAAGAATGCCTGGCTGCTATTGCCCGGGCCTTGGCTGACGAAAAAGAAAAGCGGGATGAAGCCTTGCGTCTGCGCCTTGCTTATGCCTCCGGCTGTTCCTGGGACGTCAGAATAAACCTGCTTCTAACAGAGCTGCGGAAACTGACTTTCCTTGAAATTTAATGTGCGGGGAAATTTAATGTTCAAG
>DDKP01000056.1:628-3507 GCA_002339745.1 Firmicutes bacterium UBA2595 | reverse complement strand
TATATTCACCATTTCAGTTGGTGAATATACGGGACCAGCCCGTTTTTGCCGATTTCCACTATCCCGAATGACCTGCTGCTGCCTTGGCGCGGGCTGGACACACTGCCGGGGTTGAAGAGAAACCCGCCCGGAAGGCTGGTTATTTCCGGCACATGGGAATGCCCGTATATTATCAAATTATATTTTCCTTTTTTAAGTCTTTCAGCCAGCCTGGTATTGTCTGTCTTCACACCGTACAGATGGCCGTGGGTCACCAGTATGCGAAAGCCCTCCACTTCCAGTTCCTCTTCCTGCGGTCCCTGGACATGCCAGTCACAATTGCCGACAACTGCCACAACTTTAATTCCTAATTCATTGCTTATGCCGATGGCATCCCGGTAATGGTCGCCGGCATGGATCAAAAGGTCTATCTTGCCCATCTGTTCCAGGGCTTTGCGAAAAAACTCCGCTTTTCCGTGGGTGTCACTGACTACCCCAATCCGCATTGCTCCATCTCAACCCTTTCTGCCAAACCCTCCAAAACCGCCTTTGCTTTGGCCAGCGCCCGGCCCCTGTGGCTGATTTTGTTCTTAATTTCGGGGGGAAGCTCGGCGAAGGTTTGGCCGTACTCCGGAAGATAAAACAGCGGGTCATAACCAAACCCTTTGTTTCCTTTCATTTCACGTCCTATGATCCCGTCACAGGTACCTTCGGCCGTATACAGCTCCCCGCACGGGGTACTGATGGCAATCACGCACCTGAACCTGGCCGTCCGCTTTTCATCAGGTACATCCTCCAATATGGACAACAGTTTAAGATTATTGTCCAGGTCGTTTTTGCTCTCCCCGGCAAAACGCGCGGAATATATACCAGGCGCGCCGTCCAGGTAATCTACTTCCAAACCTGAATCATCCGCCACGGCGGTCAGGCCGGTCGCTTCGCACACAGCTCTGGCTTTTTTGACGGCATTTTCCTCAAAAGTCGCCCCGTCTTCAATTATCTCTCCAATTTCCGGAAAATCCTGGAGGGAAAGTATCTCCACATCCAGGTCGCTTAAAATATCTTTCAATTCCCTGACTTTACCCTGGTTGCCCGTTGCAAGTACAATTTTCATCTCTATTCTCCTATCCTGCTGACAGTGGTAAGCGTTATCCGCTTATCACCTGTCACTGCTTATTTTCTCGCCCAGTTCACCAAGAGCCTGTTTTTGCACAGCTATCAATTCCCCGATCCCTTTGCGGGCCAGGTCGATAAATGCATCCAACTCTGCCCTGGTAAAGGGAGCGCCTTCGGCCGTACCCTGTACTTCCACGAATTTGCCTGTTTCAGTCATCACGACATTCATATCCACTTCGGCCAGAGAGTCTTCATCATAGGCCAGGTCCAGGAGAATTTCCCCGTTTACTTTCCCTACACTGACCGCCGCCAGGTATTCGGTAACCGGAATTCTTTCAATGGCCTCATTTTCCAGCAACACGGCCAGCGCGTCAATCAGGGCCACAAACGAACCGGTGATGGAAGCGGTGCGGGTTCCGCCGTCGGCCTGAATAACGTCACAGTCGATAATGATAGTCCTTTCACCCAGGGCTTCCAGGTCTACAACCGACCGCAGGGCGCGTCCGACCAACCGCTGGATTTCATAAGTCCGGCCACCTACCTTGCCTTTGGTCGATTCCCGGATTATCCTGACCGGGGCCGACCTGGGGAGCATGGCATACTCGGCCGTAACCCACCCTTTACCTTCGCCTTTCATAAAAGGCGGTACTTTGTCATCCACGGTGGCAGTACAGATGACCTTAGTATCACCCATTTCAATAAGAACCGAACCCTCGGCGTATTTTGTATAATTCCTGGTTATCCTCACGGGCCGTATCTGGTCGACGGCCCTTCCGTCACTCCGTTCCATATTAATTTCCTCCTGCTTCATGGTTATATCCGGTAACAACTTAACCGCCTTTTAATTATACTCTTCTGGGGGGAGGGAGATGCAGCAAGGTGAACGGTTCCAGTATATCCGCCGGAAATGTATCATCTTCCTCTTCCCCCACCAGTCCGGCCAGAATATAGAGGTTCTCAATGGGGTCCCACTTAAATTCTTTCATCAGGCGAAAACCCTTGATATCCCCCGTCCTGCATACGTGAAGCCGGGGACCGGTACATTCCCAAAGCTTTCCGCCTATCCTGATCTTTTCTTCGTCGTGGTAATTGATTACTTCGTCCGCGGCAATTAAATCAAGAACCTTCCGTTCAACCTCAGCCAGGTCTATATCAGGTTTTTTTTCAAATTCCAGGACAAAACCGTGCTTGATATCGCTGTGGGCTTCAGGCTTGCTGATTCCCATTTCGGCCAGCACCATGGCAGTCAGGTCCTCGGCGCTGTGGGCCATTCTCCTGTAAACCAGCGACTTGAAAACAATATCTACAATATCCTGCGGCATCGGCCCGAAAACCCCCGGCCGGGTTACTATCACTTCTTCACCGACCCCGATTAGCACCTCGGCATTAATTTGCAAAACCGGGTAAAGGAGGTCAAAGTGTTCCAGAACAACCCGCCGGTCACTGGCTACAGCCTTTTTTACAGCTTCGGCAATTAACCACGGCTGGTTAAAGGCGGTTTCAAACCTGAGATCAACGTGATAAGTATGTGACTTGAAATGCCCTTCATCGGCATCCCTGACCAGGGGCAGGGGTCTGACATTAACTCCGTTATCGTCATTGGTCAGTTCCAGGCCGGGAAACATCCCCCTGATAAGCAGGGATTTACCCGCCCCGGCGTCGCCGATAAGTCCGATCAGTCTGTCTGTCGGGCTGAGATAGCGGTGTGAGATGCTGCGGCCCAGTTCGATAATCCTGGCTTTTCCCCTGGGCGCAAAATATGCCGCGTGCATCAGGTATTCATG
>DDKP01000056.1:0-483 GCA_002339745.1 Firmicutes bacterium UBA2595 | reverse complement strand
AATTCAATAATACCCAGGATATCGTCCTCCTGTATGTTATATAGTTGACAAATTAAATCCCGGTTAATTACACCGGCCCGTTTAATTTTTTCATACCATTCCCTGTCCTTGAAAATTATGTCAAAGGTCAGTTCATAAGGCCCGGCATTTTTGCTTCTGATCACGCTGGCCACGTCTATCAGTTTCACTGCCATCCCTGCCCCTCCTTTATATCCAGTATTTCCATCGGAAAAAGGGAACAGGGATCGTCAACCCGGATAAGATGGTGAATGCAGAACCTGTATACTTCCCCTGCCTTTAAATCGGAAGGGGAATACAGAAAAGCCAGGTTTCCCGCCGTGGAAATCCGGCCCGGNNTAATAAAGGAGCATGCTGCTGCGCCCCGTAAACATCGGTTTCTCCTATGTCTCCCGATACCAATGGCCTTCTGACAGTAATCTTGACAGCGGCCGCAGGGTCAAATTCAATAATACCCAGGATATC
>DDKP01000145.1:3655-4836 GCA_002339745.1 Firmicutes bacterium UBA2595 | reverse complement strand
CCGACCCTTACCATAACAGGCCTTTTACTTTAAAAGAAGCCCTGATGATTTCAGACAACGTGGTCTCAGTAAAACTGGCCAATGAGGTTGGCGTGCCAACCCTGATTGACTACGCGCGGAAAATGGGCATTAAGAGCGACCTCCGGCCTTATCTTTCGCTGGCTCTCGGGACGTCCGAGGTAACTCCGCTGGAAATAACCGGCGCTTTTTCGGCGCTGGCATCCGGAGGGATTAAAACCGAACCCCGGCTGGTAACAAAAATAGTTGACAAAAACGGTAAAATTATAGAGGAAAACCCGCCCCGGGCTGAACGGGTATTGTCGCCGTTAACGGCTTACCTTGTCACGGATATGCTGGCGGGAGTCCTGCAGCCGGGAGGCACGGCCGGGTCAGTAGCAGGTATTATCTCCAGGCCTGCCGCCGGAAAAACCGGGACCACTCAAAATTACAGGGATGCCTGGTTTATAGGTTACACTCCCGAGCTGGTGGCCGGTGTCTATGTGGGTTATGACAATCCAAACCAACCGGTTGGCGCATCCGGGGGGAAAATAGCAGCGCCTATCTGGGCCAATTTTATGGCCAAAGTCCTAAAAGACCGGCCGCCGGTTGAATTCCCGGTTCCTCCCGGTATCATAAAGGTAAGTATTTGTGCCGATTCCGGACTGCTGGCAACGCCCTATTCGCCCAGTACCATTACGGCCAGTTTCGTCCAGGGAACCGAACCCAGGGAGTTTTGCAACCTTCATAATTATCCCGGCCTGGAAGGGAATCTCCCGGGAGAAAGTCCCGGCGACTATCTTGATGAGAACCGGCCGTTTGATAAGGGTGATCACCTTGGTCCCCGCCGCAGGTTTTTCGACTGGCTCTTCAAGGGTCGTAACGATTAAACGGCATGCATCAGAAGCAGAATTTAAAACAATTTGCCTATATTGACACTCTTTGGTTCCTTACTTATAATAAGAAATGTAAGGAGGTTAAATCATGTTGTCAAAGATTACTGATAAATTTCAAATAACAATCCCAAAAGAAATAAGAAAACAAATGAAGCTTTCCAGAAAAGACGCCTTGAAATGGAAAATTGAAAACGGAAAAGTGGTAGTGGAATCTGTTAAAAAGCCTTTTCTGGCTTTCAAGGGAACCGTTCGGATTGGGGAAGGAGATATTAAAGAAGACATCCGAAA
>DDKP01000145.1:0-3321 GCA_002339745.1 Firmicutes bacterium UBA2595 | reverse complement strand
GAAATAATAAAAGATTACAGTGACGCCATTTTGGCCGCTTATGCAAAACAGGAAAAAATCCCTTTGCTTACATTCGATCAAGAATTATATAGAAAATTACTTCGACATAAGATTCCTGTTAAAAACCTGTTATAAAGAAAAATGGGGCAGTTGCTCTGGAGCCGGTAACAAGCTGAATTGTTGCCGTCGTGGAGGAATATATCGGCCACTCCCTGGCTTTCATAACTAAAAAGAAAGGCTGTCCCAATTACTTATGGGACAGCCCCATTTTATATTGTCACCGGCCCCCCGTTGGTCTCGACAACTTTCAAAATTTTTTCCTCTTCCCCTGTCAGGGCATTGATATAGACGATGAAAGTGTCCCCGTTGAGTTCGCCTTTGAACTCATAGGCCAATACCTCCTCAAGGTTCTCCAGCGGAATCACCGCAAGTCTTTTCGATTTGACCTTCAACTGCGGGTTCACCGCTTTCATCGCCTCCCGTTCACTGATTTTTGGTTTTGGAAGTTTCCTCGGGCGGTGATTCATTACAAAACTCATTCCTTCAAAACCTACTACTTCCCCGTTATCAAGGGCAACTTTCACCTTCATCATGTCGGGGTAAACAAGCACCCCATCCTGCTTATATTGAAAAATAACAACCGCCGCATTCTGCTGTTCTATGACGTACGTTGGTTCCATACCGTCCAGATTCCTGTCAGCCAGGAACCTCCGGGCTATCGATACCGCTCTCTCCGGCGACACAGCCGCGCGGTTAATTGGCCTTGTATTTAACATCTCCAGGACATGCCCGCCTTTTTTCGATACGTCGATCACGGCCACCGGAGTTCTGGCGTTTTGCGGTGTCAGATGGATCCTGAATGACGGAATGTTGCCATTGACATTATCCACTTTGACTCCCCGGTATACTTGCTGAGTTCCTGCTTCTGCAAACTTTCTGGCTGTGGAAGCGGCCTGGTCCCTGGAAATGTTGTCACCGGTCAGGCCTTTCGGCGCCCTGTTTGTAATATGGTCGGAAAACGGGCCGTCATATATCAAAGTAGGGAAATCTTCCATGTTCTTGTCAATTTTCTGCAAACCACCCGGTACGGAAGCCCGGTTTCGCAGCTTTCGGTCAGCAACGGCTTTAACTTCCCCCCATGACAACCTGCCATCAGCGGCCGATTTCTCAATCTTCTGGAGCTCGGCAGCCAGGTAACCGGCCTCTGTATGGAGCCGGTTTAATTTCCGGATGTCATCCTGGTTCACCGGAAGATTGCGGGCATATTTCTTCGCCAGTGACCATGCGAAATCCCCGGTCTGAGTAAGAAACTTAGACGTCCGGGTAACGCTGGGACCGGCTATGGGAATCCGGTTCAAATTCTCCTGAGCCGAAAAAGCCTGCTGCCAGATGTCCGCAAAGATTACCATTCTCTGCCGAGGAGAATTGGAAATAATTCCTTTTGACAGCATAACCTCCACGTTCTCCACTTGCCCTACCAGTTCATAGAAGGACCTTTGGTTACGGTTATTTATATATGTCATAAGCTGTTGTTTATCACGCGCCTGGTTATACCCCCAGTACGCAAGCCCGGCAACAACAAGCACTCCGGCCAGTGCAGGAATAATCCACCATCTTTTCAAAACAAAATTCCTCCTTACTTAGTCTATTACCTGGCAAATACGTGGGCGCCAATCTGTGTGATTATCGGCCTGGACCAAATCCATTTACTTACAGGTTTAGCCGGGTTCCAGAAGAACAGGGCGCCCTGAGTCGGATCCCAGCCGTTGATGGCGTCCTGGGCAGCTCTTACCGCCTCCTGGCTGGGTGTCGCATTAGCTACCCCGTTGGTGATGGATTCGAACGCATGAGGCTGGTAAATAACACCGGCCAGTGTATTGGGAAACTGGTCGCTCTCCACCCTGTTCAGAATTACGGCAGCCACCGCCACTTTACCCAGATAAGGTTCGGCTTGGGCTTCGCCATGTACAACCCTGGCCAGCAGATAGACGTCATCCCTGGCTGACACACCTCTCGAAGGCTGGTATTGGGCCGTCCGGCCTACATTAAAGCCCAGGGCAGCCCAGGTGGCAGGCCCCACTACACCGTCCGCGGTCAACCCGTTTTTGGCCTGAAAACTTCTTACCGCCGCGGCGGTACCGCTGCCGAATACCCCGTCAACCGGCCCTTTGTAATATCCCCAGTCCTTCAACCTCGACTGCACCCTTGAAACATCCCCACCCTTGGAGCCCCAGTAAAGGGTCGGAGGTTGAGCGTAGATGTTTCGTGAGTATAAAAAAACACCCGACAGTATTGTCAAGACAACCGCCGCAATTATTACTTTCCTTTCTCGCATCATTATCATTCCTTTCTTTGACTCTTTCTCCGATCATTTCTGTGTAACGGTCCGAGCTTTGCTCTAGATTTATGATGTCCCTTCCGGTATTTGACTATGTATTACGAAAAAGGAAAAAAGCTGTCCCCACAGATTTATCAACAAACCTAATGGGGACAGCTTCATGATATAAAATTGTTAAATTCGAAAGAGTTTGAACACTAATGCTAAAGGAAATATTACCGTAAAAAAAGCGGTATACATCACGAATTTTTCTAATCGGCCCGGCTCTGTCACTTCAACGGGGTTTGTGCGTTCAGCCATCTTCAGTGCCCCGTGCCGGCAAGAATCAATACACAGGCCGCAGCCGAGGCATTTCCCCTCATCAACAAACCCGTGATCCGGGTCAACTGCTTTTTCGGGGCACCTCTCCAGGCATTTGTAACATTTCCTGCACCTGGCGGAGTCCAGGCGAGCAGAGTAGGCGCCGTTTTCCATAGCGCCCCTGATCCCGAAATCCGTCCGCAGGCGGTACGGTACACAACAGCACGTGCAGCAATTACAAATTACATACTGGTTGGGCGCCACGCAGTGCTCGATAGCCTTGATTAAACCATGCCCGGAAGTTCCTGTCAGAATAGCTTTTGCTTTTTCCAGGGAAATAAACTCCTGTTTTTTCAGCTGGCCCTGAACTTCTGCCCCGGTGTTAATAGCTATACAGGTTCGTAATGGCTTATCACAACGATTGTGTTTGACCCGGCAGGCGCAGTCTATAACGGTAATACTCCTGGCCCGGGAAAGTACCTCCAGCGCTTCGTCATGCATGGCAACCCTTCCCCCGTGAAGATATTTACCGTACTGTCCGGCGAAATACCTGACTGCCCTCCCGACCAGCGGGGTCTTACCCATTTTCCCTAAAAACAGGTAGAAACCAAGTGTATCATCTACCCATTTTGAGTAAACCCATATCATCAGCCTTCGCACCCAGAAGGCCTCTCCCGGGGAAT
>DDKP01000125.1:4657-5800 GCA_002339745.1 Firmicutes bacterium UBA2595 | reverse complement strand
CCTGACACCAACGGTTACCAGGACCTCGCTCGCGGGTACATATCTTACCCGGTAGTTGTTGTACAGGTGCCGGGCAATCTCCTCCCGCAACTCCAGGAGCCCCCAGTTGGAAGTATACATTGTATAACCCTTTTCCAGAGAATAAATACATGCCTCCCGGATATGCCAGGGGGTCACAAAGTCAGGTTCCCCCACCCCAAGGGAAACCACCCCCTTCATTTCTGAAACCAGGTCGAAAAAACGCCGGATTCCCGACGGCGGAATGCACTTAACTGAAGGTGACAGTTTTTCCTCCCATTTTATCATGGCGAAATCACCAACCTGCGGTCTTTTTCTTTGTCTTCCAGGATAATTCCTTCCTGTTTATACTTTTTGAGGACAAAGTGCGTAGCTGTACTCTGTACTTCATCTATGGTGGCCAGTTTCGTGGAAACAAATAAGGCTACTTCCTTCATAGTTTTCCCTTCAATCAAAACGGACAGGTCATACCTTCCCGACATCAGGTAGACGGACTTAACTTCCGGAAAACGGTAGATTCTTTCGGCAACCGCATCAAATCCGGCGCCTCTTTGAGGAGTCACTTTTACTTCGATAAGAGCCGATACTATTTCTTCTCCTGCTTTTTCCCAATTAATCAGGGTATGGTATTTGACGATAATGCGCTGTTCCTCCAACGCTTTTATGCGGTCCGCTACCTCGTTCTCCTCTAGTCCCAGCATTGCCGCCATTTGATCAGTACGCAAACGGCTGTTATCCTGTAACATTTCGAGGATTTCCTGATCCTTTTTGTCCATCTTCACTCCATCATCCCCTTTTATATGTTTAAATAAATAACTCCCATCCCCAAGGGACGAGAGTTACTCACGCGGTACCACCCTAGTTAGCTGCCTGGCGCAGCTCAACTTTAATTCCGTTAACGCCGGTCCACGGCCAAGCTTACAAAAAATTTCAGCCGGCAACTCAGGGGTGGCATTCGGTATAATGTACCTGCCGGTTTGCACCGCTTCCGGCTCTCTGTTAAGGTAAACAATACACTTACTATCCCCTTCACTGTCTTTCACAATTAAACTCTGTTTTCAATGAATAAATTTCTTAGAATTATATCATCATCTGGTAAGTCTGTCAATAATATTGATATGCAAG
>DDKP01000125.1:0-4314 GCA_002339745.1 Firmicutes bacterium UBA2595 | reverse complement strand
GCCACCGGGTTATTGGTAATTAATTCCTTACCTGAGCCTGCCGGAACGCAGCATGGCAATTAAAACTAATACCCCCAAGATACCCGAAAAAATGAACCCCAGTGTTCCCAAAGCAGGATACCCCCACAGAAGAGGGCCTTTACCCGTATGCATAATAACAGCCGAACTTACAATCATGGCAGCCAGGATAAGGCCGAATGAAATTCTTGACGATGAGACATCAAGCATGTCATACAACCAGTTGAGGTTCCTGTGATAAAAAGTTATTCGCGTATCGTTATTGGCCAGGTTCCTGACGGCCCGGCAAATGTCTTTAGGCAGTGTAACCACTGCCTCGGAAAGATTTGATATCTGTTTATACATACCGGTCGTATAAAACTCCGGCCGCAGCAGTTCTTTGAGGTATTCCAGCGCCAGCGGTTTGACAACTTCGGCAATGTCCAGCTCAGGGCATATCCGCCTGGCCATATTCTCGCTTATCATCACTGTTTTTCCTAAAATGAACAGACTGTCCGGCATCTTGATTCCATGATTGATAGAAATTGTGATCATCCCATTGATCAGCTGCCCCAGTTCAAACCCACCGCTGGTTACTCCGTTTGCTTTCTCGACGATCTCCGCGACATCTTCAAAAAAGTGCTGCTGGTGGATTTTTCGGGTTGTAACCCCGGTTTCCACTATTATGTTCATGACAGCAGGGACATCCCGTTCAGACAATGATACCAACAGCTCTGCCACCCGCCGCCTGTTAACCTGGTCGAACCTCCCGACAATACCGAAGTCAATCATTACAATCCTGTAATTGTCCTGGAACAGTATATTGCCGGGGTGCGGGTCCCCATGGAAGATACCTTTTTCAAACAGGGGACGGAAAATAGCCAGCAGCATGTTCCTGGCATACCGTTGCCTGTCTTCAACCGGGTAATTGTGCTCCTCGAATTCTTCAACACGGATCCCCTCGACGTACTCCATAGTAATCATTTTCCTGCTGGTGTAATCAGAAAACAACCTGGGAACAACGACGTTTTTATCATTACAGAATTCCCGGTAAAAAGCCTCCGTGTTGACGGCCTCCGTCAAGTAGTCAAGTTCTTTGTGGATCTGCCTCTCAAAGACGTCAATGATCTCATAGACGTCACAAACCTTGCCAATCACCGTGCGGTTCTGGAGAATCCCCGAGAAATTCTTAAGTATTCTTATGTCGCCTTCAATCAGTTGGGTCAGGTGAGGCCGCTGGACTTTCACTACAACCTTTTCCCCGCCGGGGAGAACGGCTTCGTGAACCTGGCCGATAGATGCGCTGGCAAGGGGTACGAAGTTAAAATAACTAAAAAGCTCTTCAGGCTGTTTGCCCATTTCTCTTTTAAACTGATTTCTGATGTCAGGTTCGGAAAACTCCTCCACATCGTCCTGCAGCCTGCTGAATTCCTCAACATACTCCCTGGGAACCAGGTCCGGCCTGGTACTAAGCAATTGACCAAGTTTGACAAACGTGGGACCGAGATCCTCAAAAACCATTCTGACCCTCTGCGGGTATGAATACCGGTGATATTTATCGGGGGTTACGGCATCGTCCCCGGTGAAAATTATGGATTTCAACCCCAGTTGTTCTACCAGATAACGGAATCCATGCTTTATGAGAACTCCGGCAATTTCCGAATAGCGTGAAACCCGGTGTTTGGCAGCCAATTATTTCACCTCATAACCCGCTTCACCAATAATTTTTTTTAGACTCTCTTCATCTACTACCGCCGGGTCATAGTCTATCGATACGGTTTTCGAATCCAGGTCGACCGTGGCATTCTGTACCCCGTCGAGTGTTTTTAACGCGTTTTCTACAGACATTTTACAATGCTTGCAGGTCATTCCTTCCACATGTAAGATAGCCGTCGACAAGATCTCACCTCCTTTGGGCCTGCACTTATTATGCCCCAATTTTAGAAATCAAATGCCGGAGGCATTGTCAGCCGCGGTCTGGGCCAAGAGCTGAAGGACTTAAACAAAAAAAGGGAGCACGCTCCCGTTAGACTAAATTTAAAATTCGATAACGACTTGCTCTAATAAGAGAAATACAGGTATACGGACGTCCCCTGGCCCACTTGGCTTTCTACTTCCATACGCCCTCCGTGGTTCTTCATGATTTCTGAAGAGACAGCCAGCCCTAGGCCCGTCCCGTTTTCTTTGGTAGTGTAAAAGGGTACAAAAATACGATTTACCGTTTCTTCGTCCATCCCCATGCCGGTATCTGTTATTTGAAGGCATAATTCTCGCTCCGCAGGTAACTCAAAGGCCTTCACGGTGATAATCCCGCCTTTTGTCATGGCTTCAAAAGAGTTCCTGATAACATTAATCAGGACTTGCTTGATCTGTTCACAGTCGACGAAGACAAGCGGTAAATTCACAGAGATATCTTCCTCAATTTCTATATGCTTGAGGAACGCTTCACTTTCTACAAGCAGACGAACATCATCAACAAGTTCCCTCAGGTGACATTGCTTCCTGTAAGGCTCAGCAGGTTTAGCCAGTTTCAGGAATTCGTTGATAATGGTGTTCACCCTGTCGATTTCCGCAATTATGATGTTTATGTAATCTCCTTTTGGGGTATTTTCCAATTCCTTCTGCAAAAGCTGGATAAACCCTTTGACAGAAGTAAGGGGATTCTTGATTTCATGGGCCGCTCCGGCAGCTAACTGGCCAACCATGGCCAGTTTCTCCGACTGAGCCATAACTCTTTCCAGTTTACCCGAATTTGCCAATTCATCGAGTTCCACAAAAGCGCCGGTAAATTCCCCGGTTTTATCGTATATCGGGCTGCCCTTGGCCTCATAAACTACTGGTTCCCTACCGTCTTTTGACACTTTTAGCTGCCGGTGGCATTTTTCACGGTTCTCAAAAGCTTCTACTAAAATAGCCCGTATTGAACAGGGGCCAGGGCACGAAGAGTGAGGCGAGCAGGTTAGTAATTCACACTGCTGAGAAAAATCGGGAAATATCTCAGTAAAATAATTGCTCGCGGCGCCTTCTTCGTCCAAACCCAACAGTTCGCTCATCGGCCGGTTGATATATACAATACTTCCCGCTGCATCCACCGCTACGATCCCGGTCTTTACGTGATCCAACAGGGTCCTGTAAATAGTCCGGATATTGAGTGGAATATTGGGGAATTTTTTGGTCCGGTCAAAAATATTCTTTTTCAGACTTTGTTCTCGGAGGCTTTCAATTTCCTGCCTCACAACAGCGCTCAGCTGCGGGTAATCAATAGGCCGGCTGACCGTCTTTCTTACGCCCATGGCAAATATCATTTTTGACATATGTTCCGTTTTTCCGGCAGTAATGGCAACTACCCGAAAATGGCCCTGCATCTTATTGATCCGCTCAAGCAGCTGCAGGTCACCAGGCCCCCCGATGCTCAAAAGAATTACCTGGATTTCTCCCCGGCCTATGAGGGATTCCATGGCTGACAGGTCCCGGATATAATAAACCCGGTAACCGTCGCTCTGCAATCTCCACCTGGCCAGCTTCAGTTTCCCTCCGGGGTCAGCCACCAGGACACCGTATTGGTCCGGAGCCTGAAGCGCTGACGTGTTGGTATTCTCTTTCTGCTCAATAATCAATAGCTGTCACCCCCAACACCATATCCGGCTCTTCTTATTCGCCAGCAGGCCTAAAAAATCCTTCCCAATATCCTAAATTTTCTAAAAAGTTTGTATTTGAAACTGTTTTTACATATCGGAGTAGACTTTTTTGATATAATAGATTTATACTTTGTTAAGGCAGGTGGGTTTTGTGACACGAAGAACCAACACGTTCGGGTTCTTTTTGTTCCTGCTTTGTGCAACGGTGTTTTTCAGTGGATGTACCGTTCTTTCTCTGCCGGAGCCTGAGATCACGGTTGCTTCAAAAATATACGACAGTAACGGAAAAGTTATTACCACCCTGTACAGGGAAAACAGGGTTCAGGTACCTATTGACCTGATTCCCGAGGTGACGCAAAATGCCTTTATTGCGGTAGAAGACGCGCGTTTTTACAAGCACTTCGGTCTTGACCCGGTACGCATAGCCGCTGCCGCTTGGAACAATTTAAAAGCCGGGGAAATTGTCCAGGGCGGCAGCACTATTACCCAGCAGACAGTGAAAAACCTGTATCTGTCGAGGGAAAGAACCTTTGGCCGAAAACTCAGGGAAGCGCTGATGGCTATATTGTTGGAAAGAAAATATACCAAACGGCAGATTCTAGAAATGTACCTTAATCAGATATATTTCGGTCATGGAGCCTATGGTATAGAGGTAGCCGCCCAGACTTACTTCGGCAAA
>DDKP01000078.1 GCA_002339745.1 Firmicutes bacterium UBA2595 | reverse complement strand
CCCCCTGAGGACTTCAATTATTTCCTCGGCCACAAATTCCTCCGGTACAAACCCGCAAAAGATGACGTATTTTTCAATTTCTTCCCTGGTCTTTGGCCCGATAGCCACGATTTTGATATTATTGAGGTTTCTGATGTCCTGGCGCAGGTATCTCATCCGGTTCATAAAAGACTGGACACCGTTAACACTGGTAAATATCAGCCAGTGGTAGGACTGAATTTCAGAGATGGCGCTGTCAAGGGGTGTGAAATCGTCAGGTTCGGTGATTTCGATGGTGGGGAATTCCCACGGCTCTCCACCGAGAGTTTCAATCTTTTCAGCTAGCACGCTGGCCTGGCTCCGGGACCGGGTCACCAGAATCCTCTTGCCAAAAAGCGGTTTTTGCTCAAACCACTTAAGCTTCTCCCTCAAAGATACGACCCTTCCCACCACCACTATGGCCGGGTGGCCCATTTTGGCTTCCCTGGCCTTTTCCACGATATCGGCCAGGACTCCGGTGACGGTCTGTTGTTCAGGCCTTGTCCCCCACCTGATAACGGCTGCCGGGGTATCAGGCGGGCACCCGTAGGTAACGAGCCTTTCCACGATATGAGGCAGGTTGCTCATCCCCATATAGAAAACCAGGGTTTCCACACCGGTGGCAATTTTATCCCACTTTATCGAAGTATCCTCCTTGGTGGGGTCTTCATTCCCGGTAATGAAAGCCATGGTAGAATTAAAATCACGGTGAGTTACTGGTATTCCGGCATATGCCGGCACCGCAATGCCGGAAGTGATGCCCGGGACCACTTCAAATGGTATCTCATGAGCCAAAAGAAATTCGGCCTCTTCTCCACCCCGGCCAAAAACAAAGGGGTCTCCCCCCTTCAGCCTGGTGACCGTCTTGCCTTCCCGGGCTTTTGACACCAGCGCCTGGTTGATTTCATCCTGTTTAAGGGTATGCCTGACAGGTGACTTCCCGGCATATATTAACTCGGCTTCCGGCCTGGCGTAAGAAAGGAGTCTCGGGCTGGAAAGCCTGTCATAGACAATTACATCAGCGTTCTTTATACATTCAAGGCCCTTCAGGGTAATCAGCTTGGGATCACCGGGACCTGCTCCTACCAGATAAACGATTCCGTTTTTAGATTCTTCCTTAATTCCTGTTTTCATTCTTTAAAAACTCCTGCCTGACTGATTTTAAAATCTTATCCGCACCCATCTCTATAACCTGTGCGGCCAGCTTTTCCCCAAGGGCTTCGGCTTCCGTGGCCGGCCCGGAAATACTGCTGCGGACCAGGTCTTTTCCATCCAGGGAAGCCACAACTCCATATAGGGTCAACCGGTCTCCCTCTACCGTTCCGAGAGCGCCGATAGGTATCTGGCAGCCTCCTTCCAGCTTTTTCAGAAGCGCCCGTTCAGCTTTAATGGCTGCTTCGGAAGGAAAATGGTTGAGAGTCCGGACAACCTCATATACCTCCCGGTCATCTTCCCTTATTTCAATACCTATTGACCCCTGTCCAACCGCCGGTAAACAGATGTCGGTTGAGAGGCGCTCGGTTATCCTGTCACCCCAGCCCAGCCTTTCAACTCCGGCCGCGGCCAGGATAATGGCATCGAGATTTTGCCTCTCAAGCTTGGCCATCCTGGTGTTAAGATTGCCACGTAAAGGGTCCAGCTTCAGGTCCGGCCTGTAATGCAGCAACTGGGCACACCGTCGCAGGCTGCTGGTTCCTATCCTGGCCCCTTTGGGCAGGCGGTCCAAGGGTATCCCTTCTCTTGAAATTACAACATCCCTCGGGTCAACCCTTTCACAAATGGCGCCGATGGTCAATCCCCTGGGCAAAACAGTGGGGAGGTCCTTCATACTGTGGACCGCCATGTCTATTTCGCCATTCAGCATCGCCAGTTCCAGTTCCTTTGTAAAAAGGCCCTTGTCTCCAATCTTGGCCAGAGCCACATCAAGGATCTTGTCACCCTGGGTCTTCATGCTGAGAATCCGAAAAGAATAGTGGGGATTCAGCCTTTTCAGGTTATCCACCACCCAGTTGGTCTGCCACATCGCCAGGGCGCTGTCCCTGCTTCCGACAATAATCTCCCTTGCCATGACTATACCTCCAATGAATCTGATTCCGTTGATTTATTCCCTGCCCATAGCCTGTCCGTGCATTACACGACCATCAGGAAGTCCACCCGGATGCCCGCCCTCTTCTCCGTTGACCGGGTGCCCGTTCATCCCGGAAGCAAACCTCTTTTCCCCGGGAACATCAAGGTTAAAAAGATTCTGCAGGATTTCGGTATACAGATGCCCCTGCTGGGTACAGGCATAGTGCTTTAACTGCATAACAGGGTCATGAAGGAGCTGGTTGACAATCGAATTCGCCATGGAGCTGATAATCTTTTTCTCGCGTTCGGTGATGTTCCCCAGG
This sequence comes from Firmicutes bacterium UBA2595, assembly GCA_002339745.1. Lineage (GTDB taxonomy): Bacteria > Bacillota > Thermincolia > Thermincolales > UBA2595 > UBA2595. The sequence continues at coordinate 4,134 of DDKP01000078.1, read as the reverse complement.
CGGTTAAACGCCCTGGTCATTTCTTTCTGCCTGATATCCTCGCCTCGTTTCTTCAAAGCGGCAATGGTAGGGACAACAAACTGGGTATTCAACCATTTCCAGAATTCGCTTATTTCCTTTTCTACGATCTTCTCCGCCTTGGCGGCTTCTTTTCTTCTCTGCTGGATGTTCTTGTCAACCACGTTCTGCAGGTCATCAATATCAAAGAGGCTGACACCTTCCACTTCAGCGGCCCCAGGGTCCACATCCCTGGGAACAGCAATGTCAATAATGAAAATCTTTTTGCCCTTTCTGCGTTCCATTACCTTCTCCATATCCGGTTTTTCTATAATACAGTGGGTAGCCGCTGTCGCGCTGATGACAATATCTGCCCTGGCCATATAATCAAACAGTTCATCAAAGCGGATAGCCTTCCCGCCGAACTGCTTGGCCAATTCGGCAGCCCGTTCGAAAGAGCGGTTGGACACCAGCACGCTGGCAACTCCGTTGGCCACCAGATGCTTGGCAGTCAGTTCGCTCATCTTGCCTGCTCCCACAATGAGGACAGACCTTCCCGAGAGGCCTTCAAAAATTTGCCTTGCCAACTCTACCGCCGCATAGCTGATAGATACCGCATTACGGTCAATGAACGTTTCCGTGCGAACTTTCTTCCCAACCGTAACTGCCTGCTGGAACAAGGTATTCAAAACCCGGTTGGTGGCCCCGTGTTCGCATGCTATCTGGTAAGCTGTTCTTACCTGCCCTAAAATCTGGGTTTCCCCAACAATCATGGAATCTAGCCCGGAAGCCACCCGGAAAAGGTGAGTAATAACATCGTAGAGCGTATAAACGTAGAGATAGTTCTTCAGTTCACTCAACTCTGTGCGGCAACACTTGGCAAGGTATTCCCGGATTTTAGTCAAACCCTTGTCAACATCCAGGACGGCCGCGTAAACCTCCGTCCGGTTGCAAGTAGATAAAATTATACTGCCGCGGATTGACTTATGGGACGTCAATTTCTCCAGATGTCCCGGAATAGAATCTTCGGAAAAACTTAGCTTTTCCCTGACTTCTACCGGAGCCGTCCTATGATTCAGTCCAACCGTCACCAAGAACATGGTTTATCCGCTCCTTTACTTTCTCGTGTTGCCCTTTCCTCAATAAATCGATAATGTCTGAATAAACCAACCGTAAAAATACATCCCGGCGCTTTTCTTCCTCGGGAACTGTCCTGAGAACATGATCCCTGACATTTCCCATGAGGTCCAAGAACTCCCGGTATTCCGGTCCGAAGGCCGGTTCCAGCTCTTCCCGGATCCGGCGGGCCAGCAGCGGGCTTTTACCGTCAGTGGATATGCTGATGGAAAGCGGCCCCTGCCTTAGAACTGCCGGCACTATAAAAGTACACTGGGCAGGGTTATCAACAATGTTAACCAGGATGTTCCTCTCGTGACAGTCATCGGCTATCCGCCCGTTTACTTTCTCATCGTCTGTTGCTCCAATCACGAGAAGGGCGTCTTCCAGGTCGGTACTGGCGTAAGTTCTCCTGACGGCCGCGATTTTTCCTTCCGCGGCCATCGTTTCCAGCCATTCCGAGAAAACCGGGCTGACAACATGTACCCTGGCTCCGCATTCCAGAAGGGTTTTCACCTTTCGTTCAGCTACTTTTCCCCCGCCTACCACCAGGCACTTAGCGCCGTTCAGGTTCAGGCAGATAGGATAATAGTCGACCATTCAGACCACTTCCCTAACAGGGCTGTTCACCGAAGTATCCATTTAATATTCTTCGCCGCCCCTGTTATTCCTGCAGTAAAACTTAGTTCCAATCATAACTTAACATGGTATCCCGTACCTGAGATAAAAGTTTTTTTAATCATGAACTCGGCGGCCCGAAGATTAGACACCGCCGTAAGAGTGGAGTCCTGACAGGAAATAGTTTACTCCAAAGAAGGTGAAAAGGACAAAGGCAAAACCTACAATGGACATCCAGGCAGCTTTACTCCCGCGCCACCCGTAGGTAAATCTGGCGTGCAGGTAAGCTGCGTAAACCAGCCAGGTGATCAGGGACCATGTCTCTTTGGGATCCCAGCTCCAGTAACGGCCCCAGGCATATTCAGCCCATATCGCCCCACTGATAATTACTATCGAGAGAAGCGGGAAACCAATGGCTATAAATTTGTAACCGATACTGTCCAGCAGGTCCAGTGACGGCATACGCCTGTTGAATTCGCTTCTGGATCTGTTTTTCTCCATAGCCTGCTTGATCAGGTACATGATGCTGGTGCCGAAAGATAAGGCAAAGGCGCCGTAAGAAATCATGGCGGTAGCCACGTGAATGGTCAACCAGTTGCTCTGGAGAGCTGGCATCAGGTTGGTAGCCGTTTTTGCCTGCTCCGGCATCTTCAGGGCAATCCAGGCCAGGATCAGCCATGCCACCGGCATTACAAAAGCCCCGATAATCCTCAGGCTATAACGCCATTCAGCAAACAGATAGATTCCGGCTATACCCCAGGTAAAAGAGAGCAGGAATTCATAACCGTTCACAAAAGGAGGATGTCCGCTGATCTTCCAGCGCAGGATAAGGAACGCCGTATTGGTAAGAAAACCGATTATTGTGGCCAGGGTTCCCAAGCGAGCCATGTTTTCACTTTTGTATGCCAGGTAGATTATATAGATGGCAGATGCTACCATATAGGCAATAAAAGTAGCAGTAAAAGAATACTGTTCTAAGGTAACCAGGTCCATTCATTTCCCCCCCTTTATTTTAACTCTTCGGCTATCTCTTCCAGGTCAGTGTCGAGCCCGTGCTTATCCTTGGCCGATATGCCGCCTATATGCACCAGGGAACCGCCTTTTTCAGGAACAACAACTGACCAGATCCTTCTCTGTCTTAAGATAAAGGAAATTATTATACCTACAATCAAAAGTAAGGAACCAATGCCCACAATCAGCACCCCCGGGTCTTTCTTGGCTGACAGGACCGTGTAACTGATCACGTTTTCAAACTTGACTTCGGCATTTTCGTATTTGAAAGGAGTATTCAATACCGCCTCTTCTTCGGCAACCCACCGGTTCCCCTTATAAATCCGGAATTTAACTTCCTTGGTGGCATCTTCGTAACCCATCGGCACAAAAGTCAGGTCAGTACCGGCAGGCTGGATATATTCCTGCATCGCCACATTGAACTGCTGGTCTTTGGCGGAGGGTCCGGAGAATTTACCGGAAAACTGGTGGCCGTATGAGGATTGGTAAAACTTCATGCCTTTATACACCAGGGGTTTATTCACATAGATACTAAAGTCAAAGGTTTTCAAACCGTCGATTACCGTTACGTCACTGAACCACTGTTTGATTTCTGTGCCGTCAGGCCGGTATTCTGTCCGGAAATTATTGATTCTGATGTCAAAGAAATCGGCGGGATCCACATTCTGGATGCCCTGGGTCTGGCCTATGCTGTATGTCTGGCCCTCCCAACCGGCAAAGGTCCCGTCAAAGCCCACCAGGCCGCTGAATTTTATCATGACAGCTACGATTATGATAAAGAGACTCAGGTGAGTAAGGTATGGCCCGAGAATTCCCAGGTGGCCCCGGTCCGCGGCAATCTTGTACGTATCCCCGGCGTCTTTGCCGAATACCCGGTATCCTTTCTTTTTAAGCAGGTTCCTGATCTCTTCGGAAGTTTCAGCCGGGCCGCTCTTAACCTTGAAACTGGAACCCGATTTTAGGCTTTTGATAAAATTTTCCGAAACTTCGACATTGGGCCCTTTCAGGGTGTTCTTTATGGCCTTCCACCTGTTCAGGCTGCAGACCAGAAGATTTAAAGACAAAAAGGCCAGCAGGATATTAAAAATCGGGTTGTTGTAAAACTTGAGGTAGTCCGGCTGTCCGGTGAAAGGGTCCCTGGGAACCCAGATGGTACCTATGATCGACGCCACTGCCAGTATCAGCAGCAGGATAATCCCCAGTTTCATGGAACTCAGGAAATTCCAAGCCTTGTTGATAATGCCGTCGTCATTTGACAAAGTTCCGTTTTCTCCAGGTAACACGTTCTGTTCTTGGCCACCGGAGCCGGCCGGTCTCTTGTCCTCTGCCATTAATTTGATCCTCCTCCTTCAGTTGCTGTGCTGTGGGGCAAACACTGAATTTTAGTCTTCA
>DDKP01000071.1:1117-4383 GCA_002339745.1 Firmicutes bacterium UBA2595 | reverse complement strand
CTCTTGGAGGCCCAAATTCACTGCAGTCATGACAAGATGGATACCGAAATAACCTATGTCTCCGCCGGTGGCCTGATGAGTGACATACTTATGTATTGCCAGCCGCATGCCCTGCTGCTCACCGGCCTGGTAAACATTCAGGTGGTCAGGACTGCCGAGATGCTGGATATTGCGGCGGTTGTATTTATCCGCGGTAAAAGACCGACGGAAGAAATGCTGGAACTGGCCCGGCAAAAAGGAATTCCCCTGCTGACAACAAGCAAAACCATGTATCTCAGCTGTGGCCTGCTGTATGGAGCCGGCTTAAAAGATACAGCTCTGCCGGAAGTCGAGGACAGGGCAGAGTAGCCTTCACCCCGTGTAGCGCCTGAAAGGATGGTCCAACTTGAACCAAAGTAACCCGGCAGCGAAAGATGTGACTTTGGAATACCCGGTAAAAGGTATGGATTTTCTGGCTGCAGGGGAAGCGTCCAGCAACATTAAACACGCGCTGCAGCTGGTAGGTTTTTCTCCCGAGATTATACGCCGCGTTGCCATTACTGCTTATGAATCGGAAATGAACATTGTTATCCACGCGTATGAAGGGGTCCTCAGAACCGTAATTAACCCGGAGAAGATCGTGTTGACCGCCGAAGATACCGGACCCGGAATTGCAGAAATTGAACTGGCTATGAAGGAAGGCTATTCCACGGCGCCGGACCATATCCGGGAAATGGGGTTTGGAGCCGGAATGGGTTTGCCAAACATAAAAAACTGTGCCGATGAATTCACCATCGATTCCACCCCGGGTAAAGGCACAAAACTCAGGGTAGTTATATACAACAAATAATAATAGCGATGGGAAGTGAACCTTATGACCAAAAAGCATTTCCTCTGCGACATTGTTGACGCGGAAAAGTGCAAGGGCTGCACCAACTGCGTGAAAAATTGTCCGACGGAAGCTATAAGGGTCAGAAAAGGCACAGCCGTAACTATCGAAGAAAGGTGCATCAACTGTGGAAACTGTATCAGGACTTGCCCCTACCATGCCAAAATAGCCATTACTGACCAACTGGATATCCGCCGGCTGCGGGAGTTCAAATACACCATCGCTTTATGTACACCGGTTCTTTATTCCCAATTTCACCGCCTGATACCCCCGGGAAAAATTCTTAACGCCGTCAGATCCCTCGGTTTTGACGACGTTTTTGAGGAATCCATCGGGGCAGATTCGGTAACGGTTGCCCTTAAGGAACTGCTGAAATCCAACAACCTGCAAAAGCCTGTTATTTCCTCAACCTGTCCCGCGGTTGTAAAGCTTATTCAGGTTCGCTTCCCAAACCTGATAGACAACATTGCCCCATTCCTCCCTCCCATGGAAATCGCGGCCAAACTGGCCAGAGAGCAGGTAAGCAGAGAAAGAAATATCCCGGAAAACCAAATCGGTGTGTTTATGATAACCCCTTGTACCGCTAAGGCAACGGCTATCAAGCGGCCGGCAGGGATTAACAGGTCCTCTATTGACGGCGCCATTTCATTGATTCACCTCTACCCCAATGTTCTCAACGCCCTTGGCTCGGTTACCGAGGACGCAAGTTTACAGAAGGCATCCGGTTTTGCCGTGGGGTGGGCCCGCTCGGGTGGCGAAACAATGACGATTAACGCGCCGAATTATCTCGTGGCAGACGGCCTGCATAACGTGATAAATATCTGTGAAGAAGCAGAAATGGGCCATTTTCATGACGTAGACTTTATAGAGTGCCATGTATGCAGCGGTGGTTGTGTAGGAGGGCCACTGACAGTGGAGAACCCCTTCATTGCCAGAATAATGACCAGAGATATTGTCAAAACTCTGCCAACTTCCCTTTCGGCAGAAGCCTTGGAAAAAGAGAAAAAACGGTACGAGGCAGGATATTTCCACCGCGATAAGCCCATAGAGGCCCAACCAGCCATGTTTTTAAACCAGGATATCGCCAAGGCCATCCAGCTGGTCAGCCGGGCTGAAGAAATACTGAAACAGCTGCCGGGCTTGGATTGCAGTTCATGCGGATCTCCCAGCTGCCGAGCCCTGGCGGAAGATATTTCCCAGGGTTACGCCTCAGTCACGGATTGCATATTTAAATTGCTGGAAACAATTCAGAAATCCGCCCAGGAAACTGTAAACCTGATTCAGAAGGAACAGCGTATTGCCAGAAAGGGAAAGGAGCATAACCAATGAAACTAACAGACATTATGAAGGAACTGGAAGCCGAGGTCAAATGCTGTGAACAACACCTTAACAGGGAAGTAACCTGGTGCTACTGTTCCGACCTGCTCAGCGACGTTATGGCCAATGCTTCCAAAGACAGCGTATGGATTACCCTGCAGACCCATCCGAATATTGTTGCCGTCGCTTCACTTATCGGACTTTCAGCCATTTTAATTTCCCGGGGAGCCGTTCCGGACCCCGAAACCATTGAAAAAGCAAGCCAGGAAAACATCCCTGTTCTGACAACCAATCTACCCACCTTTGAAGCCGCCGGAAGGCTTTACAGCCTTCTGTCCAAACAGCATTGAGGCGGGATTGCGATGCCACTCTTACCTTACAAAATGGACCTGCATATTCATACCGCCCTGTCGCCATGCGCCGAAAAAGAAATGACCCCGCCCAAGATCATTCATGCGGCCAGGGCTAAAGGCCTCAGGATGATTGCCGTAACAGACCACAACACGGCGGAAAATGCAGCCGCAGCAATCAAGGCCGCTGAGGGAAGCGGCATTTTTGTTATTCCCGGAATGGAAGTCCAGACCCGGGAAGAGGTCCACCTGGTGTGCCTGTTCCCAGACCTCGAAGCCTGCCTGTCGTGGCAGAATCAGGTTTACCGGAGTCTTCCCGGGCAGTTGAACAGGCAAGAGGTTTTCGGGCACCAACTGGTAATGGACAGCATGGGAAAAATAATCAGAGAAGTTGACAGGCTCCTGATGATATCATCAAATATGTCGGTGGAAACGGTTGCCGAAAAAGTGACAGAAATGGGCGGCCTGTGTATTCCCGCCCATGTCGACCGTCCTTCTTTCAGTCTCACGGCCAACCTTGGCTTTGTCCCTCCGGGGCTGACCGTGGCAGCAATGGAACTGTCGAAACACATGTCTGTTGACGAAGCTGTTTTGATCATGCCTGCCTTAAATAAATACACCTTTATCAGTTCATCGGATGCCCACTGCCTAATGGATATAGGATCAAACCCCACCGTAATCTTTTCCGACGGGCCTCCCGATTTCCAAGAATTAAAAAAAGCTTTGGCTAG
>DDKP01000071.1:0-728 GCA_002339745.1 Firmicutes bacterium UBA2595 | reverse complement strand
GACATGCTGCAGAATTCCATTGAAGCGGGAGCAACCAATGTGAGGCTGTCAGTAATAGAAGACTCGGGACAGGACCGGTTTACCATCGAGATTTCAGACGACGGCCGGGGCATGGATGAGGAATTGAAGGCCAAAGCAGTCGACCCTTTCTTCACAACCCGGAAAACAAGACGGATCGGCCTGGGCCTGCCCCTGCTAAAAGCTGCGGCGGAACACTGTGAAGGAGACATGGAAATCATCTCGGCCCCGGGGAAAGGTACCACGGTCAGGGCCCGCTTCCGCCACAGCCATATAGACAGGGCCCCGTTAGGAAACATTATTGATACGATAATTAATTTTATCGTGGGAAACCCGGATGTTAACTTTTACTTTTCCCACAAGATTGACGGTATAGAAGTTACTTTTGATGCCCAGGAATTAAGGGAACAGCTGGAGGATGTCCCTCTGAACAACCCGGCGGTTATCAACTGGATCAAAAAATACCTGACCGAAAGTTATCATGAAATACGCAAATAACACTGAAGGGCTTAGCTGGATTGCAATTTAAACCGGGCAGTCATGGCCTCCAGTTCCCATGCCATCTGAGCCAAGGCTTCTGAAGATCGGGCTACATTGTTAACAACATTGCGCATTTCTTCACCTGAAGTGGATACATCTCTTACCGCTTGGGCAGACTGTGCGGAAACATAGCCGATGTTTTCCACCATATTTTTTACATTATTACTGCC
>DDKP01000025.1:2458-3339 GCA_002339745.1 Firmicutes bacterium UBA2595 | reverse complement strand
TCTCTCAATCTTCCCTGGAGATACTTGATATGCGGTCCCCGGCTTCCAAGTTTTACAGCCGGTATATCGTCATGAGTTATAGCATCGTACGGAAATACCGCTGCCCCTGGCATTCCGGCAAGTCCTGGCACAGGCGCTACCGGGTAAACCGGCGGAATCATCCCGGACATCCCTCCCTGTGTCATTCCAGGCATGTAAGGGAAATAGCCTGCCGGAAAATCAGGAACTACCGGATAACCGGGAAGATAACCAGGACACACAGGTGGCCAGACAGGGCCCGGTGTTCCGGAAACAGGTCCTGTTGGAAACCCCGGCTGGAGACCGGGGGTAAAACCCGGGAGGTACCCTGGCGGAAATCCCGGGGGATATTCAGGTGCAGGAATTTCGTCTCCGGGTACTGTGGCCGCCGGAACTTCAATTACCTGTCCGGGAAATATCAGGTCCGGGTCTTTTATTTCCGGATTAGCCTTGAGTAGTTCATCAACGGTAGTGCCATACCTGTTGGCAATTTGGAAAAGAGTATCACCTGGCATAACGGTATATTTCATCTTTCATCCTCCATTTGTTCAGCTTTTCCGAATCACTCGGTATTATTAGGTTATGAAACTGACTACCGTCTGGTTACATTTTATACCCCTTAACTTGACTTTAAAAACTTCCCGGAATATCCTGCCCAAAATTATCCTCCACCAGCCCTTTTTCTATTGCCATTATTTACTTAGAGGAAAAATTTTCGGGTTAGCAAACTTTCGCTTCTGTTAAATCATTCAAAAACTTTAATAAAGGAGGCGCAATATGCCCGGACCGCGATTTCTCAAAAAACTTACAGCTCTTTTGGTTACCGCAGTATTTTTCTTTACCGGCGCCGGGTTTCCTGTGCA
>DDKP01000025.1:0-2049 GCA_002339745.1 Firmicutes bacterium UBA2595 | reverse complement strand
GGTTAAACTGCCGGTTTTTTATATGGAAAACCTTCAGGGCTAAAACCTGAATTGCAGCAGGCGCATCCCGTTAAGCACCACCAGGAGCGAGGCGCCGGTGTCCGCAAAAACGGCCATCCATAGATTGGATATTCCGGCCACAGTCAGAACCAGGAAAATAGCCTTCAGAATGATCGCTACGGTCACATTCTGCCGTATTATTGACAGGGTCTGGCGGCCAATCCTGATGACAGCAGGGAGCTTTTCCAATTCATCGTTCATCAGTACCACGTCCGCTGTTTCCATGGCCGTATCACTGCCGGCAGCCCCCATGGAGATTCCCACGGTAGCCGCGGCAAGGGCCGGGGCATCATTTACTCCATCCCCCACCATGACCGCAACCCCGTCCCGGGCCAATTGCCGCATCTTTTTGACCTTGTCTTCCGGAAGCATGTCAGCATTAAAACTATCCATTCCCAGCTTTGCGGCAATACTTTGAACCGTTCTCTCATTATCCCCGCTGAGGATTGTGATATTCTTAATCCCCATGCTTTTTAATTCATTAAGCGCGGTATGTGTTGCAGCCCTGGGAGTGTCCTCGACGGCAATAATGCCGGTTAACCGGTCAGTGTAAACCACGTAAATAACAGACCGGCCCTCTTTTTCCAACTTACTCACCAGTTCCGCAAAATCATCGGTTTTGATATTTAATTCATTTATGAGCCGCCTGTTGCCTGCGTAGACCGGTTTCCCCTCCAGGCGGGAGCCTGCGCCCTTGCCGGGAAATGAAAAGAATGAGTCGGATTCAGGTATGGCAATGCTCCTCCGGGCCGTTTCCGCCATTACCGACTTGGCCACGGGGTGCTCCGAATACCGCTCGACGGCCGCGGCAAGCCGCAGAACCTCTTCTTCCGTGAGTCCTTCCGCCGGGTAAATGCCCGTAACCGCCAGCCGCCCTGATGTCAGGGTTCCGGTTTTATCAAAAGCAATACTTTTTACCCGTCCCAGAGACTCCAGGTAGACACCGCCCTTAATCAATACCCCGTTTCGGGCAGCGTTACCAATGGCGCATACAATAGAAACGGGAGTAGAAATAACCAGTGCGCAGGGGCATGAGATAACCAGCAACACAAGGCTTTTGTAGAACCATTGTTCAAAGGGCCTATTGAAAATCAGCACCGGGATAATAACGACCAGGACTGCGCCCAGGATTACTGCGGGAGTATAATATCGGGCAAACCTGTCGACAAACTGCTGTGACGGCGCCTTTTGGGCCTGAGCCTCTTCGACCATGTGAATCATCTTGGCCAGTGTACTGTCAGAAGATACATGATCCGTCGTTATATGCAGACTTCCTTCCCCGTTTAATGACCCGGCAAAAACCAAATCTCCCGGCTGCTTTTCAATTGCCCTCGACTCACCGGTTATCGAAGCCTGGTTGACCCATGAGTATCCAGCTGAGACTGTACCGTCCACCGGTATATACTCTCCCGGTTTTACCAGAACAGTGTCACCAATTTTCACCCGTTCTACCGGGACTACATCTTCATCGCCGGAAAGGGAAATTACCCTTGCCTCCCGGGGAGCCAGTTCCATCAATTTATTTATAGAGTTTCTGGTTTTCTCCAGGGTATATGCCTGCAGCATGTTTCCCACACTGAACAAAAAGACCACTGAAGCCGCTTCCGACCACTGACCGATAAATACGGCGCCTACGGAGGAAATAGTCATTAAGACATTCATGTCAAAAACAAGGCTTTTCAGGGAGACCGCCGCGGCTTTGTAAACATAAAACCCACCGGTAAACATGGCCGCCAAAAAGAAATAAACAGAGGCGCCTTCTTCCACGCCTATCCAGCCGCCAATCAGGCCAAGCCCTAAAAAAACTCCGGAAACAACGGCGAGGGCAAGCTTTCTTCCCAGGTGGTTCGCTTTTAGACTGCCATTACTGCCTGTCCCTAACAGACGGGCGCCGTAACCATTGGATGAAATAAAGCGCACAATATCTTGCGCGGGCTTGCTATGGACCACTTTGATAAACCCTGCTCCAAAATTCAGCTGAACCTCAGC
>DDKP01000120.1 GCA_002339745.1 Firmicutes bacterium UBA2595 | reverse complement strand
ACCCTGGAAATAAGGTGGTACCGCGGAATACTTCTTTCGTCCTTAGGGATGGAAGAAGTTTTTTGTTCAACGAAAGATGAATCAAGGAGGTTCTTATGGAACAGAAAAACATTCCGACTACTTACGACCCTCAAAAGGTAGAAAAGAAATGGTACAGGTTTTGGGAGGATAACGGCTTTTTCCATGCCGAAGTGGAAAAAGACAAAGAACCGTTTACTATTGTGATGCCCCCGCCCAATGTAACAGGGGCTTTGCATATGGGACATGCCATGGACAATACCCTCCAGGATATCCTGATCAGGTGGCGCCGTATGCAGGGTTACAATACCCTGTGGGTTCCCGGAACAGACCACGCGGGCATTGCCACCCAGGCCAAGGTGGAAGAACAGATTGCCAAAGAAGGGTTGTCCAAGTACGACCTGGGCCGGGAAAAGTTTCTGGAGCGGGTATGGGAATGGAAAGAATTTTACCATGACCGGATTGCCAGCCAGCTGAGGGTGCTGGGGTCTTCCTGTGACTGGGACCGGGAGCGCTTTACCATGGATGAAGGGTGTTCCCATGCGGTCCAAAAGGTCTTTGTGGACCTGTACCGGAAGGGCCTGATATACCAGGACAATTACATTATAAACTGGTGCCCCAAGTGCCATACCACGATATCCGATATCGAGGTTGAGCACGAGGAGCAGGAAGGCCATTTCTATCGCCTGAGATACCCGGTCAAGCACAGTGACGAGTATGTTTACCTGGACACTACCCGGCCCGAAACGATGCTGGGTGATACAGCGGTAGCGGTTCACCCGGAAGACGAGCGGTATAAGCGCCTGGTAGGAAAGACCGTTATTCTCCCGATTGTCGGAAGGGAGATACCCGTTATTGCCGACGAGTATGTCGACCCGGAATTCGGGACCGGGGTAGTCAAGATTACCCCCGCTCATGACCCCAACGACTTTGAGGTGGGCCGGAGACACAATCTGCCCGAGGTCAATGTCATGAACCTAGACGGCACAATGAACGAACAAGCCGGCAAGTACCAGGGGATGGACAGGTATGAATGCCGGAAAGAAATACTGAAGGACCTGAAAGAGGGAGGCTTTCTCCTTAAGGTCGAGGACCACCCTCATGCCGTTGGACAATGCTATAGGTGCTCAACCGTGGTTGAGCCTATGATTTCCAAGCAGTGGTTCGTAAAGATGAAACCTTTGGCCGAACCGGCCATCCGGGCGGCTAGAGACGGCCGGGTGAGGTTCGTTCCGGAACGATTTACAAAGATATACCTGAACTGGATGGAAAATATCCGTGACTGGTGTATTTCCCGTCAGCTGTGGTGGGGGCACCGGATTCCTGTCTGGTACTGCGGTGACTGTAATGAGCTTATATGTGACACCGAGCCGCCTGCCGGGTGTTCCAAATGTGGCAGTGGCAAGCTGGAACAGGACCCCGACGTCCTCGATACGTGGTTCAGTTCAGGCCTGTGGCCGTTTTCTACCCTGGGCTGGCCGGAAAAAACTCCCGAACTTGAACATTTTTATCCTACTTCGGTGCTGGTGACAGGGAGGGATATTATCTTTTTCTGGGTAGCCAGAATGATCTTCATGGGTATGGAGTTTATGAACGACGTCCCGTTCAGGGAAGTTTTCATTCACGGACTGGTGCTGGATGCCTTGGGCCGGAAGATGAGCAAGTCCCTGAACAACGGGGTTGACCCAATAGAGGTCATAGATAAATACGGCGCCGATACCCTGAGGTTTATGCTGATAACCGGGAATACCCCGGGCAATGACCTTAGGTTCCATTTTGAGCGCCTGGAAAGCGCCCGGAACTTCGCTAACAAAATCTGGAACGCTTCCCGTTTTGTCATGATGAACCTGGGTGATTTTAACCCGGAAGAAGTGGGGCAGGACTATGCCCTGGCGGACAGGTGGATCCTCAGCAGGTTTAACGAGACTGTTGGTGAAGTGACGAGGAACCTGGAAAGGTATGACCTCGGTGAAGCTGCCCGGATACTGTATGACTTTATCTGGAGCGAGTTCTGTGACTGGTATATCGAGCTGGCCAAGCCTGCCCTTTACGGGAAGAAGGACGAGCTCAGCAAAAAAACAGCCCAATATGTGCTATGGTACGTTCTTTCCAACACCATGAAACTGCTGCACCCCATGATGCCTTTTATCACCGAGGAGATATGGCAGCGCCTGCCCCATGAGGGGGAAACCATCATGCTGCAGAAATGGCCCCAGTATGACCCTGCCCTCAGGGATGATGAAGCAGTGGAGCAGATGATAACCGTTATGGAAGTTATCAAGTCAATCCGGAATATCAGGGCTGAAATGAATGTGCCGCCTTCCCGCAAGGCCGAGGTTATTATTGCGGCAAACTCGGAAGCCAATTATATAGCCTTGATGACGGGCCTGGATTACATCCGGAATTTGGCTGCCGCACCGGATATTACTCTGGAAAAGACAATTTCTACAAAGCCGGAACAAGCCATGACCGCCATTACCGGGGGTGTGGAAATATACGCGCCCTTGAAAGGGCTTATCGACATTGACAGGGAATTAACCCGGCTGGAAAAAGAACTGGCCGTCCTGGACAAAGAGCTGTCCAGAGTCGGCGGAAAGCTATCCAATAAGGGTTTTCTGGACAAGGCTCCCGCTGATGTCATTGAGAGAGAGCGAGCCAAACAAAATGAGTTTCAGGCCAAAAAGGACGCCATCGAGGAGAGGCTGAAAAGCCTCCGGAAATCCTGACAGACCAGCCCGAAAGGAGTAGAGATATGAACTTTGACGAGGCTCTGGAATTTTTGCGAAACCTGACCAAGTTCGGGTTCAATTTTGGGCTGGGCCGCATTGAGGAGCTCCTGAGGAGGCTGGATAATCCTCACAGAACGCTGAAGGTTATCCACATAGGGGGTACTAACGGAAAGGGCTCTACTGCGGCCATGGTTGCAGCTATACTGCAGGCCAGGGGATACAAAACCGGGATGTTCACTTCCCCTCATCTCCATTCTTACTGCGAGAGATACAGGATTAACGGCATGGAGATAAGCCAGGGACGGATCGCCGAAATACTGACAATGCTTCGGCCTCACCTGGAGCAAATGGTGGCGGAGGGTTTCGAACATCCTACTGAGTTTGAAGTAAGTACCGCGATTGCTTTTGTTTACTTTTTTCAGGAGAATGTAGACTTCCTGGTTCTGGAGGTGGGCCTGGGGGGAGCCATCGATTCAACCAACGTCGTCATACCACTGGTCTCAGTCATTACTAATGTGGCCATGGACCATATGGATTATCTGGGCAGTACTATAAGAGAAATCGCCACGGTAAAGGCCGGGATAATCAAAGAAGGAGTCCCGGTGGTTACTGCAACCGATGACCCGGAAGCCCTGGACATAATCAGGGAGGTAAGCCGGCAAAAGAACTGTGAACTTGTTGAAGTCGGCAGGGGTATTACATGGGAAATCACAAAGAGTTCTGAGGAAGGCCAGGAATTTAACCTGTATTTACCCGAAGGTTTATATAAAAACCTATATATCCGGCTGGCAGGTGACCACCAGATTTGCAATGCCGCCACTGCCGTGGCAGCAGTGGAGCTTTTGCGAAAGTTTGGATACGCATTTGAGGAGGGCATAATCAGACAAGGGTTGGCTGATGCAGCCTGGCCTGCCAGGTTGGAACTGGTCGGCCATACCCCGCGGATACTGCTGGACGGCGCTCACAACCTCCACGGTGCTCTTACCTTGCGAAAAGCTCTGACAGAATTGTTCAAATACCGGAATCTCATCCTGGTTTTTGGAATGCTGGGGGATAAAGAGCGGGAAAAAGTGGTTGCGCAGCTTGCCCCTCTTGCCAAAGCGGTAGTTGTGACTAAACCTAATTCACCGAGAGCCGGGGACTGGGAAAAGATCGCCGGCGAAGTAGGAAAATATGTTGATGAAGTGTACCTGATAGAAGATATCCGCCAGGCTGTGGAAAAAGGCATAAGCCTTGCCAGTCCGGAAGATCTCGTATGTGTAACAGGCTCCCTTTATATGGTAGCCGAAGCCAGGGAGCTATTGGTCTGACAGGGGCTATCCCATTAACGGGGTTTGTTGACAAAGGAACTTTAAGCGGATAACAGAGGCAGGTGTATTCCGGAGAACGGCGTTATATCGTCCACCGGCCCGCGAACGTATATGCGTGAGCGGCTTGCCGGTGGAGATTGTGGCCGTTCGCAGGAATATACCTGCCCCTGTATATTTAAAGTAAAGAAGTTTGTCAACAGGCCTAATTAATAGGACAGCTCCTTTCGTAGGACAAGGGCTTCTCCTTGCGGGGCTTGTTCTAATTTTCAGTGAGAGTCCATATTATTGTTCTAAAGCAGGTTTTGGAGGTGGAATGGATGCGCAGGGGAATGACGATGAGGTTCGGGATCTTACTGTTTATCTTGCTGGTGTCATGTTTGGCTGTTGGGATATCATTCTGCCTGGGGCAGTTATATTTGAGCATCATTAAGGAGGGAACTGTTCCCAGAAGCACAAAAGTAAACACCGATAATTCCAAATCAGTTGCAGCCAGTGATAACCGCAGGGTGCTTTTCTTAGACCCTATACCAGTATACTATCTTCAGGCAGGGGTCTACTCTGATTTGCAAGGGGCACAGCAAGCAGCGCAGTTCCTGAAAGAAATGGGGTACCACCCTTACGTAACCCAATCCGCGCCCTACAAAATATGGATAGGGGTTTATCAAAAGCGTGAACGCACAGAAACGATCAAACAACAGTTAAAGGACAAGGGAATCGGCAGTTTCAGCGGGTCGGCTGTAATAAACGGGTCAAACCTGTGGTATGGCGAAGGGAACGAAACTTTCATCAATCAAATTGCCCCTGTATTGAGAGCATATACCGCCTGGCTAAAAGAGAATCTGAAAATCTTCCATGCCGACAGAGTCGAGGACCTGCAATGGTCAGTAGTTTCCAGCCAGATAACGGTAATTGGTAAGGTTTACGAGGAGATTCAGAGTTTTGCCGTTGTCCGGACCAACAGTGATACCATAAATAAACGGTTTGAAAATCTTATGGATACAGTAGAAGGGTATCATGCCCAACTGGACAATTTTCAACAGCTGAGAAATCAAGAAAACTTTAGGCTTCTGCAGTACCGGCTCCTTAATTTTGTAGATAATTATCTTCTTTTATGGCAGGAAATTGATAATATCGACAAAACTTAACATTGTCCAAGTTTATTCCCCATGATATAATTAATTTCTAAGAAGGGCAAGAAGGAGGGAATAACTTGAAGGCGTTGAAAATCCCTGAAGCTACAATAGTTAGAATGTCAGTTTATTCGCGATTTCTCGAGCAAGTCGATAAAAAGGGCATTGTCACTATATCTTCCGGTGAAATAGCTGAAGGAGTCGGAGTCAGCCCGGCACAGGTGAGAAAAGACCTGGCCTACTTTGGAGAATTCGGAACCCGGGGTGTGGGTTATAATGTAAAGGACCTCCTGAAACATACCTTAAAGATTCTGGGTCTTAGCGGGAAATGGACTGTAGTGGTGGTAGGAGTTGGAAACCTGGGGTCTGCCCTGATATCTTACCGCGGTTTCCGCGAGCGCGGTTTTGAGATAGTTGGTGTGTTTGACAATGATGTAACCAAGATTGGCAAAAAAATAATGGATCTTGAAGTTATGGGTCCCGAAAAGATGGAAGAAATCATCAAACAGCATAATGTTAAGATAGGGATTATTACGGTTCCGGCATCGGCTGCACAGGAGGCGGCCAACCAGTTGATCAAGGCCGGAGTCAAGGCTATTCTTAATTTTGCCCCCAAAGTACTATCAGTTCCTGATAATGTGCAGGTAAGGGACATTGACCTCTCGACACGTTTGGAAATTCTAACCTTCCACCTGTGCATGAAAAACGCTTGAGTTTTCAAGTGAAAGTGATTATATAAACAAAAAGAAGCTGTCCCATAACGGGGCTGTTGATAAATCCAGTTTATTGCAATATAAACGGGATGGATACTTTCCTCCGGGCGAACTGAAGTCAGCAGTACGTTTGAGAGGCAGGTGTGTTCCGTAGAGCGAAGCTGACGTCCACTGGCCTGCGATCCGCCGTC
>DDKP01000165.1:1876-5294 GCA_002339745.1 Firmicutes bacterium UBA2595 | reverse complement strand
CCCCTTCATTCTGGAGTTGTGCCAGGGCGCCGGATATTAAGTCATGGACGATGTTATGGATATTATCCCAATCCTGTTTGGAAAGTTTTTCAAAATTAATGGGTGGCATAACAGTAACTGAAACCTCTGCCGGCTGTATCCGGTTGTTGTTGGCTTCCATCGCCCTGTAAGTACCGTTGATGGCGACCGGCACTATAGGAACCCCGGCTTGCTCGGCCAGGCGCATGCTCCCCTTTTTAAATTCTCCCATGACCGGTCCCCTGCTACGGGTACCTTCCGGAAAAATAACCATAGACTGCCCGCCTTTCAGCGCCTCGATACACTGCTGGATGGCCTTCACCGCCTGGCGGGGGTTACCCCGGTCGATGTAGACACAGCCCAGCTTGGGCATCCAGGAATGTATGACGGGAATCCGGGCCAGTTCGACCTTGGCCAGAAACCCTATGGGCCGTTTTAAGCTGGTAAAAAGCGCCGGAATATCGAAATTGCCCTGGTGATTGCTGATAAACAGGACTGTTTCTTTCTCCGGTATGTTTTCCAGGCCTTTTACAGTCACTTTTATGCCCGCGGCCAGCAGTAAAAACCTGGCCCAGTTGCTGCTGACAAAATACCCGAACCAGCGCCGGGCCCTTAACAGGTCGAAAGGTCCGAACATATGCCATACCGGGAGAAGAAGGGCCGGGAGAATCAGGGAAAGGACAAATGATATATAGAAGAAATAGGTTCTGAACACAGCACCTCACCCCTTATCTGTGTACATGGTAATTTTATCAAAGGGCTACGGAAGCGTCAATGGAAATCATATTCTATCGGGTCCTCAATACCCGCCTCTCTAAACCCGCGCAGCCTCAGCAGGCAGCTGTCACATCTCCCGCAGGCCTTATCACCGCCGCGGTAGCAGCTGGTGGTAAGATGAAGCGGCGCTTTGTTTTGCATGCCCAGTTTGACGATCTCCGCTTTTGTCAGGGTGATAAGAGGGGTCTCTACCCTTATGATCTTCCGGTCCTGTACCGCCGCCTTGGTAGTATAATCGGCCAGTTTCTGGAATTGTTGGATAAACTCCGGGCGGCAGTCAGGATATCCCGAGTAATCCAGGGCATTAACTCCTATATATATTTTACCCGCGTCCAGCACTTCCGCATAACCCAGCGCATAGCTCAAAAAAATAAGGTTGCGAGCCGGAACATAGGTGACCGGGATATCTTTCCGGTTCTCATCTCCCTCCGGAACATCAATATTTGCCGTCAGGGCGCTGCCCCCGATGGCATCCATATTGGCAGTGATAATAAGGTGTTTATTCACCCCGTAGTAGGCAGCGATTTTTTTCGCGCACTCTATCTCCCTGTTGTGCCTCTGGCCGTACAAGAAACTGACCGGATACAGTTCATGGCCCGCATCAGCGGCAACACTCATGCAAACGGTCGAGTCAAGACCGCCGGACAGCAGGACAACGGCTTTCATATTTCACACCCCCACTCATACTCATCACTCACCACTAATGTAAGAGGCTCCGGCACTTTCCGATTCCCACACCGTGACCCTGGATATCTTGACATTCGGGGCCGTCATGGTCTGCAGCCTGCCGGCCATTTCCTGAAAAATGAACATGGCAATATTTTCAGCCGTCGGGTTTAGACTGTCAAATGGTGGTATATCGTTAATCATCTTATGGTCAAAAATATTGAGAACCTCTTTTAGGGCCGTCTTTACATCCATGAAATCGATAAGTATTCCCTGCTCGTTCAGTTCCTGTCCCAAGAGAGCGATCTCCACCTTCCAGCGGTGCCCGTGCACGTTGGCGCATTTTCCCTGGTACCCGCGCAGGAAGTGAGCCGCATCAAAATGGCCGGCAGCAGAAATCTCGTACATTTTGAACCACCTTTCGGAAATACACCTTCACAAAACGGTAATCCGTAATATTAGACGCCAGGCCTCATAATTCCTCCCCGGTGGGGCCGTCGACCTGCCGGCGGTCCTCGTGCAGTTCCTGGCGGGAGACCGCTTCCGGGCGCCTGTTTCTTCACGGGGAAGAACGCCGCGCTACTGCCGGCTCCTGGTTACCTCATTTTTGAGGGCTCCGTCATCGGTAAACAGTCTCTTGTAAGACAGCCCGACCAGCATTAAGCAGCCGGCGGCTACTGCGGCGGTTATCATGAGCATCACGACAATTTGATACCTGACTGCTTGCCCGGGCTCGACACCCCCCAGTATCTGCCCTGTCATCATCCCCGGAAGGCTAACCAGGCCCACTACCATCAGGGAATTGATGGTAGGTGTCATCCCTGCCCGCATGGCATCCTTGACACATCCCCTGACGGCTTCCCAAGGCGTTGCCCCGTAGGCCAGGAGGGTTTCGACCTCCCCTGACCGGAGAAATACTTCGCCGTAAAGCCTATCCAGGGACAGGGCAATCCCGTTCATGGAGTTCCCGAGAATCATCCCGAATATCGGTATTACTATCCTGGCCGAAAACCACGGGTCCGGGTTAATGATGATCCTGACTACCACGAGACCCACCAGGACTGTACTGGCCAGCAGAGACCAGAAAGCAAGCATTACCGGGTAACGCGGGACATTTGGCGTCCTCTTGACAGAGGCCCTGGCCGCCACGTAACACATCAACACCACCATGGAAAAAATGAGCCACAGGTCATTTACGGCAAAGACGTAATTCAGCACATAACCTATAAAAGTCAGCTGGACAAATGTCCTCACCGTGCCCCAGGCCAACGATTTTAAGAGCCCAAGCCTGAGGGCCGCCGATATACCCCCGGCCATAAGGACAAGAACCACGCTCAGAGCCAGGTGAAAGTCGGAAATGGGGATAACCTGATTATTCAACAGCCCCACCTTCTTTCGCCTTTAATTCATGTGCTATGAATCCCGTTAAGTCACAGGCCGAATAGCCCGGCAGCCAATCCAGCTCACCGACATGGGACACCATTACCACGCCGCGGCCCGGCGTTTCCCGCAGCCATCCGGCGACCAATTCCAGGACAGAATCGGCAGCCTTACGGTCGAGGGCGGAAAGCGGTTCATCCAGCAGAAGGACACTTGGCTCTACCAACAGCGCCCTGACCATGGCTATCCTTGACGCCTCCCCGCCCGAAAGGGTGCGGGCGTCCTGGTCCAGCATGTCATCCGGAAGAAACAGCCGTTCCATCAGTTCGGCTGCCTTTGCCGGGTCGAACTGCAAATCCTGTTTAACCGCTGCCAGTTCAAAAGGCTTCTGCAGGTTGTCCCTCACGGTTCCGTCGAACAGGGCCGGTTTCTGGGCCAGGTAATGTACTCTCCGCCTCCACTGCACGGGCGAAAAATCCTTCCAGGACGTTCCGTGTAAAGACACTTCCCCTCCTTCCGCCGACCTCAGTCTGGCCAGGATGCGGAGGAGGGTGGTTTTGCCGATCCCTGACGGACC
>DDKP01000165.1:0-1432 GCA_002339745.1 Firmicutes bacterium UBA2595 | reverse complement strand
CCCTCATTTTTAAGTTTTACTGATCAACCAGGGTCATCAACATTATATGTTTTTTGAGCATTATATAATTCGACATCCAAAAAGGTAAAACCTTGTTCGGAGGAACCGGCGAAAAACAAAAAATCGGGCAGTACACGCCGCCCGGTAATTAAACCCTGTTTATTTAAACCCTTTCTGCACGTCATCAAACTTGAACTGCGTATTTTTTCCTTTTTCCTTGTACTCGTAAAACACCTTCGGATACAGCCCGTAGTCTGGCTGCAGCATCCTAACCACGGCTAATACAACCAGGATACCCACCACTGCTGCCAGGAGAACTAAGAACTTTCTTGTACTGGTCATGGGACATCCCCCCTTCTGGGCTGTTCTCAACCACCGTCCTGTAATAGTTTATATATCTTTGTTATTATTATCGAAAAATCCTTCCTAAAACTTGAGCAAAGTCACAAAAATCAACATTCTTTTCATTTTTTTGAACGATTTTTAACCCTTGTTTCCTCTGCAGCAATAGAATATTTCCGGCCGGGTTAAATATACATAATCTTAAAAACAGCGGAGTGAAATAAATGGAAAGGTTTATTGAAAAACTGCTTTACATGTTTTTAACGGCGCTGGGCATGATCATCGGCGGGACGCTGATTGGCTCCGTCTCCGCCCTCCTCGCCGGCCAGGGTCCTCTCAGAACCATGGCAGACCTGGCCCGGGACCTGAAAATATGGGCTGCGGTGGCAGCCATAGGAGGCGCCTTCACCTCCCTGCAGGTCCTGGAATCCAGCCTGCTGGAAGGACATATCACAACTGCAGTCAAGCAGTTGGGATTTATCTTCAGCTCTTTTGCCGGAGCCCACCTGGGCTATGTCCTGATACTGATGCTGGTGGGAACTAAGCCGTGATTTGGGCCAGGTTTAAAACTGTATTGGCCGGTTTTGTCCTTGGACTTATGGTAGGGGCCGCTGGTTTAAACCTGGCTGCTGGAAGGCACCTCGACCAGGCTGAGCTTAAAATCCGCATCCTGCAGTCCCAGCTGGAAGACCGTACAGAACAGCTCTCCGGCATGGAAAAAGCGCTCGCCGATCTGGAAAAGAAGCTGGCCGCAAGGCAGAGGCTGGTGGTCAGCGATATTGACGTTCATGTCAGATACAAGGATGAGTACGAACGGCTGGAAATTGAGGCAGCCGTGAAAAAACTCCTGAAAAACCTGATGACCAAGGAAGTGAAGACCCTTGACCCCATCCTGGTAACAAACATCGTTGACCAGAGAATCATCGAAACAGGCAAGCACAAGTACCTGCTGACCGTCAAAGAAACCTTGGTCTCGGAAAAGATAATTATGTACGTTGAAGCGAAAGAAGTTAAAGAGCAGGTCCTTTAAAGAAGTATTAAAAAGAGGCTGCCCCATTTACCTATGAGGCCTGTTGACAAACTTCTTAAC
>DDKP01000027.1:29778-40304 GCA_002339745.1 Firmicutes bacterium UBA2595 | reverse complement strand
AAGAAGTTTGTCAACAGGCCCCTTGAGAAAACAGGCCCAAAGTTGCGGTAGTTTTAAACGATGATCAAATATTATTGATGGAAACTCCTAAAGTTGAAGGTGATTAATGAATTTTGTCGAAATAATATATTAAATGAATTGTTATTAAATATGTTAGTTACCCCAGTCAAAGGCAAACCTGCTGAAAAGCAGGGACGCAAAGCCAAGGGTCTAATTAGTGACTAGTCACTAAATGACAGCCGGTTGCCGAATTACCTACTCCTGAGACGTGCTGTTCGGCGGTAGGTTTTTTTAGTTGAAGCATGAAGGGGTGTATGGTTGATGACCGACGAAGAAAAGTCCGTTGAGCAGCTTATCAGGGAATTGGCTGAAATGCGCCGGGAGATCGCCGAACTGAAACGCGCCGAAGAACATCTAATGTATATGTCAGTTCATGATGCGCTTACAGGTTTGCCCAACAGGATGCTGTTTAACGACCGACTTCATATGGAACTGGCTCACGCGGAACGCAATCACCGGATGCTGGCTGTAATGTTTCTGGACCTGGACCGGTTTAAACTGGTGAATGACACCTTGGGGCATGCTATGGGAGACAAGCTGCTCAAGAGGGTTGCCGACAGACTCAAGAGTTGTGTACGCAAGAGTGACACTGTAGCCCGGATGGGCGGTGACGAATTCTGCTTCCTCTTACCTGAAATTGTCAAACCTGAAGACGCGGTAAAGATAGCAAGAAAGATCCTGAAGGCCCTGAAGAAGCCATGGCGGCTGTGCGGACAGGAGTTTTACATTACCCCCAGCATCGGGATAGCGGTGTATCCCACTGACGGTGAAGATGCCGATACTTTGATGAAAAATGCCGACACCGCCATGTACAGAGCCAAGGAACTGGGGAACAACTATCAATTGTATAGGTCCGACCTGAGCGACCGGAGCCTTGAACTGTTGACTTCTGAAATATCCCTCCGCAGGGCTCTCGAACGCCAGGAATTTGTTGTTCATTACCAACCCCAGTTAAACATCATTACTGGCCAGATTATAGGGATGGAAGCCCTGATCCGGTGGGAACATCCTGAACGTGGTACTATACTGCCGTCGGAATTTATTTCTTACGCCGAAGAAACGGGTCTTATTATTCCTATCGGGGAATGGGTGATGCGTACGGCGTGCGCTCAAAACAGGGCATGGCAGGATGCCGGATTTCCACCCATGCGCGTGACCGTAAACCTTTCGGCCAGGCAGTTCCAGCAAAAGAATCTGGTGGAAAGAGTCATGAGTATTTTGCGGGAGACAGGGTTGGACCCGCAGTGGCTTGAACTGGAGATTACGGAAACGGTGGCGATGCAGGATGTTGAACAAACTATCTCAACACTGCGTGAACTGCGGGACCTCGGAGTACGGATAGCTATTGATGATTTTGGGACCGGGTATTCATCTTTTAATTATTTAAAATACTTCCCAAACAACACGCTGAAAATAGACAGGTCATTTGTGCGTGACGTTACGGAGGGTCGGGAGGATGCTGCCATTACAAAGGCTATTATTGCCCTGGCCCAGAATTTAAATCTTAAAGTTATTGCCGAAGGTGTTGAGACTGAAGAACAGCTGGCCTTTTTGAAACTCCAGCAGTGTGATGAAATACAGGGTTATCTGTTTAGCCGACCGCTCCCGGCCGAGGAGTTCACCCGTATGTTAAAGGATAAAGGCAGTTAACCCGCCCAGGGTTGGGCGGGCTCTTTATTTGTTGACTAACAATTTCTGATATGTTACAATTTATGAAAATTTCTATGCGGTTTTTGTACAACGATTTCGGGAGGGATATTTCACTGTGAAGCTGCACGGAACAATGCAAATTAACGAAGAGGGCCACCTGGAAATCGGTGGTTGTGATACCACTGACCTGGTCAGGGAATACGGGACTCCCCTTTATGTGATGGATGAAGGGCATATCAGGGAGAAATGCCGTGAATACTACGAGGCTTTTACAGGGACATATCCTGATTCCTTGGTAATATATGCCAGTAAGGCTTTTCTGACCATGGCCATGTGCCGGCTGATTGAATCGGAGGGTCTGGGCCTTGATGTTGTCTCCGGCGGAGAACTTTATACTGCTTTAAAAGCCGGGTTTCCTGCGGAAAAGATATACTTTCACGGCAACAATAAATCACACGCTGAACTGAAGCAGGGCTTGGAAGCCAAGGTAGGCAGGTTTGTTGTG
The DNA here is from genome assembly GCA_002339745.1 of Firmicutes bacterium UBA2595. Lineage (GTDB taxonomy): Bacteria > Bacillota > Thermincolia > Thermincolales > UBA2595 > UBA2595. Next base: position 38,089 of record DDKP01000027.1, on the reverse strand, counting down.
GACAACATTTATGAACTGGAATGCCTTGAACAGTTATGCAGTACACTCAAGACCAAGGCCGATATTTTGATCAGGGTAACACCGGGAATCGAAGCCCATACTCATGAGTATATTCAGACCGGCCAGATTGATTCCAAGTTCGGCCTGGTTGTGAGCAACGGTCAGGCCATTGAAGGCGTTAAAAAAGCGCTGGAACTCAAAAATATTAATCTTAAGGGCCTTCACTGTCACATCGGCTCTCAAATATTTGAACCGGAGTCATACCAGCATACCGCTGAGGTCATGATGGAATTCTTCGGCAAAGTATATGAAGAAACAGGTTACAGGTTAGAGGAACTTAACCTGGGCGGCGGCTTTGGCATTTACTATGTTTCAGGAGATAAACCGGCGAATGTCAGGACAATGGCTGCACTAATCATGGAAACCGTTAAGCGTATTTCTCAAGAAATGAATTACCCGATGCCAAAGGTGGTGGTCGAGCCGGGACGCTCTATTGTGGGTGAGGCCGGCACAACACTTTATACAGTCGGTTCGGTGAAAGATATCCCCGGGGTGAGAAAATATGTTGCCATAGACGGGGGAATGGCCGATAATCCCAGGCCGGCTCTTTACCAGGCCCGTTACGAGGCGGTAGTGGCCAATAAGGCTGCCCGGCCAAGGGTGGATGAAGTATCAATTGCCGGGAAATGCTGTGAATCAGGTGACATGTTGATTTGGGACCTGCATGTTCCCGCAGTTGAACCGGGAGACATTCTGGCAGTATTCTGTACCGGCGCGTATAACTATTCCATGTCCAGCAATTACAACAGGCTGCCGCGCCCTGCAGTGGTCTTTGTAAGGGACGGGCGGGCTGACGTGGTGGTAAAAAGAGAGACCCTTGATGACCTGGTAAGGAATGATGTAATACCTGAACGACTGAAAAAAAACAAACCCTTGTCCATTGCAACCGGTAGCGGACAGTGAGAAGTGATACAGACCCCCGAGGCTTCGCCGAGGGGGTGTTCTTTTTATGTATGAAGGCTGAAGCGTAAACGCCAGGGTGCCAGCCCTTTGACAGTGTACAGGCCTCAAACGCGCCAACGCTTTTTTTCTTTGGCAAATTATGATATAATATGGCGGTAACAGTTCAAGGGGGAGCGGTATGGATATTATTGTCAGCCACAACAATACAGACCTGGATGGGTTGGCTTCAATGATAGCTGCCAAAAAGATCTATCCTGATGCCGAACTTGTTTACGCGGGCAAACTGCACAGAAACGTCAGGGAATTTATGGCCCTGCATAAAGACGCTTTTACGTTTAGGCTGGCAAAGGACCTTCCCCTGAAGGAGGTTACCCGGCTTATTTTGGTTGACACGAAAACTCCCAGCCGGATTGGCGAGGCCCGGGACGTGCTGGAGAATCCCGGCCTCGAAATACATATATTTGACCACCATCGCAGGGTGGCAGACGACATCAGAGGCAATTACGAAGTAATTGAACAGGTCGGCGCCACCACAACGCTCATGGTAGAATTGATGAAGGATCGCGGTATCCCAATAAATTCATTTGAAGCCACCGTTTTTGCCATGGGTATTTACGAGGATACCGGGAGTTTGACATTCCCTACCACCACTCCCAGGGACGTGGAGGCAGCCGCTTACCTGCTGTCCAGGGGCGCCAAACTCTCTGTGGTTGCAGATTTTATTGACAGGCCGCTGTCAGAGCAGCAGAAAACCCTGCTGAACATGCTCATTGTCTCCTCAGAAACACATGTTGTAAATGGGGTCAAAGTCCTGTTGGCCAGGGGGGAAACCGAAGACTACATAGGCGGGCTTTCTCTACTGGTCCACAAGCTTATAGATGTGGCCAATATAGAAGCGGCTATAGCTGCGGTAAAAATGGACGACAGGGTCCACCTGGTGGGCCGGAGCAAGGACGATGCGGTGGACGTGTCAAAAATCCTGGCCTTCTTTAACGGAGGAGGTCACTCAATGGCCGCATCGGCCACCGTCAGGGAAGAAAATCTGGACGATATTATTACGAGGGTTAAAGAATTACTGAAGGAGAATGTCCGCCATGAGGTTGTAGCCGAAAATATCATGTCGACTCCCGTCAAGACTGTACCCATGGACACCATCATAGAAGAAGCAGGAAAAATCCTGCTCCGATATGGCCACACCGGTCTTCCGGTGGTGGACGGGGAAAAAATGGTGGGCATCATTTCCCGGAGAGACATTGAGAAGGCCCGTCATCACGGCCTTGGCCACGCGCCCGTAAAGGGTTTTATGTCTTGCAGAGTTATTACGGTCTCCAGGGAGACACCGCTGCCGGAAATCCAGCACTTGATGATCAACCATAATATTGGCAGGCTGCCCGTGATAGACGGGGGCAAAATAGTGGGCATAGTATCCCGGACGGATGTGCTGAGGAAGCTGCATGGAGAAAATTATCCCGAACGATACGAGCGCGTTTATACCACGGCTCAGCCGGCCGGAAAGGGCCATGATCATGATAATGTTACCGAGCTGATGGTGAAGAACCTTCCGGCTAATATCAGGGACCTGTTGGGCCAAATCAGCTACCTGGCTGATAGGGAGAGTTTTTCTGCGTTTGTCGTTGGCGGTTTTGTCAGGGACCTTATTCTGGGAGTGGAAAACCTGGACATTGACCTGGTGGTGGAGGGAGACGGTTTAGCTTTTGCCCGTGTCCTGGCTGAATTTCTCTGCGGCAGAGTAAGAATCCATGAGAAATTCGGCACAGCAGTGGTTATCCTTCCAGACAATTTCAGGATAGATGTGGCCACCGCCAGAACCGAGTATTATGAATATCCTGCCGCGCTTCCCAAGGTCGAAGTATCTTCACTAAAACAGGACCTCTACCGGCGTGATTTTACCATCAATGCCATGGCCATTACGCTGAGTGAAAAAAACTTCGGGGAACTGGTGGATTATTTTGGAGGACGGCGGGACCTGGAAGAAGGAATTATCAGAGTTCTGTATAATCTTAGTTTTGTGGAGGACCCCACAAGGATCCTTAGGGCCGTCCGGTTTGAACAGCGGTATAGTTTTAAAATAGAGAGCCAAACCCTTTCCCTGGCCCAAAATGCAATCAAATCAAAAATGCTGGCCAAATTATCGGCTGACAGGGTCAGAGAGGAATTAAAACACATACTTGGTGAGGCTTCTCCGGTTGAAGCTATTTTAAGGATGCAAGAACTTAATATTTGGCCTTTCATTCTGCCGGAGGCCAATCTGGAAAAGGAAACGGTAGAGATCCTGCGAAAGCTGCCTGCTGCTATGGATTTCATGAGGAACATCCATCTGGACAAGATAAATTCTTGGGCTGTGTACCTAGGTATCCTGGTCAGGAAGACAGGGTGCCGGGTAGCCCAGATTGATGAAAGGCTGAGACTTACCAAGGAAGAGAAGAGGATATTAAATGAAATCCTGTGCCGCTGCCCGGAAGTGATGGAAACCTTGTCCAGTTCCCGGCCGATGCGTATCAGTGAGATTGCCGCGGCGCTAAGAGGGATTTCTAACGAGGGTTATGTATTTATTATGGCCAGCGCTCCTAATGACGTAGTCAGGGAGCGGACGAAAAACTACCTGGCCAGGTCCAGGCACAATAAATTGTTTATAAATGGAGAAGATATTAAGAAACTGGGATGCAGGCCGGGGTCCTATTTCAAGGAAGCCCTGGATGCTGCCAGAGATGCCAAACTGGACGGGCAGGTAACCACCAGAGATGAGGAGATCCGGTTTGTCCGGGAATACCTGGCAAAACTAGGGGTTCTGGAAAGGAGTTAGTTATGTGCCTTCAGTAGATCTTGAAAGTGTACTTTTAACAGTACCGGCTCTTTTAATAGGTTTGACGTTTCATGAATACGCCCATGCTCTGGTGGCGTTCCGTCTGGGTGATCCGACAGCCAAAAACTTAGGGAGGCTGACATTAAACCCTCTCAAGCACCTTGACCCGTTGGGAGCTATATTCCTCCTGATATTCAAATTTGGTTGGGCCAAACCTGTCCCTGTCAACCCGTTGCACTTCAGTGACAGGCAGAGGGGCATGTTATGGGTTTCTTTGGCGGGACCCGGTTCTAACCTGGTTATTGCAGTTGTCGCGGTTTTATTATGGAAGATTATCGGAATTCAGAAAAACTTCGTCGACGGGGTCCTACTTTATATATTCCATATAAATGTTATTTTGGCAGTGTTCAATGTTATCCCGGTCCCTCCGTTGGACGGTTCGAAGATTCTGGCAGGCCTGCTGCCCAGAAAATACAGCCACACAATATTTCTCCTGGAAAAGTATGGCTTTGCTATTTTGCTTCTTCTCATGTTTACTGGTATTATCAGCAGGGTACTGATACCCATTGTCCGGTTGATTGAGTTAGGCATAGCCGGCCTGGTGGGGTTTGAGCCCCTGCAGAGAATGCTGTCCTTTATGTAGTTCAACCTGCCGTGAAGGCATTAAATTTTCTTTGTTTACAAGTATTGTTTTCAGCAGTCTAGAAGGAGTTGTTGAGATGAGTAAGGGTACTATTCTTAGCGGTATGAGGCCGACGGGGAAACTCCACATGGGGCATATGAGCGTACTGGATAACTGGGTAAAACTTCAGGACGAGTATCACTGCTACTTCATGGTCGCCGACTGGCATGCCCTCAGTACCGAATACCAGGATCCGGAGGGAATCAGGGAAAAGGCCAGGGAAATGGTTATTGACTGGCTCACTGTGGGGATTAATTCGGATAAAAGCGTGATTTTCGTCCAGTCAGATGTCAAGGAGCATGCTGAACTGCATTTGCTGTTTTCAATGATAACGCCGCTTTCATGGCTGGAACGGGTACCAACGTACAAAGACCAGATTGCGCAGTTGGGAGAGCAGGGCAAAGATATTAACACATACGGTTTTTTAGGGTACCCCCTGCTGCAGGCTGCCGATATTCTAGTTTATAAAGCCACAGCCGTCCCTGTCGGAGAAGACCAGCTGCCTCACCTGGAATTAACCAGGGAAGTTGCCAGGAGGTTTAATTACCTGTTCAATAAGAACGTTTTTCCGGAACCGCAGCCGATTTTGGGAAAAGTATCTTTTTTACCCGGGATTGACGGGCGGAAAATGAGCAAGAGCTATGGAAACGTGATAAATATTTCTGCCGCGCCCGATGAAATAATGACCCAGGTCCGGGGGATGATCACGGATCCGGCCAGGATTCACAAAACAGACCCCGGTCACCCGGAAGTCTGCACAGTACACACCTACCATACCATTTACAGCAATGAAGATCTTAACGAAATCCAAGAAAATTGCAGGGCCGGCAGAATTGGCTGTGTAGCCTGCAAGAAGGTTCTGGCCGGGAAACTGGACCGTTTCCTGCTGCCGATGAGAGAAAAACGTGCAGAACTGGAACAGAACCCGCGGTATATAGATGAGCTGCTGGCCGAGGGAGCCCAAAAGGCCCGCCAGAGAGCTTCGGCGGTAATGGAGGAAGTAAGGACAGCGATGAAGATGGCATAAGGAGTGGGGCCATTTGGCTTACCAGATTAAAATTGAGGTTTTTGAAGGGCCTTTCGACCTGTTGTTTCACTTGATCGAAAAAAACGAGGTCGATATATATGACATTCCCATTGCCGAAATCACCGAGCAGTACCTGGAATACATTTCAGTTATGCAGATGCTTGACCTGGAAATAGCCAGCGAATTCCTGGTGATGGCTGCCCAGCTTTTGGCCATAAAAGCCAGGATGCTGCTTCCCAGGCCCACTGCCCTGGACGAGGAATCCCCGGAGGAGGACTACGACCCGAGGGATGAACTAGTAGAGCGGCTTTTAGAATACAAAAAGTTTAAAGCTATAGCTGATTGCCTGCAAGAGAGGGAAACCTTCATGAACAGGGTTTATACAAGGCCTAACGAAGACGAGATGTTTCTGCACCTGTTCAGTGAAGAAAATCCTCTGGAGGGAATAACCATGGAGAACCTGCTGGCCGCTTTACAGGAAGTATTGGACCGGGTGGCTGAACGCGACCTGGCAGGTGAAATCTCCAGGGACGAAGTAACTGTTAAAGATAAGATGAAGGAAATTATGCGGCGGCTCTTTTTTCAGAGCCGCGGGATAGCCTTTAAAGACCTGTTCCGCCCGGGCACCTCCAGAGTGGAAATCATTGTTACATTCCTGGCCCTTCTTGAATTGATCAGGGTTGGCAGGATAAAAGCTTACCAGTCCAGGGCATTTGACGATATCATGGTTTACAGCAGGGAGAAAGAAACAGCTGAAGCTTGAAGGAGTGTAATTCATGGGAATGATGTTTCCCAGGGAGTCAAAGTGTATTATTGAATGCCTTCTTTTTGTGTCAAAGGAACCGCTCACACTAAAGACCCTGTCGCAGATAATGGAGCTTCCTGAACAGGATATAAAGATACTGCTTGAGGAACTGGTTACAGAATACAATACCGGTGGACGTGGGATTAACATTCAGCTGGTGGCCAACGGGTATCAGATGTACACAAGGCCCGAATATGCTTCCTATATCGAAAAACTCTATAAGCCCCAGAGCAGTTACGGACTGTCCAAAGCCGCACTCGAGACACTGGCTATTATAGCATACAAGCAGCCGATAACCAGGGCGGAAATAGAGGCTATCCGGGGTGTAAAGGTTGACAGCTCCCTGGGGACCCTGATTGAGAAGAACCTTGTGAAAGAGGTGGGCAGAAAGGAAGGGCCCGGACGCCCGATGTTGTTTGGAACAACTCCCGGTTTTTTGCGATATTTTGGCCTGAAGGACCTGTCGGAACTGCCCGACCCGGAAGAGTTTGTCCACAGTCATGGAAGCAGTGACGAAACGGCGTCTGGCAGTGAGGAGCCCTGCATCGCCCCGGAAAGCGGGTCTCCTGCCGGATTCAGTATGCAAAATGAACAAGGGGAAGGATGATAAAATGGATTTTGATGCCATTAAAACCATTGCCGTGGTTGGGCTCTCTGACAAACCAGAGAAACCCAGCTTCCGGGTAGCCAAGTATCTCCAGGAATGCGGGTACAGGATAGTACCGGTTAACCCCATGGTAAACGAAGTTCTCGGTGAGAAGTCTTATCCTGACCTGCACTCTGTCCCGGCAGAGATTGAGATTGACGTTGTGGACATCTTTCGCCGGCCGGAAGACGTATTGCCTATTGTGGAGCAAGCGGTAGCCAGACAGGGGGTAAAGATTATCTGGATGCAGGAAGGTATAGTTAACGAAGAAGCGGCCGAAATTGCCCGCAGCGCCGGAATAGAGGTTATCATGGACAGGTGTATGTTAAAAGAACATCAAAGATGTAAGTTGAACTACTAGTGCGGGAGGGGAGTGTCTCATAAAGGGCTTTTTTCAATCAATTGCATAGGTTAGCCGCCGGCCAGCAAAAATAATAAATTAAAGGCAAAACTATCAAGGTGATCTGGATGGTCGGAATCGGCATTTTCTTTCTGGTTTTAATAATCTTCTTTGTTTTATCTATGTTCCTGAGAATTCGTTTCGAAGTGGAGTACAGGAGGAAAGGTCCTGATGATAACCTCACGGTGGAAATGGCGGCCTTTAACGGCCTGTTCAGGTATCAAACCAAAGTACCGGTCATGGAATTGGACCGTTATTTCCTGGAACCTGTTCTTAAAATGGAGACGGGTACTCAGTGGGTGGCCACACATCCTGTTGAGGACAAGGGCCTGACAGTAAAAATACCGGTGATAACCGATGTACTGGCGAATCTTCCCGCATATATGCAGCAGGGAATAAGACGCATGCAGCGTTATCAGCGGATATTCAAGAAGTTTTTGAGGTATGTCAGGTGCCATCAATTTGCCTGGACTACCGAAGTAGGACTGGGCGACCCTGCTGATACCGGTTTGGCAGCGGGAATGTTATGGGGGCTTAAAGGGTATTTTTTCAGTGCATTCCGGAGCCGTGTGGGAGCTATGTTACACAGTCCCAGGCTGGCGGTTAAACCCTGTTTTGAATGCACATGCTTCAGACTTGACTTCCACTGCATATTTGATGTACGAATCGGTCATATTATAATTGCGGGACTAAATTTTGTAAAACTCAGTTTAAAAACATAACTACCCCAGGAGGAGGAAAACACATGGCCGATCACCCAATAGAAGGTCTGATGAAAACCGCAATGGAAAGCATAAAGGAAATGGTTGATGTAAATACAATCGTTGGAGACCCGGTAGAAACGCCTGACGGCAGTGTAATTATCCCGGTGTCCAGAGTGGCTTGCGGGTTTGCCGCCGGCGGCGGCGAGTTTGAGTCCACCGGGCAACAGAATGACCAGCAGGGCGGCGGTCAGCAGGGAGGG
>DDKP01000027.1:0-29442 GCA_002339745.1 Firmicutes bacterium UBA2595 | reverse complement strand
CAGGGAGGGACCACTCTTCCCTTCGGAGGAGGCAGCGGCGCGGGGGTTTCCGTACAGCCCGTAGGCTTTCTGGTAGTCGGCCAGGGGCAGATCAGGCTGTTGCCGGTGGACGGCAATGCTATTGTAGACAGGATAATTGATGTGGCGCCGCAGATTCTTTCACAAGTACAGTCAATATTCAGGCGGGAAAAAAAACATCCGGAATGCTAGTGAAGAGTGGGGGAACCCACTTTTTTTAATGTGTTATTCAAAATAAACAGGGCGCATCAGACGCTTTTATCATATAATAACTAAAAGTGAATAAAATTGTGGCGTGAACCTTATCAGAAAGGAGGCTCAACCATGAAAATTGTAATAGTCGGAGGCGGTTGGGCCGGATGTGCCGCGGCTTATTTTGCTAGTAAAGCAGGGGCCGATGTCGTTCTGTTGGAAAAGACAGACTTGCTGCTGGGTACTGGGCTGGTAGGGGGAATTATGAGAAATAACGGCCGCTACACGGCTTGCGAGGAGGCTGTAGCGCTGGGGGCCGGAGACATCTTCGCTGTCATTGATTCTGTGGTCAGACACAGGAATGTTGATTTCCCGGGACACAGGCATGCTTCATTGTACGATGTTCAAAGGATAGAGTCTGTTGTACGAAAAGTTCTGGAAAACAGGGGGATCCAAATAAAGTTGCGAAGTCTCGTCAATCACGCCTCCGTAAAAAACGGTACCATTGAATTTATCAATACACAGGCGGGGGAAAAGATCACAGGAGACGTTTATATAGATACGACAGGTTCAGCCGGCCCGATGAAAAACTGCATCAAATATGGAACGGGTTGTGCCATGTGCATCTTAAGGTGTCCGTCATTCGGGCCGAGAATCAGCCTGGCTGGCTTGGCCGGAGTCAATGAAATAATGGCTGGGGAGGGCACACACCAGTTTGAGGCTATGAGCGGTTCGTGCAAATTAGATAAAAGGTCTTTGGTAAAATCATTGGTCAGGCAACTTGACCGCAACGGGGTAGTCATCATTCCTCTGCCCGAAAAATTTCATAAAAAGGACTCTCTCCGGAAAAAAGCATGCCAGCAGTACGCCATGGAAGAGTACGCTACAAATCTGATTATACTGGATACAGGCCATGCCAAACTAATGACTCCGTATTTTCCCATTGAAAGCCTGAAGGAGATTGACGGGTTCCGGGAGGGACGGTACGCTGACCCGTATTCCGGCGGTCAGGGCAATTCGGTGAGGTTTATGGCGATGGCCCCTTGTGACGATTCACTGAAAGTTAAAGGGTTAAACAACCTGTTTTGTGCAGGCGAAAAAACGGGGCCGCTGGTGGGGCACACAGAAGCTATCATTACCGGGGCGTTGGCCGGAGACAATGCAGTGAGAACTGCCAGGGGCTTATCACCAAGAATCCTGCCGCCGGAGCTGGCAGTAGGTGATATCATATCGTTTATGAACAGGCAGATGAAAACCGAGGAAGGAATGCAGCAAAAATATACCTTCTCAGGATCGGTATATTTTGAAAGGATGAAAGCAAAGGGATTTTACAGTACAGACATTCAAAAAATAAATGGTAGAGTAAAAAAGCTCGGATTGACCGGTTTTTTTCGTTAATCGGGCAAGACGTAACCCCACCCGGCGGTGGGGTTCTAATTCTTTCCCGGGACTCATAATTATCATATAACTTAGGATTTTCGCAACACGGAATTACGGGATACCGGGGGGAGAGCAAAGTGGTCAATATTATCTGGATGGGTATGCTATTGATAGGGATGATAGTGGCGGCAATTAACGGAAAGATTGATGCTGTTACGACGGCGGCGCTGAAGGGAGCCCAGGCTGCCGTCGATTTTGCCTTGGGGCTTATTGCCATAATGGCATTTTGGCTGGGAATTATGAAGGTTGCAGAGGAGGCCGGCCTGATAAGGCTGCTCTCAAGGGTCGTCAAACCTGTCACTGCCTTTCTTTTTCCCAGCGTTCCCCGTGACCACCCCGCAATGGGGGCAATAATTATGAACCTGAGCGCTAATATCCTGGGACTGGGAAACGCGGCAACACCGATGGGGCTAATTGCCATGAAGGAACTGCAGAAACTAAACAGGGGAGACCCCCAAAAAGCCAGTGATGCCATGTGTACTTTTCTGGCCCTGAATACTTCGTGCATAACTGTTATCCCAGCCACGGTAATAGGGATCAGAATAAAGGCCGGATCTGTCAATCCGACCGAAATCGTGGGGACCACCATATTTGCCACGGCCTGCGGCATGGCGGTAGGTGTAACGGTGGACAGGATAATGAGAAGGATTTACGGGTACAGAAAATGGAGATAGCCGCATAACATTAACGGGGGTACAGTCTGGAGATGCTTTTTCAAATGGTTTCACTGGCGGCCAAATGGGCAATACCGTTCATTTTATTTACAGTTACTCTGCTGGCTTTTGTCAGAAGGGTTAATGTTTATGAAGTGTTTGTCCGGGGAGCGCAGGAAGGTTTTACAACTGCGATTAAGACCATACCTTTTCTGGTCGCTATGTTTGTTGCTATCAGCGTCTTCCGTGCTTCCGGGGCCATGGAGCTGTTTGTCAGCATATTTTCCCCGGTAACGAACCTGTTTGGGATTCCGGCTGAGGTAATACCTCTGGGAATCATGAGACCCCTGTCAGGCGGGGGAGCCCTGGGGATTACGGCAGAATTAATAAAAACCTACGGGCCTGATAGTTTTATCGGTCGGCTGGCCTCAACCCTGCAGGGCAGTACCGATACCACTTTTTTTGTTTTAACCCTGTATTTCGGGTCCGTCAATGTAGTGAAATACCGGTATGCTGTAGTATCAGGCCTTTCCGCTGACATAACCGGGTTTATTGCTTCTGTGGTAATATGTAATCTTGTTTTCAAATGATGAAGGGGTAGTCATTGCCCCTTTTTTGCGTTAACGCGTCAATTCAAGTATAATAAAAACATTAAGCATAATCTTCAACGTGAGAAATGGTGGGAAATGTAAAAGAGGAAAGGTGTCGTTATGGAACGGCTGCAGAAATTTCTGGCCCATACCGGAATTGCTTCCAGGAGGGCCTGTGAAAAGCTGATAGCGGAAGGGCAGGTTAAAGTCAACGGGAAAACAGTGCGTGAGATGGGTATCAAGATTAACCCGGAAATAGATATAGTTGAGGTGGGAGGGAAAGTAGTCAAAGACAGGGCAGAAAAGATTTACATTCTCTTGCATAAACCAAAAGGTTATGTCACTACCATGAGAGACCCTCAGGGACGGCCCAAGGTTACAGATCTTCTGAAAGGATTAAAAACAAGGGTCTACCCGGTGGGGAGGCTGGATTTCGATACAACAGGACTGCTGCTGTTGACTAATGACGGTGAACTGACATATGCATTGACCCATCCAAAGCATCAAGTGGGCAAGACTTATGTTGCGCTGGTGAAAGGGGTTCCTGACCAGGACAAGCTCAAGCGTTTTAGCAAGGGGCTTCGTTTAGCGGATGGCCCAACGGCCCCGGCCAAGGTAAAATTGCTTAAAAAGCAGGGAAATAATTCACAGTTGGAAGTAACAATCCATGAAGGCCGCAACAGGCAGATACGGCGTATGTGTGAAACGATAGGCCATCCAGTGCTGGAACTGAAGCGTGTCTCTATGGGTTTCCTGAATCTTGAGGGGCTTGAACCCGGCCAATACCGGCTCCTGACAAAGAGTGAAGTAAAAAGGCTGAAGGAAAAAATCAACCGGAATTACAAGAAACAATCCTTTCAAACACCATAACCGGTTGGCATACTTCCAATTTGTACTGCCATTGACCAGCAAGACTGGCAGAGCCTGAAGTTGATGCTGGCAACTTCGGCGGCTCACCACGAACAAAAGCTGGGCCGGCTGATAGGACAACGGTTTCTGGATGAAATTTAATTTTGGGCCCGGCTGTCTCCGGCGAGGGCGGACGGGTCCTTTCGTTTAAATAAGATGCAACATGACCGGGTCTTTAGTTTCACCTTATTATTGTGTTAAAATATAAAAAAGCTCTCCGGCATAAGATTTGGATATTGGAGGAGGATTATCCTAAATGAAGGTAGTAGCTGCCCAGCTAAACCCTGTTGTAGGAGACATTGACGGAAACCTGCGAAAGGCAATAAAAACTCTGAGACATTCTGTTAAGGAATTACCTGATCTACTGGTATTCCCTGAACTCTTCCTGGCAGGCTATCCTCCCAGGGACCTCCTGGAGAGGCCTTCTTTTATTGAAAAGGCAGGCAATGCTGTCAAGGAACTGGCCAGAGTTTCCGTTAATTACCCGCAAACAGGTATTATAATAGGGGCTCCGTTACCAAGTAATCAAGAGGGCGGCAGGGGGCTGTACAATACAGCGGTCCTGATTTATCGGGGCCAGATTCTCAATACCCAACCCAAGTCACTGCTTCCTACCTATGATGTATTTGATGAAGCCAGGTACTTTGACCCCGCACCAGATAACAGACCGATAGATTTTAAAGGGGAAACACTGGGGCTGACTGTTTGTGAGGATGCCTGGAACGACCCCGAACTATGGGCTAAGAGAAACTACCCTTACGACCCTGTGGAGGAAGTGGTAAAAAAGGGGGCTTCCATCCTGATCAATATTTCCGCTTCCCCGTTTCAGATAGGAAAAGAAGAAGTCCGCTACCGGATAATCAGTAACCACGCAAGGAAACACAAAGTACCGTTTGTTTATGTCAACCAGATCGGCGGTAACGATGAACTTATCTTTGACGGCAGGAGTCTCTGCGTAGACGGGTCCGGTGAGTGTCTCAAGGTTTTTCCGGCCTTCAAGGAGCATATACAGGCTGTTGATTTGACCAAAAAAGGAATAGCGGGGGCGTATGTCCCGCAGGACAAAGTGGAGTCTGTATATGAGGCCCTGGTTTTGGGACTACGGGATTATATACGGAAATGTGGCTTCTCCAGGGCAGTTCTGGGCCTTTCCGGCGGCATAGATTCTGCTGTCACATGCTGCCTGGCAGCGGAAGCCCTGGGAAGCGAAAACGTCCTGGGTATTTCTATGCCTTCCCTGTTTTCTTCTCCGGGCAGTGTAGAGGATTCCAGGAGACTTGCTGAGAATCTTGGTATAGAGTTCAAGATAATCCCTATCTCAAATATTTATTCCGGTTATCTGGAGACCCTTGCCGAACATTTCCGGGGAAAAGAGGCTGATATTACTGAAGAGAATATTCAGGCCAGGATCCGAGGAAATATCCTGATGGCTTTTTCCAACAAGTTCGGACACCTGGTACTCTCCACGGGCAATAAGAGTGAGGTTGCGGTTGGGTACTGTACTCTTTATGGAGACATGAGCGGTGGCCTCAGTGTTATCTCCGATGTGCCTAAAACCATGGTCTATCAACTGGCAAGATTTATCAACAGGGACAAGCAGTTAATACCCCGGGAGATTATAGAAAAAGCGCCGTCTGCTGAATTGAAACCGAATCAGCTGGACCAGGACACCCTTCCTCCGTATGATATTCTGGACCAGATTCTTTGTTACTACCTGGACGAGGGATACTCGGCGGGAGACATTATCAGGAAAGGATTCAGCCCTGAAACCGTGAGGTGGGTAATTACAACAGTAGACAGGAACGAATATAAAAGAAAACAGGCGGCTCCAGGCTTAAAAGTTACTTCAAAGGCTTTTGGGGTAGGAAGAAGAATGCCTATTGCAGCCAGGTACGATTTGTAAATGGCATTACCATAGAGGAAGGGAGAAAGACCTGCCTGTCTCAGCAGGATTTGTTGTAAAAAAGGTTAATTCCAGGGTTTAATTGGTTTGTCAATAGTCTTACTCCATCTTTCCACCCCGTGAGCTCCATACCTGCTCAATATGTTGGATACTTCACTGGCTTTAGAGGTATTAGTCTCTATAACAGCCAGTACATAACCGTCCTTCACCAAATTCTCAATCTCGGCGCCCCGGTCTCCGCTGATTCCGTAATAACCCAGGGCTTCTGACAAGGATTTATCTGCCTGGACAAGAGCTCCCGCTAGGGGTCCTCCCGCAGATACTATCCCGATAACCGGCAAGTCGATATCATCCGCCTGAACCAGAAAGCTGTCAAAATCGTGGAGCATGCCAATGGAAGGATCATCGGTAATTTCTTTGGCGTATTCTTCATTTATTCCCGGAACTCGGTCCGCATTCTTTTTAACCACCAGGGATATCTGGTTATTGGCATGACCGGTTGTTTCGATCTGGGACAGGGCCCTTTCGGCCTGATCCAGGGATTTAAAAAGTCCGACAACAGTACGGCGCAAACAAATCATCCTTTCAAAACTGAAATTTTATTAAGACCTTGGTTTTAGTGTTTATTGCGAAATCATTTTTATGCATATTAAGCTTCTGGATATCCAATTATAATATAAGGTTATGATGTAAGAAGTTAAATGCAGGGAGTGGACTTCAATGCCAAGATGCGCCAGGTGCGGTAACACCCTTAGTTTCGGCAGCACTTACGTGCCTCCTGTGGCTCCCACGGCAAACGGACCTGTTTCCGGTCTGGTGGCAGATTTCGACCGCGACGGGTATATCACTGAAATGGAGAGCCTGGGGGCAGACCTGGACACGGCCCAGGAGGCATGGGAAAGTCCGGAGGAGTATTTTAACATCTGTTACCAATGTGGCAGTGAACAGGTGATTTGGGATTAATTATCTGTTTTCAAAAATCTGCGGCGAAGAAGTTTTTGTTTTAAAAGGCAGGAATTTTTATGACATTGGCGAAAATTAACAGAAATTGCGGTATTGAAAGGGGATCGGTATGGTCAGGACGAAGGTGGGTGACGAATTGGTCAATACAGTGATTAGGGCCAGGGTACGATTTGACTATAAGGGCATACACAAGCCGGGGAAATTCTTTTTCGGGGGCAAGAGCACCGAGGAGGTTGCTGAGGAAATGAGGGAACAGCAGGTAGGAATGTTGCGAAACGTTCCTCTCCAGGGGATTACCATAGACGAGGTTGACATGAGCGCAGACGTTTATACAGTATTTGATGAAATATTAAATGCTCAGGTGGCCTATGCTCCCGTTGTTCTGTCAATCACTTCTGACAGCCTGGAAGACATCATAAAACTTATCGCCAGGGAGGAGTTCAGGAAGATTGAAATCCTGGAACCTGACAGCATGGTCTTGACCAAGACAGACATTGAACGGGCTCTTTTCAAAATCAGTGAAGAATTTCGCGGTTACCGTTTATTCTTGGAGAGAAAGTTCAGCTCGAGGTAGAAACGGCCCATTGCCGGAAAGGATTGATTTTTTGTGGGGGAGTTGTCTCTTAATGACATTGTCCATAGGGTTGAGGAATTGCCGGCCCTTCCGAATGTTACATATAAAGTGCTTAAACTGACCAGCGACCCCAAAACCACCATTCCCGAACTGTCCGATGTCATTACAAAAGACCAGGTACTTACCGCCAAAGTGCTGAGGATGGCCAATTCAGCCTATTATGGCTATGCCAGAAGGATTTACAGTATCGATGAAGCAGTGGTTGTTTTGGGTTTCAGCACGATTCGCAGCCTGGTAATGGCCGCATCGGTGTTCAATGTTTTGGATAAGGAATTCCAAGGATATTTTTTACCAAAAGGTGACCTTTGGAAGCATTCCATGTTAACCGCTCTTACAGCCAGATTGCTGGCCAAGCGCACAGGCTACGAACTTCCTGATCAGGCCTTCGTGGCCGGTCTGCTCCATGATATAGGGAAAGTCGTTTTGAATACATACATGACAAAAGCATTTCATTCCGTATTGAGTAAAGTGAATGAAACCAGAATTGCTTTTATGGAGGCGGAAAGGGATATACTGGGGTTTGACCATGCCGTTGTAGGAGCCCGGGTAGCAGAAAAATGGAATCTTCCCGAAGCGTTGGTGGAAGCTATTGGCAAGCACCATTGCCCAAGGGAAGCAACTAATAATCCCAAACTGACGTCTATTGTCCACATAGCCGATGCCGCCAGTATGTCCATGGGAATCGGTCTGGGCGGTGACGGACTCCTGTATCCATTTGACGGGTTTGCTACAGACCAATTAAATCTGACAAAAAACATAATCGAAGAAGTTATGGCGGAGATAGCCGATTCCCTGATTGATGCCGAGACTTTAATGGAAGATTAAGAAGATAAGTTTTTTCGCACATTAAATGGAAGGGCCGGGTATGTTCCGCCCAGCACTCAATTGAATGCCGGAACGAGGAATTATTACAGCCAAACTCTTCAACAAGTTGGTAGTAATAAAGTCCAAGTATGGCATTGAGTTGAGTGCTGGGCCGCCCTCAGGAATATACCCAGCCTTTTCTCACTGCTTATTAAAAGCATTAAACTTAATTTTTTTCACTCTGCATTATACGAATCAGATTGTTGTGTTCTTTCTCTTCTTGGCCGTTGTGAATTATTTTCTTCACAGGTCTGAGCCTATGCCCCTGGAACAATACAGCTTTTTCTGCCTGGTCCGCAATACAGTATACCAACCCGTAATATTTATAGGGTATCTTTGCCAGAATATGTATATGGCTTGAGAGCTTCCTCCCTGGCGGGCCTGGACCAGGTCCCGGATGCAGGACTGTTCCTTCCCCTCCGCCTGTTTTCAGGCTAATCGCTTGCGCGAGGTTGAGGACAAGCCTTTTGTATTCCGGCGGGCTGGCATGAAGACCTTCTCGAATAGCCTCCAGGTAAACAGGAATAACATTGTAAATTCTGCCGGCCAGATCCAGGATATCAATTTCAGCAGGTGAATGGAGGACATCGATATGGATTACCTGGTCTGCTTCAGTTAATTTCAGGTACGTTATCCCTGCGTCACGGGCCAGGTAAATTTGTACGGTTCCGTCAGAGTCTCTAGGCTCCATGTGCACCTTCCGGCTGATCACAGATGCCTCGCCTAATATGGCGCCGCGGTTTTTGGAAAAATATCGATGGAGGTAGTTTCCGATAGATTTAAGCTTGTCGTGGCTATAATGCTTTTTCCTGTCTTCGGTCATATAAACCCCTTCTTTGCACAGCATTATGAATTTAAATTGCTCTCAAGTTTGACCAGGTCATCAAGGAGAATCTCGTTAAGGCGCTTTAAATCCTATTTCGTGAAGTCGATTCAAACGCGGTTGCCAGTCCGGGTTTGCAGGACGAAATGTCGGGTGCGGAATTCATTATCCTGGTCAGGACTTCACTGTCGACCCTATGCTTTAAGGCCATGGGAAGGATACTGATAATATCGCTTATCAAAACGGTGTCCCTTCTTTTGAGTGCGCAGTTCAATACCGCCGCATGCTGGATGGCCTCGACGGCGCGGAAACTTTCCAGGCCATGCTTGACATAGATCCTGGCAATGTAGTTCTTCAGGAAATCCGGCAGTTTTAACCGTGAATACCGGGCTGCTGTCATCTGCATTTCCATTCTGAACCTGAGATGGTTGTCTTCTTTATAGCCTTCAGGTTCAGTCCTGCGTTTATTACCGTGCCAGTTCTGCTTTAATATGTCGGCTATTATGTCTGGGTCACTTGTACGACCCATCGTTATGACCAGGTCAAAGCGGTCTGACAACTGGCGCCTTATTTCCTGCAGGGGCCCCGGTTCTTCGTCGGGATTGGAAGCAGCCCATACCGAGACCTGAACCGGGATTTCCACGATTGGTAGCCCTGTTTCCTCAATCTGGACCCTTCCCGGTTTGGTACCCATAACATCCAGCAGAACATCGGTAAGCTCCGGCGATGTCTCTGCCAGCCTGTTGATTTCATCAACGAAGATGATACCCCTGTGAGCCTGGGGAATAATTCCGGGCAAGATTGCCGCTGTTGGGCTGGCGACATCGGTTATCTTGGCTAAGTCGATGCTGCCCACAACGGTTCCGATTTTTGCCGAGTGGGAAATCTCCAGGAAAGGCATGGGGATTTCCTCGGTTCCCAGGGACGCTTTTTCCTGTGCGGACAGTCCCTGGTGATATGGGCAGTGGGGGTTTTCAGGGTTACAATTATACAAACATCCTTTAATCCTGGTGATGAACGGCAGTATGTCTTTTACTGCCCTCATGATGGTGGTTTTACCCGTGCCTCTATGGCCCTCCGCGTGAAGGTGAAGAGGCGCCCCCCACATCGATGATATAACTGCCATCTCAACTGCTTCAAACAGGTCACTATTCCCCTCATGACGAGCCAACTCAAGATAACCTTTCATTACGGGCACCTCCCCTGAAAACAGGCAGTTTTGTAACAAAATACAAAGGCCAGCAATAATGCTGGCCTCTGGACTTCCAACGTCTCCGGACTGGAAAAGCTCAGGACGAATTATATTCAATTACCTTTTCACTTTGTTCTATTCGTAAAGGAAATTATTTTTCCTTCCCGAACACCAGAAAAAGTTGAGAAATTACCAATACAAACCTGGTTACGGTATATTTTATACCGGCATATTCTGAAAATGACAGCTAAATAATGACGGAAAACTGCAGCATTTGAAGGAATTTCTATAGCCGGCTAGAAAATGATAAAAACAGGAAGCGAGAGAGGAGGACATGTTGGACTCGCACATGCACTGTGATGTTCAATATCAAAAAAGATGGCTAAACTTCCCGGGAAAAAAGAAATCACGATATTTGAAGGATTTGTCATTCTTCTGCTGATGCAGAGCATTGGAACATTCCTGAGCAATCACTTCAGCTTGATCCTTCCCGGCAATCTGACAGGCCTGTTGTTATTGTTCCTGGCCTTACTCTTCAGGATTGTCCGGCTTGAACAGGTAGAGGGCGCGGCCAGGCTTCTGCTGGACAATATGATGGTCCTTTTCCTGCCCCTGAATGTGGGGCTGGTCACAATTTTACCAAG
Source organism: Firmicutes bacterium UBA2595 (assembly GCA_002339745.1). GTDB lineage: Bacteria > Bacillota > Thermincolia > Thermincolales > UBA2595 > UBA2595. The sequence continues at coordinate 18,617 of DDKP01000027.1, read as the reverse complement.
TATCCGGCAGGAATTGCTGGCAATTATTATCAGCCTGTTAGCCAGCACTGTTATAGTAATGGTGGTCACAGCCAAGGCGGTCGAAATGGTGGAGAGGGGGCGGGGGAATGCTAAACAGTCTTCTTAAAGAGCCCCTTTTCCAGGTGACAGTTACTCTGGTTGTATATATTCTCGTTAACCGGCTGTACAGAAGGTTTCATATCTTCCTGTTAAACCCCCTCCTGCTGGCTACGGTTATACTCATCTACATACTACAATACGCCAGAGTGGATTATGAAACCTACTCCAAAGGCGGGAATATGATAACATTTCTGCTGGGGCCGGCTACAGTAGCCCTGGGGGTACCCCTCTATAAACAAGTTCCTGTTATAAGGGCAAACCTTAAGCCTATTGTTGTGGGGGTTTTAACCGGCAGCGTTACCGCAATTGTAAGCGCTGTTGTACTGGCCAGGATCCTGGGGGCCGGCCGGGAGACTCTTCTTTCCATAGCCGCCAAATCCACAACTATGCCGATTGCCCTGGGAATAACGGAAATCCTGGGAGGAAATGATAAACTTATTGTCCTGTCTGTCGCCGTGACGGGAATATTCGGAGGAGTAATCGGAGCCGAAGTGATGAAACTTGCCAGGGTCAAAAGCAGGATCGCTGTCGGAATCGGAATCGGTACAGCTTCCCATGCAGGCGGAACATCCCGAGCAATACAGCTGGGGGAAACGGAGGGGTCCATGAGCGGTGCGGCCATTGTGCTGACCGGCTTGGTTACTGCCCTTATTGCGCCATATTTGGTGAAATGGCTGATTTAGTGGGGAGTGGGGAAATTATTGTACTAACCACTCACCACTCATCACTCATCACTGTTTGAGGATGATGAATCATGAAGGTAATCGTCATAGGCGCGGGGGCTGCCGGGTTGATGGCGGCAGGGCACGCCGCGGCTGCCGGAGCGGAAGTCACCGTACTGGAAAAGAACGATGTTCCCGGGAAAAAGCTCCTAATCACCGGAAAGGGCCGCTGCAATATTACGAATACGGCTGAGCTCCAGGAATTCATTAAACAAATACCGGGCAACGGGCAGTTCCTGTACAGTGCCCTCAACCAATTTGATAATAATAACTTAATACGGTTTTTTAACGGCCTTGGTCTTTCGACCAAAGTTGAACGGGGTGGTCGTGTGTTTCCCGTTTCAGACAGGTCAAGAGACGTGGTTGACACCCTGGTTAATTTCTGCCTTGCTCACGGAGTAGAGTTCATATATTCGGCTCCCGTGGAGGAAATCCTGACAGAGAACGGGCACGTCGCGGGAGTTAGGTTAAAAAACGGCAGGGAATACGAGGGCGGGGCTGTAATCCTGGCCACTGGCGGTTCTTCCTATCCAGCTACCGGATCTACGGGGGAAGGTTACCGCATGGCAGAAAAGCTCGGGCATACCGTAACTGCGCTGAAACCCGCTCTTGTACCCCTGGAAACGGCCGAAGAATGGGTCAGGGACCTGCAGGGGTTATCCCTGAAAAACGTGGAAGCAACAGCTTACTCTCAGGACAGGAAGATTGCCGGGGACTTCGGCGAGATGCTGTTTACCCACTTCGGCGTTTCAGGACCAATCATCCTTACCATTAGCAGGTCTATCGCGGGGCCGCTGGAAAAGGGCAGGGAGGTTTCAATAACGATAGACCTAAAACCGGCCCTTTCACCGGAACAGCTGGACAGCAGGGTACAGAGGGATTTTGCCAAATTTGCGAAAAAACAGTTCTGCAATTCTCTTAACGACCTTTTTCCCAGGTCTTTGATTCCGGTTATGGTCAGTTTGTCAGGCATTCCGGGGGATAAGCCGGTTCACCAGGTCACAAGAGAGGAGAGGCAACGGTTAGTGAGTTTGACAAAGTCGCTAACCGTTACCGTTACGAAGCTTAGGCCGTTGAATGAGGCCATAGTAACGTCCGGCGGGATATCAGTCAAAGAAATTAACCCCAGGACAATGGAATCGAAGATAGTCAAAGGTTTATACCCGGCAGGAGAGGTCGTGGACGTGGATGGTTTTACCGGCGGGTTCAACCTGCAGGCTGCCTTCAGCATGGGTTATGTAGCAGGAACAAGCGCGGCAAACCGGCAGGTCTAACCCCTTTGTTGATTTTTAGTGGTTCATATATTATAATGATTGTTAACAGGGCAGGAAGGCAGGACGGTGCAGGGATGAAAACACTCCGGCCGGAGTGTTTTTTTTGATAAAATGCGTATCGATCCAAAAAGGATGCGGCAGCGTCCGCATTTTTTATTGAGCGAGGTGGATTACTGTTGTCAGGTCATGCCGGAAGTCGTAAAACTGCTGCTGCTGCCATTAAAATGGCCCTGACGGAAAGCCGTGAAGAAGAGAAGCTCTTACAAAAGAGCTTTGCCCAGGAGGGCATGAAATCGGCGGCCGTTGATTACGGCGGCGAGTTTATAACATCCGTAAAAAAAATAGTGGAGAGAGCTGTTGTGGCCGCCAAAAGAGAGGGTGTCATCAAGGATACCCACACTGACGAGGGAGCTGTGGCCGGGGCTACCCGTGAGGCTTTATCCCAGGTCATGCCGAAGGCCCTGGGCCTCAACGTGGGCGGAAAAATCGGTATAGCCCGCCAGAGCGATCATATTACCGTAGCCGTCTTTTGCGGAATCGGGTTGCTTCACCTGGATGAGGTGGCCGTAGGTTTGGGACATAGGGCAGTGCCTTAGTAACAACAAGAATCGAGAAAAGGAAGGATGGTGTTATGTGGGAGAGAGCCGTTCGCGGTATCAGGGGAGCTATCAGGGTAAAAGACAATACACCGGAAGATATCTGCCGGGCTACCGTCGAACTTTTACAGACGATCATATCGGTAAACGAGATAGAGACTGAAGATATAGCCAGTATCTTTTTTACCACCACCCCCGACCTGAATGCGGATTTCCCGGCTAGCGCTGCCAGGGAATTGGGCTGGAACCTGGTACCACTACTTTGTGCCAGGGAAATAGATGTTCCGGGAAGTATGACGAGGCTCATCAGGGTTTTATTACATGTTAACACCACGAAGAGCCAGGACCAGATAAAGCACCAGTACCTGGGGGAAGCGGCTGTTCTCAGGCCCGATCTGGCCGCTAAGTAAAGACATACATATAACCTGTTGACACTGCTGTTTGGTATGTGATATATTGTATACAAGAGTTTAGATTGATGAGTTTGGACTGAAAGTTATATACCTGAAATTGAGCTGAGAAAGCACAAGTTGAGAAGAGATGAGCACAGCTGAGATGGGTTTGCTGGTTACGGGAAACGACCAGTACTCGTTTGAGTGCTGGTTTTTTGTTTAAAACATAAAGTTTGGAAGGCAGGGGATTTGATGTTTTACCCGAGTCTTGATGATTACCTGTTATTGAGCAAAAACTACAACCTGATTCCGGTTTACACGGAACTGCTGGCGGATATGGATACTCCTATTTCAATATTTAAAAAAGTATGCCACCAAGAGAACACCTACCTGCTGGAAAGCGTGGAAGGTGGAGAAAACCTGGCCAGGTATTCCTTCATCGGTTTAGAACCTTTTTTAAGGTACTATTTCACTGGCGGGACAGGTATCATTGAAGACGGGGAAGGCCAGGTACAGATAACCGGTGAGCCGCTGGATCTCCTGAAGGATATTATGGACCGGTACCAGGCGCCGAAAATTGACGGCCTTCCCAGGTTTTACGGCGGCGCTGTTGGGTACTTCGGATATGACCTTGTCAGGTATGTCGAAAAACTGCCCAGCACGACGACGATTGACCTGGATCTGCCGGACTGCCACTTTATTCTTACCAGACTGGTCTTGATATTTGACCATGTTAAGCACAAGGTTAAAATAGTTGTCAACACTGAGCCTGGAAGTGACCCAACCGGGGCTTATTACCATGCCTTAAGCCACATAAACTCGGTTAAAAAGCTGATCGGCCAACCGCAGGTTCCCGTCAGCGCGGCTGCCCCGACGGCTGCTCCTAATGGGTTTGTTTCCAATATGACCAAAGAAGAATTTATCAAAAAAGTTGAAATGGCAAAGGAGTACATAAAAGCCGGCGACATTTTCCAGGTAGTGCTGTCCCAGCGCCTAAAGATGCCCCTGCAGGGCGACCCGTTCGACATTTACAGGACCCTGCGGACTGTTAACCCTGCTCCCTATCTATATTACCTTAATTTCGGGGGAACTGTCATAATCGGTTCTTCCCCGGAAATGCTGATAAGGGTGGAAGACGGCGTGATTCAAACCCGTCCGATAGCCGGAACCAGGCCGCGGAGCAGGACACCGGCGGAAGATCTGGCGCTGGAAAAGGAACTGCTGGCAGATGAAAAAGAAAAGGCTGAGCATGTCATGCTTGTCGACCTCGGCAGAAATGATTTAGGAAGGGTTTGTAATTATGGTAGTATAGAAATAAGCGGTTTTATGGAAATCGAGCGCTACTCCCATGTCATGCACATTGTTTCTACGGTAAGCGGCCAGCTGCAGCCAGGTGTAAGTAGTTTTGACGCCTTGAAGGCATGTTTTCCGGCCGGAACGGTTTCGGGGGCGCCAAAAGTGAGGGCCATGGAAATCATTGAAGAACTTGAACCCACCAGGAGAGGAGTTTACGCCGGCGCCATAGGCTATTTCGCTTTCACCGGAAACATGGATACTTGTATTACGATTCGCACCATCCTTGTTCACCAGGGGATGACTTATGTGCAGGCCGGGGCCGGAATTGTAGCCGATTCCCAGCCGGAGAGAGAGTACGACGAGACTATCAATAAGGCCAAGGCGTTGATGGAGACCCTTATGCTTAAGGAGGTCGGATAATGATTTTAATGATTGACAATTATGACTCGTTTACCTTCAATCTGGTCCAATACCTGGGGGAGATGGGAGAGGAAATCAAGGTTTACAGGAACGACAAAATCTCCGTTGAAGAGATCGAGGAGATGGCTCCGGAACACATCGTCATATCTCCCGGGCCTTGCAGTCCCAATGAGGCGGGTATTTCCCTGGAGCTAATTGAAAAGCTGGGTGGTAAAATCCCTATCCTGGGAGTATGCCTGGGTCATCAGGCCATCGGCCAGGCATATGGCGGTAAAGTGGTTAGGGCTGAAAACCTCATGCACGGCAAGACTTCCCTTATCCATCACGACGGGAAGACCATATTTAGAGATATTTCTTCCCCATTCACTGCCACCAGGTACCACTCCCTGATAGTGGAGAAGGATTCCCTGCCGGACTGCCTGGAGATTACTGCATGGACCGATAAGGGTGAGATAATGGGCATCCGCCATAGGGAGTATATTGTTGAAGGAGTCCAGTTCCACCCGGAATCAATCCTGACTGAACACGGCAAGAAGTTGCTGGAGAATTTTCTGGAACTGTAATATTGGTAAGTAGCAGGCGGTTATGTGGGAGCCAGTCACTGGTCACTAGCCACTAGTGTCCAATTTAGTTGAGAGGAGGAGAGTTGAGATGATTAAAGAAGCGATTAACAAAGTAGTAAACGGGCAGCACCTTACCCAGCAAGAGGCTATTTCTCTGATGGATGAAATTATGAGCGGTAAAGCCACAGATGCCCAGATTGCGTCATTTATCACTGCTCTGAGAATAAAGGGGGAAACGGTAGAAGAAATTACCGGTTTTGCGAAGGTTATGAGGCAGAAGGCCACCCCTGTGGAGACAACCCAACCGCTGCTGCTGGATACCTGCGGTACCGGCGGAGACGGCTCACACACGTTCAATATTTCGACTACCGTAGCCTTTGTGGTGGCCGCCGCAGGTGTTCCGGTGGCCAAACACGGCAATCGTTCGGTATCCAGCCGCAGCGGCAGCGCCGATGTGCTGGAGGCGTTGGGCGTTAATATTAATCTCACCCCCGAACAGGCAGGAGAATGTATAGATAGGGTAGGAATTGGTTTCCTGTTCGCTCCGGCCCTGCATGCATCCATGAAGTACGCCATCGGGCCGCGGAGAGAAATCGGCATCCGGACAGTGTTTAATATACTGGGTCCCCTGACGAATCCCGCCGGTGCCCAGTGCCAGATTCTTGGCGTATATGACCCCAACCTGACAGAAATTATGGCCGGCGTATTGGCTAACCTGGGCGCCCGTTCAGCGTTCGTGGTGCATGGAGAAGGCGGTCTTGATGAAGTCTCCATATCGGGGCCCACAAAAGTTAGTGAAGTAAAAGAGGGCAGTGTTGTTAATTACTACATTGATCCCAGGGAATACGGGATCGAATATACCCCAATTGAAATGCTCAAAGGGGGGTCCGCGGAAGAAAACGCTGCCATCACCAGAAGTATTTTGGAGGGAGAAAAAGGACCCCGCAGAGACATTGTCCTGCTTAACGCGGCGGTGGCCCTGGTGGCTTCCGGTTTTGCCACCAGTATTGAAGAAGGCATAGAAAAAGCTGGCGTGGTTATTGATTCCGGGGCGGCCGTGAGGAAACTGGAGGAACTGGTTGAATTAACCCAGCAGTTCATTGAAGAGGAAGCTAAAGTGGGTTAACTGGAACTGCTTAAACCTAGCGTAGAAAAGCTAAATTTTAACGGAGGCCGGGCAGTGATTCTGGACACCATTGTGGCACATAAGAAAAAAGAAATACAAGAGAGAAAAAGGCTTATGCCCACGGAAAGTCTTAAGGAAAAGTGTGACCGCGTAAAGAAAAGGTCCTTTTCAGCGGCGCTGCGAAAGCCTGGAGAAGTATCGCTGATTGCCGAGATTAAAAAGGCGTCCCCTTCCAAGGGGTTGATCCGGGAGACCTTTGACCCTCAGGAGATTGCCCTGATATATACTTCAGCCGGTTCTGCAGCAATATCTGTCCTCACAGACGAACGGTTTTTTCAGGGAAGTCCCGCATACCTAAAGACAGTGAGAGATGTAACAGGTATACCCCTGTTGCGGAAAGACTTTGTAATCGATGCATACCAGGTTTATGAGGCAAAACTCCTGGGCGCCGATGCTGTGTTGTTAATAATGGCAATCCTGTCGGACCGCGAAGCTGAAGAGTTTCATAATACGGCCGAAGAACTGGGAATGGAATCTCTGGTGGAGGTACATACGCCGGAAGAATTGACCAGGGCTTTATCCATAGGGGTCCAAATTATCGGGATTAATAACCGGGACCTGAAAACGTTTCGGACAGACCTGTCAACAACATTCAGGCTCAGGGAAATGATAACCGACCCTGCCGTCACCGTGGTCAGTGAAAGTGGGATAAACAGAAGGGAAGATGTAATCAGGCTGCGGGACAATGCCATTCATGCCATGCTGGTTGGTGAAGCCTTGATGAGGGAGAAGGATATCAGGAAAAAGGCGCTGGAATTATTAGGAAAACATGATACCGTACCGGATCTGCGGCAGGAGTCGGCGATATGATTATAAAAATCTGTGGTCTAAAAGCAGTTGAACACGCGGTCAAAGCGGCCCAGTTGGGAGCTGACCTGCTGGGATTCGTGTTTGCGGAAAGCCCCAGGAGAATTAAGCCTGAACAGGCCTTGGCGATAATCCGGGAACTGCCCCCGACCGTGCGAAAAGTCGGTGTGTTTGTTGACGAAAACCCGCAAAACATAAATGAAATAGTTTCTTTTTGCGGACTTGATTTTGTCCAGCTGCACGGCCGGGAAACTCCGGAAGATTGCAGAAAAATATCTTGCCCGGTAATTAAGGGGTTCAGGGTGAAGGATATCGGCTCCCTGCACCGGTTGAAGCCGTATACGGACTGTGTGGATTTGTTTTTGCTGGATACGTATGTCCCGGGTACTCCAGGCGGCACCGGTAAGACATTTGACTGGTCTCTGGCCAGAAAGGCCTCAGAAATGGGGAGAATAATCCTGGCCGGCGGATTGACCCCGGAAAATGTTAGAATGGCACTGAGGGTAGCGGAGCCTTACGGTGTTGATGTAAGCAGCGGTGTGGAAACAGGAGGAGTAAAAGACCCGGCAAAAATAGAAGCCTTTATCATCCAGGCAAGGGGGAAGGAAGATGTACGAACTACCGGATAAAAGAGGACATTTCGGCGTTTTTGGCGGCAAATTTGTGCCGGAAACCCTGATGCCTGCTTTGACCGAACTGGAAGAGGCATACGAGGAAGCCAAAAACGACAGGTCCTTTTTTGACGAGCTGAACAGGTACCTGAAGGAATATGTGGGCCGGCCATCGCTTCTATATTATGCCGGGGGGCTGACCGAATACTGCCGGGGGGCGAAGATATACCTGAAGAGGGAGGATCTCAACCATACCGGGGCTCACAAAATTAATAACACTATTGGTCAGGTCCTGCTGGCCAAAAGAATGGGCAAAAAACGGGTTATAGCCGAAACGGGCGCCGGCCAGCACGGAGTGGCGACAGCCACTGCTGCCGCCTTGTTTGGCCTGGAATGTATCGTGTTCATGGGAGAAGAGGATATCAAGAGACAGGAACTCAATGTATTTCGCATGAAGCTTTTGGGAGCAAGGGTGGAGCCTGTTTCATCAGGCAGCCGGACCCTGAAGGATGCTATGAATGAGGCAATCCGTGACTGGGTCACAAACGTCAGGACTACTTTTTATGTACTGGGTTCTGTCGGGGGACCTCACCCTTACCCGATGATAGTGCGGGACTTTCAGAAAATTATCGGTGAAGAAACAAAGAAACAGATCCTGGAAAAGGAAGGAAGACTTCCCGATTACATAATTGCCTGTGTTGGAGGAGGTAGTAATGCTATCGGCATTTTCTACCCGTTCCTGCAGAACGAAGACGTTAAATTAATAGGCGTGGAAGCGGCCGGGCACGGGCTGGATACCCCGTACCATGCCGCCACCCTGACCAGGGGCACAAAGGGCGTGTTGCATGGAGCATACAGTTATGTGCTGCAGGATGATGACGGGCAGATCCTGGAAGCCCATTCTGTTTCAGCCGGACTGGATTATCCCGGAGTGGGGCCGGAACACAGCTACCTTAAGGAATCGGGCAGGGTAGAGTACGCCAGTGTTACTGACAGCGAAGCCCTGGACGCTTTCCAGGTTCTCTGCCGCACTGAAGGAATTATCCCGGCCCTGGAAAGTTCACATGCTATTGCCTATGGACTGAAATTAATCCCCCAACTTGGCCCGGATAAGACCGTGGTAATAAACCTGTCGGGAAGAGGCGACAAGGATGTCCAGAGTGTTGCCGGGCTGCTGGAGGTGAAATAGATTGAACAACAGGATTTCGGAGAAGTTTTCCCAGTTAATCTCCAAAAAAGAGAAAGCCCTGATAACATTCATAACGGCAGGAGACCCGGACCTGGAAACCACTGCCGAGCTGGTTCTGACCCTGGAAAAGGCCGGCGCCGATGTCATCGAACTGGGAGTCCCCTACTCCGACCCGCTGGCAGACGGCCCAATAATCCAGCAGGCTTCCCAGCGGGCGCTGAAATCCGGTACCAACCTGAAAAAGATACTGCAGTTGGTTTCCCGGTTGCGCCAAACAACACAGGTGCCGATTATTCTCATGACCTATTACAACCCTCTGATAAGATACGGACTGGAAAGGGTGGCTAGAGATGCGGCAGGCGCGGGAGTCGACGGATTTATCGTTCCGGACCTGCCCGTGGAAGAGTCAGAGGAGTTTCATACATTCCTGGCCGGTAATGGCCTGTACCTTATTCCCCTGGTGGCGCCTACCAGCGGTCCTGACAGGATAGCAAATATTACTGGTAATGCCGAAGGATTTGTGTACTGCGTGTCCCTTACAGGGGTTACAGGGATCAGGGATAAGGTTCCGGATGACCTGCAGGGTTTCATGGAAACGGTCCGCAGGTATACTGGGGCGCCGCTGGCTGTCGGCTTCGGGGTATCGACTGCCCAGCAGGTGGCCGTTATATCTCAGCACTGTGATGCTGTTATAGTCGGCAGCGCTTTAGTAAAAAATATCGGTGAGAAGGGTAAATCACCCGATTTGACTGAATCAGTCTACAAACTGGTCCGCAGCCTTAAAGAACCCCTGAAAAGCGAATCCTATGATGGAAGAGTATCGGTCTCCGGGAGGTAATATCGATGGGATACATGTTGGCGAGCAGGAAAACAAAAAAAGATAACACGCTGGTCAAGGTTGGCGATGTTGTCATTGGCGGGGACCACCTGACCGTAATTGCCGGGCCCTGTGCGGTGGAAGATAGGGACCGTTATATAAAGGTTGCACTTCAATTGAAAAAGTTGGGTGTCCAGATGTTGAGAGGAGGCGCTTTTAAGCCCCGGACTTCACCGTATGCCTTTCAAGGCCTGGCTGAAAAAGGGCTGGATATCCTGGAAGAGGCGAAAAGAATAACCGGGCTGCCGGTGGTTACCGAAGTAATGGACACCAGGGATATTGAATTAGTGGCCCGGTGTGCCGACGTTATTCAAATTGGAAGCAGGAACATGCAGAATTTCATTCTCTTGAAAGAGGCAGGCAGGACCGGTAAACCGGTTCTTTTAAAAAGAGGTCTGTCGGCTACTATTGAGGAGTGGCTGATGGCGGCCGAGTACGTAATGAATGAGGGTAATTCCCAGGTCATCATGTGTGAGCGGGGAATTCGCACTTTTGAGACTCATACCAGGAATACCCTCGATATAAGCGCAATACCTGCCATTAAACACCTCTCGCACTTGCCAGTAATAGTTGACCCAAGCCACGCTTCCGGAAAATGGGGCATGGTAGCCCCCCTCTCCAAGGCCGCTGTTGCTGCCGGCGCCGACGGACTGCTGATTGAAGTGCACCCCTGTCCTGACGAGGCCTTGTGTGACGGCGGGCAATCTCTTACTCCCGGAAATTTCGCGGATCTGATCAATGAAATAATCCCGGTGGCGGAAGCGGTAGGACGGAAATGCCTGTTTAAGACAAAACCTCTTGTCAACAAAAGTATAATGTGATAGGATATTCTATGTAGTATGGCAGGGTGAAGAGCTATAAACCTCGCACAAAAAATCAAAGGTTTTTGAAGGCTGAGGGGCCTTTAAAACTGAGCGGCAGGATGGTAGGAAGGGAGGTCATATGTGGACGTTTAGTACGGGCACTCCTTTTTGGGGTGCCTTTTTTACAAACCTGAAGTAATAATTGTTTGGAGGTATTAGACATGATTGTGGTAATGGCCAGCGGAGCCAGTAAGCAAGAAATAAATCACGTGATAGACAGGCTGGAAGGTCTTGGTTTCAGGATACATCTTTCAGAGGGTGTAGAAAAAACAATAATCGGAGCAATTGGGGACAAAACAAGATTAAACGAAATCGCCCTGGAAGCTATGCCAGGAGTCGAGAAAGTCGTTCCTATCCTGCAGCCGTACAAACTGGTCAGCAGAGAATTCAAGACTCACGATTCGGTTGTAAAAGTAGGAGATTTAGAGTTCGGCGGCTCACAAATTCATGTGATGGCAGGCCCGTGCGCGGTAGAAAGCAGGGAACAGGTCCTGGAAACTGCGGAAGAGGTCAGCAGAGCCGGGGCAACAATCTTAAGGGGAGGGGCTTTCAAACCGCGGACTTCTCCATACGCTTTCCAGGGGCTTGAAGAGGACGGCCTCAAAATTCTGGCCGAGGCCAGGGAACGAACCGGTCTTAAAATAGTTACAGAGGTTGTCGACCCGCGAACCGTTGAGTTGGTTGCCAGGTATGCCGATATTCTGCAAATCGGGGCCAGAAACATGCAGAATTTCTTCCTTTTGAAAGAAGTCGCCACTGCAGATAAACCGGTGGTCCTGAAGAGGGGGCCGTCGGCTACTATTGAAGAATGGTTGATGGCCGCGGAGTACCTGATGTCCGGGGGCAACTACAATGTTATCTTGTGTGAGCGGGGAATTCGCACCTTCGAATCATACCTCAGGAATACCCTCGACCTCAGTGCGGTCCCTGTTGCCAAGCACCTCTCGCACCTGCCGGTCATCGTCGACCCCAGCCATGCCACCGGCAAGTGGAAGTTTATCAGGCCGATGGCCATGGCGGCCATTGCTGCCGGCGCCGACGGCCTGCTCATTGAAGTCCATCCCAACCCCGCCCAGGCTCTGTGCGACGGGCCGCAGTCCCTGACCCCCGAAAACTTTTCGGCGCTGATGAACGACATCAAAAAAGTGGCGGATGTAATGGGCAGGTTTATTTAGGAGGATTAAACATGCAGCCATTATTTGGCAAAGTTACTATTATAGGTGTTGGTCTTATAGGCGGTTCACTGGGAATGGCCCTCTGCAGCCGATGTCTGGCCGGAAAGGTTGTCGGTGTTGATATTGATTATAACAACCTGAAACTTGCCGAGGAAACAGAGGCAATCCATGAAGGGGAGTTAGACATTGAAGCTGCTGTGACAGATGCCGATTTAATTGTAGTAGCCGTACCGGTGGGAGTAACGTTGGACATAATAGGCAGGATTGCCCCTGTTATAAAGAAGGGGTGCATTGTTACCGATGTCGGCAGCACCAAGGCGGACATCGTTGCGGAGGCCGACCGGCTGATGCCTGCAGGCGCTTATTTTGTCGGCGGGCATCCGATGACCGGCTCAGAGATGGCTGGAGTCAGGGGGGCCGACAGGTACCTTTTCGAAAACGCGGTATATATTTTGACTCCATCTGCTAAAACCGACCGGAATGCGGTTGAAAAAGTCAAGAAACTGGTCTGCGCCTTAGGTGCCAATGCTATTGAAATGGACCCCCGGGCTCACGACCTGATGGTGGCCGCCGTTAGCCACCTGCCTCACCTGGTGGCGGCTGCCCTGGTTAATACGGTCGGTGAAGTGCAGAAAGACCATGAAAAAACCCTGATGCTGGCGGCCGGAGGTTTCCGTGACACCACCAGGATAGCTTCCGGCCAACCCCTGATGTGGAAAGATATCTGCCTTTCTAACCGGGAAAGCATCCTGGCGGTTCTTGATAAGTTTGGTGCAGTTCTGGACCAAACCCGCCGGATGGTCGAGGAATGTGATGAAGAGGGCCTGGAGGAAGGCTTTGCCAGGGCGCGCGAGTTGAGGGGAAAGATCCCGTCCAAACTCAGAGGGTACCTCCCCCCAGCCCATGAAATAGTTGTTACGGTACCGGACCGACCGGGTGTTATAGCCAATCTGGCCGGACATCTGGGTAATGCCGGAATAAACATTAAAGATATAGAAATCCTAAGAGTCAGGGAAGGCGAAGGGGGAACTATCAGACTGGCTTTTATCAGTGAGGAAGAACAGTTAAAGGCAGTTGAAATACTGCGTAAAGAAGGAATAAGTGTCAAGAAAAGATAATAGCAGGAGGAGTCACCCTTGAATCTGCGAGTCGGCAAGACAACTAAACTGGAGGGTCAAATAGAGGTTCCGGGAGACAAATCAATATCTCACCGGGCTGTTATGCTGGGTTCCTTGGCGACCGGAGCCACCAGGATCACAAATTTTTTAATGGGCGCAGACTGCCTGAGCACCATCGAGTGTTTTAAAAACATGGGAATTGAGTTTATACAAGAAGGCAAAAATACCATTACTGTGAGGGGGAGAGGGCTGTACGGCCTGCGTGAACCGGAGGATGTCCTAGACGTTGGAAATTCGGGAACCACCATCAGACTAATGATGGGGATTTTGGCGGGACAGCCATTTTTTTCGACAGTGACGGGAGACAGCTCGATCCGCAAAAGACCGATGGGCAGGGTAATTGAGCCGTTAAGGGAGATGGGCGCCATCATCAACGGGAGGCAGAAAGGCACATTGGCCCCCATCTCTGTTCAGGGCCGAGTATTAAGACCGATACGATTTGTATCCGCCGTGGCCAGTGCACAGGTTAAATCAGCGGTTTTGCTGGCAGGACTTTACGCAAAAGGCCAGACAACCGTGTGGGAGCCACAGAAATCCAGGGACCACACAGAAAGGATGTTGTCTTACCTGGGAGCCGATATTGAGGTAAAGGACCAGGTAGTCAAGATAACGGGTAATCCCACCCTGGAGGGGAAACCGGTGGAAGTCCCGGGGGACATATCCTCGGCTGCGTTCTTCATGGTAGCAGGAGCTATAATCCCGGGTTCAAGAGTAAGAATAAACAGGGTAGGCATAAATCCCACGCGAACAGGAATTATTGAAGTACTGAGGAGGATGGGAGCGGAAATCAAGATACTTAATGAAGACATTGTTAACGGTGAACCGGTGGGGGATATAGTAGTACATGGCGGTGAACTTAGGTCAACAGTAATAGAAGGATCACTGATCCCTCGCCTGATTGACGAAATTCCCGTAATAGCAGTGGCTGCAGCAGTTGCCAGGGGTGACACGGTAATCCGGGATGCGGCCGAACTGAAAGTTAAAGAAACTGACCGGATTTCCACAATGGCCGGTGAACTGCGAAAGATGGGCGTGGAAGTACAAGAATTAAAAGACGGTATGGTTATAAACGGGCCCTCGGCGATGAAAGGGGCTATCTGCGAGAGCCATGGAGACCACCGGGTGGCTATGGCTATGGCTGTTGCTGGATTAGTGGCTGATGGAAAAACCACCATCAAAAATGCGGAATGTATTAACGTTTCATTTCCGGGGTTTGAAAATGTATTATCACAGTTAACGGAATAGAAAAAAGGATATAAGTTTCCTGGGGCGTCGAGAAAGCAGAAACTCATATCCTTTATAGTTTATAGTATTTCTGACTTTTATTTGATTTTACCGGGTACCGAAGGCAGGTCTACATCGTTTTCGAAGTCATAGATGGTGTATTCAGCATCCATATGGGTTTCGGTTTTCTTGTTTGACAGAGTAACCCTGACGTTTTGACGGAACAATATTTTTAAGATCCGTTTAGTTTCGGGATCTACATACAAGGTGTAGTTCTGCAGTACCGAGCAGTTTTTTGAGAAATTAGCTAGTTCCTGGCGCCTCTCAGGTTCCCGGGAAATGGTCCTGTCCAGATGTTTTTGCAGGTAAATCTTAAACTTCCTGGTATTGGAAGGCGCCCTGATGACCTTGACTATTTTGCCATTAAGGATACCATCCTGCATGGAAACAGGGTTTAACGACACCTCCGGCAGTTGAGCCAGGATGATCTTAACCGGTTTATAACCGGGCTGAATAAGGGTGTTAGGGTCAAAAGGCACTTTTTTCCAATATTCGTTGGATAGCTGATATATCGTGTCATTTTTGTAAAAGGTCTCGGAATGGTAGTTGGCTCCCCCCAGCTTCATTTTCATTTTCATGTGGGAGTAACCCGGAGACTTGTAAGCGCCTGTGACAGTGAAGGCGCCCTGACTGCCGATCCCGATATACTGAACGCTGCCTGTGCCTTTAAAGCGGTATGAACCGGTCTTTTCCATGACATTGAGAGAATTGGCCATCAGTTGGGCCGCCGATCCGCTATGGAACTGGTTAGGCAGCGATTTGCTTTCGCAACCAGGGAAAAAGATTATCATGCCAAGCAATACCAGAATTTTTAAATAGATTGAATAAACTCCTGACACACAAGCACCCCTTTCAAAAGATAAATTTCGTTATTTTGACGTTAGTTCCTGCATAATTAACTATTTAAGTGAAATGAAATATAGAAAACCAGGGATTTTGAGAGGAAAATTTGGGTTTTTGTCGAAAGTATCTACATTTTTATAGAATCAACAACCTGAGTAAGGAGTGAAATAATGCAAAGAAACGGCAGGAAGCCTGTAGTGGCCATTGACGGGCCTGCTGGCGCCGGGAAAAGCACGGTGGCGCGGCAGGTTTCAAAAGACTTAGGGTATATTTATATAGATACGGGCGCCATGTATAGGGCAATTACGCTAAAGGCCCTCAGGCAGGGAATAAGTATGGAAGATGAGCAGGCGCTGACGAAGCTGGCCAGGGAAACTGATGTTAAAATATCCCACGTTGACCATACCCAAATTATTTGCATGGACGGGGAGGATGTTACGGCTGAGATCAGGTCACCGAAAGTTTCCCGGAACGTTTCGCTGGTGGCCAAAGTTCCCGGGGTCAGGCTGGAAATGGTGAGACTGCAGCGGGAACTGGCCAAGGCGGGAGGTGTCATTATGGACGGGCGGGACATTGGTTCATATGTCCTTCCGGATGCAGACTGCAAAATCTTCCTTACCGCTTCCGCAGCAGAGAGGGCCAGACGGCGGGCAGGAGATCTGACGACGGCCGGTTATGAAGTGAACATGGCCCAACTGGAACAGGAAATTGCCATGCGCGACCAGATTGACAGCACCAGGGAAATGGCCCCTTTGGTTCAGACCGAGGACGCCATCCTGATTGATTCATCGGACATGAGCTTTGACGAAGTGGTTGAAAAAATCAAACAATGCATTGAGCGGCATCCGGTACAACAAACTTAAAAAGGCTCTTGGCCTTTTTTGTTTGAGCGTGAAAACCACGCTTTTGTGGAAATTTTGGAGGAATTTATATTTTTGTCTAGAAGTAAACACATTAAGACTGCGTATATAAATAATACTAAAGTGAAATCAGTATGGTTTTTGAGGTGATTGGATGAAAACAATCCTGGCACCAAAGGCAGGGTTTTGTTTTGGTGTGAAGAGAGCACTGGACCTGGCCATGAAAACAGCCAGGGAAACCAATAAAAAGATATATACCTTGGGGCCTCTCATTCATAACCCACAGGTGGTTGAAGACCTATCCAGGAAAGGAATCAAGGTTGTAAAAGAGATTTCCGAGATACCGGACGGGGTCGTCATCATAAGGTCACATGGGGTTGGTCCTGAGATATTCAGTAAAGCAGATGAGTTTGGCCTCCAGGTAGTTGACGCTACTTGTCCTTTTGTGAAGAAGGCACAGGAACTGGCCAAGGAACTTAACGAACAAGGGTTTCAGGTAGTTGTCGTGGGGGACAGGGAACACCCTGAGGTTACCGGAATCATAGGGTGGACTGGCCAGCAGGCGATTGTGATAGAAACTCCTGAGCAGGCGGAAAAGCTCCAACCGTTTAAAAAAATTGGTATTATAAGCCAGACTACCCAGCCAGCAGAAAATTTCCAGCAGATTGTTGAAGTACTACAAGATAAGGCTGAAGAAGTTAAAGTTTATAACACCATCTGCAATGCCACCAAGGACCGCCAGGATGCCGCTGTAGATCTGGCCAGGAAGGTCGACGTAATGATTGTCATTGGAGGCAAAAACAGCGCCAATACTCAAAAACTGGCACGTCTTTGTGCCAATACCGGAACAAAAACCTATCACATTGAAACAGCTGATGAAATTAAACGACAATGGTTGACAGGCGCAAAATTAATCGGAATTACCGCCGGGGCTTCAACCCCGGATTGGGTTATTGAGGAGGTCAAAAGTTGCATGGAAGAGATCACCAACCAGGAATCAGAAAAAAGGGAGCTTGAAGAAGCCCTTGCAGTAAGAGAGTTTCATCGAGGAGATATTATAAAAGGGACTGTTGTCCAGATAGGGGAGGACGAGGTACTGGTCGATGTGGGAGGGAAATCCGAGGGGGTTATTCCCCTGAGGGAGATTTCCTGTTGTGACACCAGGTCTCCCAAGGATATGTTCAGGGTAGGAGACGAGGTGGAAGTGGCTGTCATCAGCGTGAAGGAAGATGAAGGGAAGATATTGCTTTCCAAGAGAAAAGCAGATGCCGAGAAAGCCTGGGATACACTAAAGGAGGCCATGGTTAATAAAACTCCCGTGGAAGGCGTCGTTACCGAAGTAGTCAAGGGGGGCCTGTTGTTGGACGTAGGCATACAGGGGTTTATGCCGGCTTCCCTGGTGGAACGGGGATATGTAGAAGACCTGTCTAAATATGTCGGTCAAACTTTGAGATCCAGGGTAATCGAAGTAAAAAAGGAAGCCAAAAAAATAATCCTCTCCAGAAAAGCAATCCTGGAAGAAGAATACCGGCTGAAGAAAGCGGCTTTATGGGAAGAAATTGCTGAGGGCCAGGTCCGGAAAGGCATTGTTCGCAGGCTTACCAATTTTGGGGCTTTTGTGGATTTAGGCGGTATTGACGGCCTGCTGCACGTTTCGGAAATGGCCTGGTACAGGGTGACCCATCCTTCAGAAATCCTTAAGGAGAACGACGAAATAGAAGTCTTCATTTTGAGTGTGGACAAGGAGCATGAAAAAGTTTCCCTAAGCCTGAAGAAGATTATTCCCAACCCCTGGCACAATATTACCGAGAAATATGGTGCAGGCCAGATGGTTACCGGTAAAGTTGTAAGACTGGCACCATTCGGCGCATTTGTGGAACTGGAGTCGGGAGTAGATGCTTTGGTACATATTTCTCAGCTTTCTGAGAAAAGAATAGGCGCTCCTGCCGAAGTCGTAAGTGTAGGTGACGAGATAAAGGCGAAGGTGATTGATGTGGATCCGGAAAAACACAAGATCAGCCTTTCGGTAAAAGAATTTAAGAAAGAAAAGGAGAAGGCCGAGAGTTCTGCTGATTATGAGAGACACAAAGCTCAACAGGAAGAAGCCGCGGAGCCGACGCTCGGGGAGTCATTGGGAGAAGACCTGATAAAAGAAATCACCGAGGCGGTTGCCAACACCGAACCGGCCGGGGAAGTCACAGGGGAAACTGAAACGGAAACTGAACCGAAATTAGAAGAAAATGTCTCCCCGGCAAGGGAAAATGAAGAAATTCCCCCGGCGGGTGATACTACGGACAAAGCGACCGCTGAAAGTGAACCGGGTCCGGAAAAACCAGAAGTAAAGACTGTCGTGGGCGAAGC
>DDKP01000066.1:1217-6117 GCA_002339745.1 Firmicutes bacterium UBA2595 | reverse complement strand
GTCCATCCTGTTGAAGTGTCAGGTGGAACACAACTGGTTAATCGGTACAACATTCTCATGTTTTCCTGTCCCCACCAGGTGTGGAGCATGACAGTCTTTACAGTACCATTTTACAAAAGGCGCGTGTTGAAATTTCTTGTTGAAATCCCGGCTCTTGTCAGAATGGCAGATGCCGCAGACCTTTTGATCGGATTCCCGGTCGGCAAGTTTTGGCCCGACAGCAGGCGGGCTGGCTTGCATGGATTGTATCATCTGGCTTACCTGCTTCCGGACGGCCGGCAGTGATATCAGGATCCCAACTACCATCAGCAAAAGCAAGCCGAATACCAATATCCTGTTGCGCCCCATCTGGACCGGCTCCTTTCGCTTTTTGGTTTAAGTAAGTATGCTGAAACGGTCCCTACGGTTAATTTTCTCTATAAATATATATCGGAGATTTTCAGAAAAAGATTAGAGAGCCGTACCTATTTTTTACATTTTTTTTTAATTTATAGAATACGACATTATCCGGACAAAGTCCTTTTAAAACAGAGAAAAAATTTCTTCTATGTGCAAAATTAGCCAACAATATTTATTATACTTCAAACCATCCCTTTTTGGCTAGACATTTTATGCAACAAAGGATATATTATCCAAGAAGATAAGGCCCAGAAAAGCAGGAGACCTGAATAATTCTCCTGCTTTTTAATACGTACAGTTGACAGATTTTCTGGCGGGTTTAACTGGGGCGACATCCTACAACTTATTGGTATGGCATCTTGAGCAGTGGGTTGTCTCATGGCAGTTCCAGCAGCCTTCATTACTGGCGCCCTTTTCTTTCACAACCGTCGGGTGGTACTGACGCCAACCGGCCGGGTGGGATTTCCTGAATGTAATAGTACCCGATTTGGCCGGGACGTCCTGGCCCTGTCCCTGGTCGGGCTGCTTCTGTCCGGGTTCGGCTCCCGGTTTCGGTTCAGGATCCACATCCTGCCGCCCGTGGCATTTTGCGCAGTAAGTAGGAACTGCCTTTTCCCTGGGCTCGGGCTTCTCAATGTTATGGCAGACCAGGCAGCCGGAAACATCGCCGTTCCTGACGCCCTTTTTGTGAATTATCTTCCAGTCGCCGGTGTGCCCCTTTGGCCTCTTCTGGTGACAATCATAGCAGAAGACGTTGCCCCTGGCATACCTGGCCACAGGATCCTTGACCGGAATGTCCTTGGCCTCCACTGAATAGGAGTGGCACTTGTTACAATACTCCAGGTCTCCTCTGGCCTTCAGCCCGTGGGTTGTACCCCAGTTGTCCACCCTGTGGTCCGGAGGCAGGCTGATAGATGTATGGCACGCCTCACATGCCTGGGTTACATTGCGCTTGATATGGCATTCCAGGCATGTATTCATTTTCGGCTCGGTATAATCTTTGGTCATCTGCTTTTCGCCATACTCTTCGGTCCAAACCTCGTAGTTCCCGTCAGCTGTGAGCTGGCGGGCTACAATATTACCGTGGGCAACCCCGTTGTGGCAGTCAACGCACTGGACCTCTTTGGCGGCATGCCTGTCATGGGGGATAATCAAATCTCCGGATGGGGTAATACCCCTGTTTATCGAATGGCACCGGGTACATATCCGGTCTTCAAGCCGGTGAGTCATTTTGATAGGACGGTTGTAAGTCCCGGTAAGGTACAGGTACAGTTCCTTCAGCGCAGAGACCTTGTGAATAATCAGGTTTCCAAGCCCCGGACTGATATGGCAGTCAGTACAGGCAATCCGCGCATGAGACGATGCCTTCCAGGTGACATACTCAGGAGCCATGACATGGCACCGGGAACAGAATCCCGGGCTCATCGTAACCTTGATGGCCCCGGCTGTCGCCAGCAGAAGCGCCAGCAGCAGCCCGCTTACCAGAATCACTGCTTTCAACCGGTCTTCAGTTCTTGCCAGGTCAAGCTTCTTAAATATCCTCCATTGAGGCATCTGTAATTGATCCTCCCCAGGACTTTTCGGTTTGTGATAGGAACAGTATGCCCTGGTGTATATATTGCCGGTTCAAAGTACTTGTCTGGTACGGTTATTATAAAAATGTCTTATTTTTATTGAAACCAGTGACAATTATTGCAGGCGACTTCCTTGGCCGGAGACGGCAGGGTTTCCCCAGGCTTAGCCTTCTGGATGCTGTGGCAGGCCACGCAGTTCTTCATCTGCTTGCTGGCCACGGCATTCTTATGGTTGGGCATCCAAACAGCCCTGTTTTGGTGATCAGCCGGCTTCTTGCTGTGGCAGGCAATACAGAAGTCGTTTTTCCACGCGTAATCCTTGGCCGTGGACCCGGCTTTAATCATATTGTTCCGCACACCGTCAGCGGCTAACGACGGCTTAATGCCTATATCATGGCAGCTGACGCAGTCCTTGAGCTCTTTCGCTGCGTCCAGGCCGTGGGTTTGAAGCCAGACCGGCGCCCTGTGGGACTTAGGCGTATTGATGTCCCTGTGGCATGCCTCGCACGACCAGGTGACGCTTTCAACTCCTTTCACCCCATATTTGGCGGGTGTAATGTGGCAGTCCACACAAACATCCATGTCGGGCCTTACATATTCGGGAATCATGTTTTTCTTGCCGTCCTCGTCAGTCCATGCGCCAAGGTCTCCTGTCTTGGTGGCCGCACGGCCGGCGATGTTACCGTGGGCAACTCCCGAATGGCATTTCACGCAGCCGACACCCTTCTCCCCGTGTTTCTCGTGAGGCACAATCAAGTCGCCTGAAAGTGTGAAATTCCTGGTCTTCACGGAATGGCACTGTTCGCACAGGTGGCTGGGCAGTTCATGCTTCATTTTGATGGGCAGGTGTTTCTCATAGTCGCCCTTCAGATAGTCTACCAGGTGCTTGGTAGCCATCACTTTCTCTATCATGATATTGACGACTCCCGGCTCCATGTGGCAGTCCACACAGGCTATCTGGCTGTGGGAAGAATACTTCCAGGTGACATACTCGGGTGTCATGGCCTTGTGGCAGAGTTTGCAGAAGTTGGGCGACATTGTCAGAGAAATCCCGCCAACTGTAGCCACTAACAGGAACAGCAGAACCCCGCTTACCAGAATAAACAGTTTCAGCTTATCTTCGGTTTTTGACAGGTCAAATTTGAGCTTATCGCGTAAACCCATCTTCTCAAAATCCTCCTCAACCTTAAATTTATTGCACCCCAAATCACATTTAACAACAAACAAAAAGAACCTTAATATATTTTCTTTTTTTCATCAGGTATCATTCTACATTAAAATAACAAAATCCTTTTTTTCGTGGCATTTTTTGCTGAAAATTGAGTGAAATTTCTGGACAATACCTTTCGGCGTCAGAACTTCCTTTTTCCGATAAAATCTGCAATTAGCCCAAGGCTTTCGGTAGCCTGGCCCGGCGGCAGGTATCTAATCTGGGATTTTGCCTTCTCAAGATAACGGTCAGACACGTCAAACGCCTTTTCTATAGCTCCGCTCTTCCTGGTAATATTAACTGCCTCTAAAACTTCACCCTCCTTTTTGTCTTTTTTCTTAATAATTTCTATCAAGCGGTCACGGCCGGTCGCCAGTTGCATTGCGTAAATGACCGGTAAAGTTATAATACCCTGACGCAGGTCGCTGCCCACGGGTTTGCCTAACTCCCGCTGGCTGGCTGTGAAATCAAGGATGTCGTCGGTTATCTGAAAAGCCATACCCAAATAGTAGCCATACCTGGCCAGGGCTTTTACATGATATTCGGGAGCCCCGCAGGCAACAGCCCCCAACTCACAGCTGGCAGAAATCAACAGCGCGGTTTTTCGCCTGATTCTGAAAAAATAGTCCTTTACCGTCTGTCGGATATCATAACTGGTCACAATCTGCTGGATTTCACCCTCGCACATTTTAACGCTGATATCCGCCAGTATCCTGCTGACAGTAGGGTTGCCAACCCTGGCAATGAGCGCCAGCGACTGGGCAAATAAATAAGTGCCCGTATAAATTGACACCTGATCGCCCCAGTTCGCTTTAACCGTCGGTATACCCCGCCTGGTATAGGAATCATCGATTACATCGTCGTGGACCAGGCTGGCCATATGGATCAGTTCCAGGGCCATAGCCAGCGGTATCAGCTTCTGGGGATTGTAATTATAAGTTTTTCCCGCAACCAATGCAAACGCGGGTCTCAGACGCTTGCCGCCCGCCTTTAGCAGGTGGGCCGACGTTTCCGTCAGCAGCGGGTCGTGAGTTTTCACTATTTTTGCCAGTTCCTTTTCTACGGTCATTAAGTCGTCTTTTATCAGATTAAATAGTTCAAGCCCTTTCATCGCTTCACCCGCTTGTCGTAATAAGTCCAGGCATGTAAAACAGGTCCGGCTTACTCATTTGCAATATATTCGCTACATCGGATAAAATTCCTGCCGCCTCTAAAAATATGTATTCTGCAAAAAAGGAGCAGACTATTCCTGCTCCAAAGGCTAATTTTTCTCTGGTTCTTCCACGGTCTCAGTGATCTCTTTTTGAATTTCCCGGGAAGCCTTCTTAAACTCGCCAATGGCTTTACCCACGGCCTTACCCACCTCAGGCAATTTCCCCGGGCCAAAAATTATCAGGGCAATTATTAATATAAGCGCTAACTCGGGAAATCCGAGGCTGAACATACGGCCACCTCCAAATCTGTCAGAGTCTGCGTTCTCAAAGGAATCTACGCTTATTATTATCTCACACATACCGTCAAATGTAAACTGGTCAGGCAAAAGCCCGCCATGTCAAGCCCGCCATGTCAACAGTTGCTTTAGTATAAGCCTTGTGTTATAATATTATCTGTTTACGGGAGCGGATTGGGCCTGGTGGCTCGCCTGGTCTTCAAAACCAGTTGACGGGCAGCGATCCTGTCCGTGGTGGGTTCGATTCCCACACGTTCCCGCCAAACG
>DDKP01000066.1:0-798 GCA_002339745.1 Firmicutes bacterium UBA2595 | reverse complement strand
TATAAATAAAGCGTACAATTTGCCGGAGGTTGTTCCATTGGATAATAAAATAACTGTCCCGGTCCGCAGCCTCGTTCGCTACTCGCTGCTGGCATCCCTGGCCGCCCTCCTGCAGGCGTCAGGCGGCTTTTTCCCGGGGCCCGGTCATGTTTTAAGCGCCTTCAGCGCCCTCCCTGTAGCAGTTGCCGGTTTCATGAGCCCATGGGGAGGTGTCGCTTGTTTTGCTGTTTCCGTTTTCCTCACTTTTGTGATTCAGCCCGCGGAAGCAATTATCCTCGTCTTCTGCAATGCCCCGCTTGGACTGGTTATCGGGTGGGGTCTTCACCATTCGTACAGAATTTTTAACGTAACCCTGGCCGGAACCGTTGTCCTTACCACGGGAATGCTGATTCTCACCTTTGGACTCGGTTTCCCTGTCTTTGGTCCCATTCCGGTCGAGAGGAGTATCTTAACACTGCTTCCTTTATATACAGGGCTTGCATTTGTGTATACTTACGCCTGGTTCAGGTTCAGCCAGGGCATGATAAAACGGCTTATCAGGACGGGCTTCAAACCGTAACGGTCTACCCCACTTTCTCTTTTTGTTCCCGTAAGACACAGAGAAACGCTTCCACTATTTCCGGGTCAAATTGCGTGCCGGAACACCTCTTGAGTTCCTCAATAGCCTCGGCGGTACTCTTTCTCTTCCGATATGGCCGGTTAGTGACCATGGCGTCAAAACAATCAGCCACCGCCAGAATACGTGCATGCAGGGGTATTTGCTTTCCTTTAAGCCCCAAGGGATAACCGCTTCCGTCG
>DDKP01000036.1:1059-3413 GCA_002339745.1 Firmicutes bacterium UBA2595 | reverse complement strand
TCGGCATCGGCCAGCAAAGTATTGACTGTGATGTAAACTTTTACTCCCCTGATGTGCGCGTATTCAACAGCTTCACCAAGTTCGTCGCGGTCAAAATTGGCGGCGTACTGCCTGGCGCTGAACATCTTCCCGCCCATGTAAACCGCATCCGCCCCGTTTTGCACCGCAGCCGCAAGGGCTTCCCTGCTGCCCACCGGGGCCAGCAGTTCTGGTATATTCATGACCATACCTCCAAAAACAGCCTAAAAACCAGCGCCGGCAGCCGCGCCCTGTCATCTTGGGGCAGCTTCCTGCCGGTACATGAATCGGAAAACGTGGCCGAGGCCACGTTTTTTAGGTTGTCTAACTTGTCAGCCTGGAAAACCTGATTAGGCCCGAACAGGTGGTTATCTGGATTCCCTCTTTGGCCAACTCATCCAGGATAAGGTTCATGCCCAGCGAATCGCTGGCCATATGTCCTGCAATAATTACATTGATATGATTTTTCTCAGCTTCCTTGCGGTGTTTCTCCCCTATATGCATGCAGACGATGGTTCCAACACCCGCGGTGGCCAGTTTGGAAAATGCATCTTCCGAACCACCGGTCCCCCCTGTCATATCCACAAAGACCTTTCCGGCTTTACGCTCTTTGTCCCCCACAACAACTGTAGGTCCCGCGTTGATCTTAACCGCTTCCGCAAATTCCGGGAGTTCCTTGAGCAATTTTAGAATATCGCCAACCATTTCCGGTTTTTTCTTGTCCATCAGATTCTGCAGGAATGAAGTAACCATGTTGTCGGCCGGTGTATGAATGCTCATCAGGGGTATATCAAGTATCCTGGCAGCATCAACGGCCCTGTTGTGGTTCAGGGGCAGAAGGCCCCTCCTCACCTCACTGATACGGGAAGCCATAATGCCTTCGGCAACGTTTATAGGGACCCCGAAATCCTCCAGTATCTCTGCCTGCATTTTCATCACTTCATGCAGGCCGGCTAAGGCTTTCCCCTCAGGGTGGTGGCTGATAATCAAATCAACGGGCTGGCCCTTTTCGCGAAGGCGTTCGGCCAACAGTACCTCTCCTGCTTCAATATCAATTCCGGCTACAACCGACTTAACCTCCATATCTGGGTTCCCGTAGAGAATCCTGGTATCAGTATATGGGTTGGTAAGCTTTTCCCGGTCAAATTCCTTTTTTTCTTCTGCTTTCATTTCATCATAAGCCTTTTTGGCCTTTTTGAGGTCCTTATCCACCTCTTTCTTTCCCCGGGGATCATTCTCAATCCCTTTTTTCACTGCCAGTTCATATATTGCTTTCAACTTCATCAAACGGTAACCTCCTTAAAGTATGCAGTATCTATTATTAATCCAGTTTTAAAAATAATATTGATGTTTATTCTATTCATTCAGGAAAATTCCTGTTAATTCCTGCAAATTCCCTGTTTTTGTTAGCGAGATGTTTCTCGTTCAAAATTAAACCCCTTTTCCTTGAAGAGCTTTACACAAACATCCACTATATCAGGGTCATACAGTATCCCCCTGTTATTATGTATTTCCCCTAAAGCCATATCTATACCAAGAGCCGGCCGGTAAGGGCGATGGGAATACAACAGCTTCGTTAGCCAATAAAATCCGGTGGTCCAAATCAAGTATAAGAACATAAAAGGGAAGCGCATCCAAAATTTTCTGCAAATTTAATCTATCAGCAGGGTTAGCCCCATCCGTTACACCAGTTCTATATGGTTCTAAATATTTCCTCCCAGCGTTTTACAATTATTAAATTTTATTTGAATTTTATTTACCGTCGCTTTTTAAGAAAGCGCAGTAGCCGGTTCTTATCCATAGTGTTTATCACGTCTTCCTTTTGCAACCAGCCGCGCCTCGCCGTAGCGACACCATATTTAATTTCTTCCATCCGGATGGTATCATGGGCATCGGTGTTGATACTTATTTTTATCCCCATTTCAACGGCCCGGCGGACAAACTTGTCATTTAAGTCCAGCCTGTCAGGTGAAGAATTGATTTCAAGCACGGTATCGTATTTAACGGCTGCCTCGAAAACCTGGTCCAGGTCTATGGCATAAGGGTCCCGGCGCCCAATCAGCCTCCCTGTCGGGTGGGCAATAATATCCACATGTTTATTCTTCATCGCGGAAATAACCCGTCCCGTAATCTTGGCCCGTTCCTGCCGGAAACCGGAATGCAGGGACGCAATTACAACATCCTTTTCTGCTAAAATCTCGTCCGGGTAATCCAGGTCGCCATTAGCCAGGATATCTGTCTCTATCCCTGACAGTATTTGGATGCCGGTCAAATTTTCGTTCAGTTTCCTGATGTACTCCGTCTGCGCTGCCAAACGTTCCAATGACAGTCCCCGG
>DDKP01000036.1:0-657 GCA_002339745.1 Firmicutes bacterium UBA2595 | reverse complement strand
CCTGCAATCTGCTCTATACTGTTAACCCCGTCACTCCAGTCGGAGTGAATATGGAGGTCACCCCTGATGTCCGCTGTTTCAATTAGTTCAGGCAAGGTTCCATTCTCCGCCGCCTCTATCTCTCCCAGGTCTTCCCTAAGCTCCGGAGGGATGTAGGGCACTCCCAAATGGGCGTATATATCCGCTTCCCCCGAAACCGGCAGGGGGATATCGTCTGCCCTCGTAAATATTCCGTACTCATTGATTTTCAGCCCTTTCTTGTGGGCCAGTTCCCTCAACCTGACGTTATGCTCTTTTGAACCGGTGAAATGATGCAGGGCGCTCCAGTACTGCTCGGGCGCCACCACCATAAGGTCTACCTGTACACCCATAAGGGTTACCACACTGGCTTTGGTATCTCCCTGGGACAGAACTCTTTTTACCTGGGGATGTTTAATAAAAATATCGATTACCTTTGCAGGCTCCCTTGCTCCAACAACGATATCCACGTCCCCGATGGATTCCTTCATCCTCCTGGTACTCCCGGCCGCCCCGGCAGCTTCCACCCCCGGCAGGGAGCGCAAAAACCCGGTAAATGAATCTGCCAGGGCATTGGCGATCCCCAGGGGGGTGAGGCCTACCCCGCTCCGGCGCATATCAATGCCCCGCAGGATATTC
>DDKP01000057.1:1708-3224 GCA_002339745.1 Firmicutes bacterium UBA2595 | reverse complement strand
GTTCCTCCGCCGGCCTGCCCGCCAGAAGCAGGCTTACTGGCGACAGGTTTGGTCCCGACAAGGATGATTTCATCAAGAGGTTTATAGTAGCTGGGCAGGAGAGACTTTTCCCCTATGTACTGACCGTTCTGGAAAATGGTAATCCGGGAAGTAACCCGGTACCCCTTGGTCCCCTTCTGATCTACTTTCTGCTGTCCTTTGGGCAGGGTGGGGTCATCCTTGTAGACCAGCTTGAAGGGATATTCCTTTATAATGCTGTGGTTGATTTTAACCGTCTTGCGCAGGGCTGCATCACTGAACAACTTAATAGTCACCCTGTCTCCCTCAACCGAAGTTTTTATAACAATGGCGGCGGGCAGGTTGTTCCTAAACTTGAGGTCTTTGCTGCCGTACGCCACGGCGGCATCCTGCCCTAAAGGAACGTAGCTGATTACCAGGGAGTGGCTGGACCTCTCGAGCATTTCGACATCGGCCTGCAGCAGCGTATTATAAAGAGTTGTGGAAACCTGGCAGACCCCTCCCCCCAGGCTGTCAATAAATTCATTATTTAAAATGGTGGGCGCCATCTTGTAGCCTTTTTCCTCACTCCTGGGTCCCACTATCTCATTGAAAGAAAACACTTCTCCCGGTTTGATTATCAAGCCGTCCAGGGCCGATGCCGCGACCTTTATATTGTATACCCGGTTCGTTTTACCGACATCAAACCGTGTTGTATAATCTGCAATCAGGCCGTTGACCCTCAGGTTTTTAATGTCTTCCGTCGTCTTAGACGGGATTATTTCAATCAGTTTAACCTCCAGCGGAACACTTGAATCCTCTTTAATGATTTTCTGAAAGGAGGCGGTGGCATTCCGGATGTCTATTCCTATCCCCTTGGTACTTTCAACGATTTCAATCGTATTATCAGCGTTTATGACCAGCCTGGCGTCCCTGGGCGGCACCCTGACCTCCTTGGTGATATTCTCCAGAACCGCCAGGAGTTTATCTGTTGAAAATGTAAAATCAAAGGGAATTTCCAGGCCATTTCGGGCAACTTCCCGGCGTTCCTGCCACTGCCGGATAAAATTACCCCTGCGGCCGACCAACCATGCCTTTTCTGCAGTGGAAGCGGCATCTAACCGGAAATCCACTTCTGCCAGCCTGAAACTACCGCTTCCCCCCTGAAACGTAACGTTTGCAGTTTTTTCCCTCATAACCTCCCCATAATCTGTCAGAACCTGACGGGCCCTTTCCCTGGACATGTTTCCCAGATCAAGCTCTTTTACTGTAACCCCCGGGTAGATCCTGTCACTTTTACCGGCTATAGCAACAACTGAAATAAACGAAATCGCGGCAGATGTTAAAAGCGCTGCAATAATTAAAAAAGCCGCTTTAATCTTCCCGTTCATGGAATGACACCCCATCTTGTACACTGGAATAAAGATTTATAACTTCACATTCAAGGATATATTATACATGCCTTAATTTATTCCTTTTTTATAGACGAATACTGACGTTTATAAGTTCTGCCCCACAA
>DDKP01000057.1:0-1367 GCA_002339745.1 Firmicutes bacterium UBA2595 | reverse complement strand
ACAAAAAAATGAGGAAGCTTCTCAAGCTTCCTCATCCTCAATCATTGACGCCCAGGTGTCGGCCACTTTCTCCCATTCTTCGTCATCCTCGATATCCACTAGAATCTCGTTGCCGTCTTCATCATTACCAATCTTCAGTATAACTGCCTCTTCTTCGCCCTCTTCACCCTCTTCTAAAGGAAGAAGGATGGCATATTCCGAACCGTCCACTTCAATTATGTCAATAACTGAAAACTCGTGTTCGTTCCCCTCTTCATCCGTCAAAGTGAGTGTTTCTTCCTCATGATTCATGGTATCACCTCATCATTTTATTAAGTATTTGTATTGTATACTACAAATTGTATTGTATACTACAAATAAATTGGTGTCAAATTTTATACCTTTTTCTATTTTATCCATCTTTCCCCTGTTTATTCCGCCAGTCCCTACGTTCCTTTTATATTTTTTGTGTGCCTGTCCAAGTATCCCTGTAATATTATGACTGCCGTCGTTTTATCTATTACCTCCTTCCTTTTGGCCCTGCTCACATCCGCCTCAATGAGCATCTTTTCGGCAGCCACGGTAGTAAGCCTTTCATCCCAGACATCCACGGAAATCCCGAACTTCTCTTTAAACCTGGCGATAAACTCCCTGACCGTTTCGGCCTGTGGTCCGAGGGTTCCGTTCATATTTTTTGGCATCCCGACTACAACCATGTCAACCCCGTTCTGCTCAACTATTTCACCCAACCGCTCCAGGTCTTTATCCAACCTTTTCCGCCGGATGACTTCCAGCCCCTGGGCGGTCAACCCGAGCGGGTCGCTTAAAGCGACTCCGATAGTTTTGTCGCCGACGTCTAAACCCATTATTCGCATTTTATCCTCCCTAAATCTTACCGTGCCGTGGTCAACCCGCATTAACTAAACTATTTTTATACAGAAGTCCTCACAAACAGGGCCGCAATAACCGCACAGCCGGCAGGCCCTGCGGTCCACCGCAGCCTTGCCGTCAGCCAGATGAATTGCCCCGGCAGTGCACCTTTCCGCACATTTTCCACAGCCCCGGCACCATGGTTCAATCAGCAGTGTGCGAGGGATGGAATCAACCTTACGCCTGATCTTGTCGGGCACTTCTTCCCCTCTGAACAACCTGATATTCATGTCCACTTCTTCTTTTGTCTTCATGCCCAGGGCTATGGAATGAAGGTTGTCGTTTGCCAGGACAAAGGATAATGCCTCTTCCACCTCCGACAGAAGGTTTCCGCCACCTAAGGCCTTCATCCCGTAAATTCCCTTTCCCGCACCGGCCGCTTCACGTTTAGCGGCTCCCATGTCGTGAACGGAGCCGTCAGTTATCCCGATACCGTTTATATTATACAAAGGATGGAT
>DDKP01000130.1:8997-10848 GCA_002339745.1 Firmicutes bacterium UBA2595 | reverse complement strand
GCAAACAGTTCCTGGTTCTTCATCGATTTATGAAGCTGCCGTTCAATATGGTCAGTTTTCCGGTTAATCTGCTTCAGGTACCTGAGATAGTATGTGGCAATCCTGTAGAGCAACTGAAGGATAAACCTCGTTTTCTTAAAAGTGAAAAAGGTTTTCACCCGGTTATTGGCAAACTCTGTAATAATCGGATTTTCTTTCAGGCAGACTGTAACGAAATAATCATCCTCCACAACTATCATGCCGAGAGGTATGGTATCAAATGTCAATTTATCATCCTCGGTGTCTATTATTGGAATATCAACGATAATAAGAAGAGTACCGTTTTCTTTTTCAATCCTTGATTTTTCTTCCGGGTCAAGAGGGTCCCTCAAATAGTCCGGTTCGATACCCATTTTTTGTGAAATATATAAAATCTCTGATTCCGTAGGGTCAACCAGATTAACCCAACAACCCTTTTCCAGGGTGTCAACTTCTGAGAATTCCCCGATTTCGCTTGACCTGTAAATCTTTATCAATGGACTCACCCCTTCCTTATAATGTTTAATCTGTTCCGAAAGCTTCTATACTGTTACCGAATCAATCAGCTAAAAGCAGGAAAATAAAAATCCTCCCCGGACATACGGTCAGCAGGGAGGATAGATCACGCCGGCAGTTTTGCACACGGGTATACTAATCTCGTCAAAAAAGACACACAGCCTCCCCAATGACTGAAAATTTCTTATAAATATTTAGTTCAACCATATGATTCCCGAAATAACTAGGCGCTACGTCCACAAAAATCACCTCTGGGAAAGCTTCACCTGTATGAAGCACTAAATAAAACATCTTCCGAGGAAGATGTTTTAAACATAACGAATCAAGCCGCCCATCTTCCTCGTCTGAGCTTTGGCACATACATAGCTAGAGTGCAATGACTCAGCCACATTAGGTAAAACCTTAATCCGGTAGTACCTGGTAACCCATTGGCGTCTCTCGACATTTCCGGGCAGCGGCGTGTGGTCTATGCAGAAGCCTCACCTAACGAAGAATCAAATTTTTAATTTTGAACACCTTACTAATTTAAGTATATTCCATAAGGCTAAAAATGTCAACGGATTGCATAACCCCGTGTTGCATAACCCTGACGTTTACAGCCGGCTGGCGACTGCCTGTCCGGCACCCAATACAAAGTATTGAGGCGGAAGGACATTTACAATCATAGCCGCAAGTCGTACAATAATAACAACCTGTAACTGTGAAATAACATGTACGGAGGTAGAAGGAAAGACTATGAAGCAAGTGTCTGCCGGACTTAAAGAAAAAATCACTGCTAACCTGGATAAAATCATCCAGATGACCAAGGAAACCAAAACCCTTTTAAAAACCGGATACTCCCTGTGACCAGCTCTTCCGCCAGTTTATGCTGTATCCTGCCCCTGTCGCAGAAAAGCCTTTTTGAACACGGAAAACCGCTGGGAATGCGTCACAGATCCGCACTCGGCCTCACAGAACAGTATGACGCCCTGATAATAGTGGTTTCCGAAGAAACCCAGAGGGTTTCCCTGGCTCTGGGCGGCCACCTGTACCGCCTGAAAAAATCCGCAAATCTTTGGGAAGAAATACACGGGGCCATTCACGGCGAGTTTAAGGAGATCCAGTCCCTGCCCTGAAACCGCTACTGGTGCTTAAACTCAGTCGCCGCGCTTCCCAAAAAGTTCGTTATAACGGTCTCTCACCTGTTTGATATCTTCCCAAACAGGCCTCTTCTTGGTTTCATCCCTCAGCAGCGCCGCCGGGTGGTAAGTGGGCATAAATTCTATGCCTTCTTTTTTTAACCACTGGCCTCTCATCTGAGTAATCCTGGCATCCCTG
>DDKP01000130.1:3631-8604 GCA_002339745.1 Firmicutes bacterium UBA2595 | reverse complement strand
TGATAAGCTCAATCTGCCTGATCAGCCATGGTTTGCAGGCATCTGCTTCTTCCCTGGTCGGGACCCTGTTGCCGGGCGGCCTGCATTTGACTATATTACCGATGTAGACTTCCTCGGTCCGGAATCCTGCAGCGGAAATAATCCTGTCAAGCAGCTGGCCCGCTGCGCCTACAAAAGGCAGTCCCTGTCTGTCCTCCTCCGCTCCGGGCCCTTCCCCTATAAACATAAGCCTGGCATGGGGATTTCCCTTGCCAAATACTACCCCCCTGCACCCTTCTCGCAGCTTGCATTTCCTGCAGCCCCGGGCCAGCTCAGCCAGTTCCTCCAGGGTGCTGCACCTCTCGATATCATTTATTGGAAACAGGCTTTTCTGCCCAAACACCCAAACCACCTCACAGCCTAACCGCATCCGCAGAACTTAGGGCAAACCTCTTTATTAATTATTCGATGTGATAATTTCTTTTCCCTTTAAAAACAAAAAGACCCGAAGGTCTTATCCCTAACAAATCTGCTGAAGACGCCCATTGGCCAAAACCCGGTAAACACCGGCCAGTTTGCCGTTTCGAAGGTTAAATTCTATATAGCAGTTTTTACAGAAACACGTCGTCAGGGTACCTTCTTTCCTGTTTATGGCGTGCAGTACTCCAACCCATTTTTCGCTCCGGCATCTCGGACATTTCACCTGCATCGCTCCCATCTAAATGTATTGGCTAAAAATCTTAGAGAATTTTACAATTTCCCTGATTAACATTGTACCTCATAAATGTGAACAAATTGTGGCAAAATAGTTAAATTTCTATAACATTCAGTCAAAAATCAGTCTTTACCTTTTATTACCGCCATGGGCCTCATCCTGGCCACTTTCCTGGTAAACCCTATTTCGACAAGGGTCTCAACAACATTATCAATGTCCTTGTATGCCTGCGGAGCCTCGTCCAGGAGCTCCCGGGGATTCCTGGTGTTATAAAGAATATTTCCCATCTTCCGCTCGAATTCGTCCGTGGATATCTCCTTGCATGCCGCCGTTCTGGACAATACCCTCCCAGCCCCGTGATTGACCGAATAAAATGTCTCCCTGGCCAATTCTGTCCCGGTGAGCACATAGGATGGCGTCCCCATGCTCCCCGGTATCAGTACGGGGTGGCCTGTTTTTGCATATGCCCGGGGGTTACCCCTATGCCCGGGCGCCAGCGCCCTGGTGGCGCCTTTGCGGTGAACCAGGACTTTCTTATTTTTATGCGTCTCAAACTTGGCAATGTTATGGGCCACGTCATACAGGACCGGCATAACTGTACAGCCCAGAATCTCCCGGCAGGCCTTTCTCACGTCAGCAGTTATAATCTGACGGTTGCTGAATGCAAAGTTTACGGCACAGGCCATGGCGGCATAGTAACTCCTCCCCTCCGGCGAGTCAATGGGAGCACACGCCAACCCTTTAACCGGTACATTTACCCCGTATTTTCTGGCAGCCTTCCAGAGGATATCCGTGTAATCATTACAGATCTGGTGACCGAACCCCCTGCTGCCGGTGTGAACCATGATGACCATCTGGCCTTCGAACAGCCCGAAAATGCTGGCCGTCTTGGAATCAAAGATATTAGTAACCTCTTGTATTTCGATAAAATGATTCTATTTGTTACTCGCCATGAATACGTCATAATCCTGTCTGTATTTCGTGGCGGGGCCGGTCATTTCTGCCGGCCTCTGCATCTTCCTGTTCGATGCAGTTCGGAGCACACCTTCATCCAGCATATCTGGATGCCCAAGTCCCTCTGCTCTCTACGGGGCGTTTTACCGCTTCCCTCGGAATTGCCGTCTCAGGTTCTTCCGATTTGGACGAGTTTTTAACTGCTACATTACTGCAGCAGGGGGGCAACCAATTTACCCCCACCCAAAGTGCCTAATTGGACACTTCCCCTTTCTATAGCGTTCTTGCCGACTGAACTGATATCGGCCCCTTGCAGGCGCCCTTGTTCTTCCAAGCAGTCGGAGTCGCCGTCCAGGCCATACCCTCGTTTGATTACAGCCGTAACCCCCTCATGTACAACCTCTTCAAAAACCTGTCTGTCAACTCCTTCGTGCCGCCGTTTTTTCCCTACCCCCGTAGGGACATACTCCTCAATCTTATTCATCAGGCAGCGCAAAACGGGAGCGCTTACATCCGCTGCTTTTATATCGGTTTTTATCAGCCTTACTCCACAATTGATGTCCATTCCCACTGCCCCCGCGGATATAACCCCACAAGCTGCATCAGTTGCCATGACACCACCTATAGGCAAACCGAAACCTTCATGGATATCAGGCATTCCAAAAACGCTGCCGATAACGCCGGGAAGGCACGCGGCATTTACCAACTGCTGCACTGATTCGTCACCAAGAAGCAATGGGTACAGGCTGTCATTAACAAAAACCACGGCGTCAACCAGCATTTGCCCCTGTCTTGGAATACGGTAACGGTTTTTTCCGTCCGGCTGAAGTTTCACCGGCTTCACCTCCTATTTGTTATTATTTATACCGGAATTTCTTCAGGATTTTGGATATCAGACTCTGGGTACTGAACTCTGTATAGACTCCCTCTTCCCCTTCGGGCACCGCTATAATTCCCAAAGGTTGGTGCGGTTTAAGCCTGACAATAGCTCTCTGCCATTTCTTTTTCAAATAGGTGATATACTCTATTTCAAGCAGGACCGGCCCCCGCCAGAGAATCGTTTCAATATCTCTCTTGCTGTTGACAGGTTCGCCGTTGATGGCGTAAATCACATCACCGGACTGAACTCCTGCCGCCTGAGCAGCAGTATTGGGGACAGCCTCTAAAACACGCACCCCGCGATTCGGAGGCACAAAAATCGGGCTCCCCCTCAACTCCCTATTCTGTCCAAGATAAATCACCACCTCGTGCCCCAAAGGGGCAAAAAGAGCGGCCAGGAATTCCAGTATCCTGTAATGTGAGGCCAACAAAGCCAGGAGCAGTAATAACAGGCTAAAAATACTGAGGTTGCGGGCCGACATTTTACTTTTCTCCACAGGAGTATGGGCCAGGGCTATATCACCGTAACCGAGTCCGGCCACAAACGGGATTAAAACTCCTACCAGACCTGTTTCCAACACCTGGCCGAATTTTATGACCGGCCACCAATCCGGCATGGCCGGCAACGGACTGAAACCAGAGACTTCAGGTAAAAACGCAACGGTGACTATCGGCAGGGGCCAAAATTTCTGTAAGGTAAACCCTCCGACCAGATGACCGGATGCCGTTTTGGTAAACATCGGTGTTGCGCCGACATGCCCGCTGAAGGAAATCAGCAGGCTTTCCACCAGGTGGAGGATGGCTATGAGGCCCATGAGCTGGGGAACATCGACTGTTGGCGCCCCCAGCAACAGGTTGCTGAGAGCTATTATTCCTCCTGCGTAGGAAAAGCAGAGAAACCTGGGATTAATGAGCATCAGAAAGAGGGCCAGAGGCCAAATGTAATTTATTCCTATCCCCGTAAGATTGATACCGGCCAGAACCAGGAGGTAACTCCCCGCAATCCCTCCTACAACCCCATAAGCAGTTGCCACTAAAGTGTCTTTCAGTACAGTGTTACCCCTGATACCGAAAAGGCTTTCCCTGGCCTTGGCTATACGGCGGTACTGCAAGGCAACCAGGGCCAGTACAATCCAAAAGATATAATTAAAAATAGCATTAAATAATTCTTTCAAGACCATGCCAGTCAACGACAAAGCCTCGGCCATAACAGTTCCCCTTCCCCCGAAGAAACTTTAAAACCACGGGATGAACCCGTGGTTTTATTTTATTTTCTCCTTTAAAATCTCAACAGCCTTTTCCAGTTGCACATCCTTTTCGACGTTATCTGGTTGTTCCAGTTTGATATCGGGTTCGATTCCTTTTTTATTAATATCGTGCTTCAGAGGCGTCAGGTATTTCCCTGTCGTCAGTTTAAGGCCGGCGTTGTTCTGTAATTCGTATAGTGACTGCACTACACCTTTACCGAATGTTTTAGTCCCGACAAGAGTTCCGGCTTTGGTGTCCTTTATTGCCCCGGCAACTATCTCGGAAGCGCTGGCGCTGTGGCTGTCAACGAGAACGACCAAGGGCAGGTTAAGGAAATTGTTGTCCGCTTCGTACAGTTCTTCTTCCTCATTCCTGTAATCTATATACACAATAGGGCCTTTGGGAACAAAGTAATCAGCGACTCTGACAGCAGCTTCAAGTTCTCCGCCTGGGTTGCCCCTCAGGTCGAGAATAATTCCCTTCTGTTTTGATATTTCCAGTTCATCCAGCGTTTTTCCCAGTTCCGCATCAGTGTTTGAAGTAAACTGCACTATAGTGATATAAGCTATCTTCGTGCCTTCCAGGATTTTACCCTCTACTGTCGGTACCTTAATAATTTCCCTGGTAATCTTGTAGTCATGCATTTTCTTGTCCGATTTCCGGTAAACCGTTAAGGTAACGGTTGTACCGACACGGCCCCGCATGAGGTTGACAGCGGTATCCATTTCCATACCCTCGGTGGACTTACCGTCAATTTTAAAAATAAGGTCTCCCGCTTTCAAGCCTGCCTTGTAGGCAGGTGTATCCTTGATAGGCTTCACCACGGTGAGGTGTTCCTTTTCCTTACCCACCAGAATCCCGATTCCTCCAAAACTGCCGTGGACTTGTTCCCGTACCTCTTTATACATTTTAGGAGGCATATATACCGAATACGGGTCTCCCAGGGATTCGACAACACCTTTGATAGCCCCGTTCACCATTTCAGCGGTATTAGCCCGCTCCAGATAATATCTGTCTACCAAAGAAATAACCCGGGTCAATGTGCCCAGGTTATTGTAATCCGTAATCAGGGCACCTGTAACAAATCCTCCGGCGAGAACAGCCAAAATCAATAATACTCCTAATACTCCGACCAGTACCCTGCGTCTTTCGGACAACGATATCACCTACCATTGGTTTTGTACACTTTTAAATATAT
>DDKP01000130.1:0-3232 GCA_002339745.1 Firmicutes bacterium UBA2595 | reverse complement strand
GGTAGGCTTTTACAGGTAACCCTGCGGGTTCACGGGAGTCCCTTGCGACCTGACCTCAAAGTGCAGATGTGGCCCGGTACTCCATCCTGTACTCCCGACTTTACCCACCACTTGTCCTTTCTTGACGTCCTGCCCTTCAGATACAAGTTGTGCCGATAGATGGGCGTAAGTAGTAGTCAGTCCCGCTCCATGGTCAACCACGATAACTTTTCCGTAGCCATTCATCCATCCTACATATATTACTGTCCCACCGTCTGCGGCCACAACCTTGGCGCCTTCAGGTGCAGGAATATCGATCCCGTAATGCATCCTTCGTTCTTTCAAAATAGGGTGAATTCTCCAGCCAAATGGGGAACTGACACGCGAATATCCCGGCACAGGCCATGTAAACTGGCCTGTACCTTTAGCGCCGGAACTGGAAGATTTTCTCCTGATCAATTCGTCCAGGGCCTTGGTTTCGGCTTCAAGTTCCTCTTCTGCAGCCCTATATGCTTCGATTTTACTTCGAATCTCCTGAAGCTTTTGCTTCCTGCTGGCCTTTGCCACTATGAGATTTTGCTGCTGCCTGGCCTTACGGTTTTCCAGCCTCTTGATTTCAGCCAGTTTCAGCTCCAAATCTGCTTTTTTGTTGGCAATATCCAAGCGCTCGGCCTCAATTGAATTTACAAGTTCGGCGTCCTGTTTTGCGATCCGCCTGAGAAACTCGAACCTGGTTATAAATTCCGAAAAATCCCTGGAACTGACCAGAACCTCCAGGTAGCTTACTCTCCCATTCATAAAAATATCTTTGACCCTGACATTGAGAATAGCGGTTCGGTCACTAAGCCTGTTTTCCGCATCCCGGAGCTCGCCCCGGACCGTGTCGACCTGCCCGCTAACCTCCCTGACCCTGGAACGGATGTAGGTCAAATCGTTTTGTATAGAATCAATGTTTTCATCAAGTTTAACCAGTTCTCCCAAAACGTTTTTTTCCGCTTTTTTCTGGGTGCTGATAAGATTGCGGGTCCTGTTTAGTTCTTGTTGTTTTTCTCTCTTTTGTTTTAAAAGGCTGTCCAGTTCGCCCGCATAGGAGGGCGCTATTACGCCCAGCAAGAAAATACTAACTGAAAAAAGGACCATTGCAGCTATTACCTTAAGCAGTCTGCTGTTCACCAAGTTTCCTCCTTTCCCGCCTGATCACGTTATCCTAAACTTTTAAAAACTTCCTCATTGAGATGCCGCTGCCAAGGGCGCCGATAAAAGTTCCAACCCCTAACATCACCCCTCCGAGAAGCAGCAGAAACCGAGTATCTTTCTGCAGTCCCAGTATGTTCAAGTTTAAGTCCTTCTGGACATAATCAATTACAGCCAAATAACTGAAATCAACTATTAATACGGCAATCAAAGCCCCTGTAAAGCCCAAAACCATTCCTTCAACCAGAAAGGGCCAGCGAATAAACCAGTTTGTAGCCCCCAGTATCTTCATAATCTGAATCTCTTTCCTACGGGCAAACACCGTCAGCCGGATTGTTGTGGCAATCAGAAAAACTGCCGCCAAACCCAGCAGGACAATAACCGTCAGCCCCACCAAGCGAACCCATCTTGTGATGGAAAAGAGTTTTTCTACAACACCCTTTCCATAGTCCACCTTTTCCATCTGCGGGAACAACTCCAGTTTTTTGGCCACTCCTTCGACATCGCCGGGAGAGATAGTGGTTACCTTATACAGGTGCGGCAGGGGATTTTCGCCCCCTAGAGCATTAATCATATTCTGTTGTTCGCCCAATTCCTTTCGGAACTCCACCAAAGCCTGGTCTTTACTCCTGAACTCCACACTGGAAACCCCCGGAATGGACTGGATTTCATTTTTTAAAGCCCTGGCGTCGTCTTCGCTGACATCACTCTTGATAAAAGCGATTATCTCAACGTTGGATTCCAGTCTGGCCGCGAGGTAATTGGCATTCATCACTGTAATCAGTGACAACCCCACAATTATGAGGGAAACGGCAACGGTACCCATCGAAGCTAAACCCATCCAGCTGTTCCTGTACAGAGATTTCAGCGCTTCACGGATGAAATAGCTGATGGTCCTAATCCTCATATCCGTATGCACCTCTTTCTTCATCCCTGACAACCCGTCCGTTTTCCAGAGCAACAACCCTTTTCCTCATCCCGTCCACGATAACCTTATCATGGGTCGCCATAAGAACCGTGGTCCCACACTTATTAATTTCATGCAAAAGGTTAACGATTTCCCAGGAAGTCTCAGGATCAAGGTTCCCTGTAGGCTCATCGGCAATTATCAAGGGAGGGTTGTTGACAATCGCCCTGGCGATACCTACCCTCTGCTGTTCCCCTCCGGACAGCTCCGAGGGCACCGCGTTCACCTTGTCGGACAATCCCACCATCTCAAGTGCCTCGGGTACGGATTTTCTTATCTCACGTTTGGACGCCTCTATAACTTCCAGCGCAAACGAAACGTTTTCCGCCACTGTTTTGTTGGGAAGAAGTTTGAAGTCCTGAAATATCACTCCGATGTTCCTTCTGAGATATGGAACCTCTCCCGGTCTCAACCGGGCAATGTTTTTCCCGTTAAAGAGAATTTGGCCCCTGGTTGGTTGTTCCTCCCGAAAGATCAACTTGGTAAGGGTTGACTTGCCAGCTCCGCTGGGACCTACCAGAAAAACAAATTCTCCCTTCTCTACCCTCAGTGAAACGTCCGTCAATGCCTTGGTGCCGTTTGGATAAATCTTGGAGACGTTTATCATATTGATCATTAAAAACGTACACCTCTCAAGCAACGTTATTTCGACAAATCCACAGCTATTGGACATTTACTCTTTTAATTTTTCGACACATTTATCTGGAATTCCTCTTTTGCAGTAAATTTGTCGGAAATTGCCAGGAGGTTTATGATAGGTATCACGATTTACAGCCGGAAAAACAAAAAAGGCCGCCGGTACGAGGCGGGCCGCCTGAATGTTATGATACCATATGCTTTTCTATTTCACGTCCTGTAGAGTTTGACTGATCTCCTTTTTCGCTTCCCGGACCACGGAATCCATTTCGTCCTCGGCAAACTCAGCCCCTGCTTCGAGAGCCTTCAGACAGTCATCGAACACATTAACCAGCAACCGGTTTAGTTTGGCATACTTTTCCCGGGCGTTCTCCGGTTCCGCCGTCTTCCCGCCCCAGATCCCGGCCATGCGGTGAAAAAGAAAGTTCGTGATCTCCCTCATGATATTGGCCAGCG
>DDKP01000012.1 GCA_002339745.1 Firmicutes bacterium UBA2595 | reverse complement strand
TAATTAATTAATGAAAGGAGGTGTTGCGGAATGCTTCTAAAATTTCTGGGACATGCCTGTTTCCAGATTCAGACCGGGAGGAGTACCCTGATTCTTGATCCCTACCTCAACGATAATCCACAGGCTGTAACAACGCCCGCCGAAATCAGGACTGACTGGATTCTCGTAACTCACGGCCACTCCGACCACCTGGGTGATGCCATAGAAATAGCCACAAGAAACAACGCAACTATCATAACCATCACCGAGGTGGCCAGGTACTGCAGCGTCCGCGGAGCCAAGACTCACGCCATGTATATCGGAGGAAAACATAACTTCGGGGACTTTACTGTAAAAATGACCATAGCCCTGCATGGCAGCTCAATGGGCTCCGACCCCATTGAATACCTGGGGCAGCCCTGCGGTTTCCTGCTGTTCACCGGCGGAAAAACGGTTTATTATGCCGGCGACACCGGTCTCTTTGGTGACATGGAACTCATCGGCAGGCTTCACTCTATTGACCTGGCTATTTTGCCTATCGGGGACAATTATACCATGGGGCCGGAAGACGCCCTGGAAGCTGTCAAGATGCTGAAGCCCAAACACGTGATTCCCACACATTACAATACCTGGGACATTATCGCCCAGAACCCGGAGCAATTCAAGAAGGCAGTGGAAGATGAAACTGGTATTCCGGTGACAGTTTTGAAGCCCGGTGAGACCTTTGAAATGTAACGAACGAGATTTTGACCAAAAACACCGAAACCAAGCGAACACGCTTGGTTTTCTTTATGCTGCTTAATCAATAATGATTTGGTTTCCTTTTATTCCCTGCACTGGTTACATAGGCCGTAGAACTCCATCCGGTGATGCTTCACTTCATAACCCGTCGTATCCTGAACCATTTTGTCCAATCCCTGGTATACCGGGATTGCTACATCAAACAACTGGGTACATTTTTCACAGTAGAAGTGGTAATGGTTCTGCGGTTTACCGTCATAACGGCTGTATGTACTCCCGTAATTCAGTTCGATAATTTCACCGGAGTCTCTCAGGACGTTAAGATTTCGGTATACCGTCCCCAAGCTGATGTCAGGCACCAACTTTTTGGCCTGTTCATACACCCAATCCGCCGAAGGATGACAGTTGGTGTTCTGTAAAATTTCCAGTATCACCTTCTTCTGCTTGGTCATTCTGGTCGCTTTGGCCATTTTGACATCTCCCTTTCTAAATTAACGGTAACTGTTACTCTCACCCCAGATGCCAATTGGATTAGTAATAATTGCCCTTAAAGTAACTGATAATAGTATAGCTCGTTTTACCTAACCAGTCAACCTAAACTTACCTTACAAAATGGCTATTAATTATCTTTTTGGCTTATGTTGTCTAAAAATCTGTTACTTTGTGGTATAACCTCTCATATTGTCCGATAACGTGGTCAATATGAAAATTCCGCAGGGAGTGTCTCCTCCCATTTTCGGATATTTGACGCCACTTTTCGTGGTCCTGCAATATCTCAACAGCTTTGTTTGCCATTGCCTCAACATTTCCCACAGGCAGCAAAAAACCGGTTTCACCGTCTCTGACAACCTCGGGCAGGCCGCCGGCCGTAGAAGCAATTACCGGGGTGCCGCAGGCCATAGATTCCAGGGCAGCCAGGCCAAAACTTTCCTTTTCTGAAGGCAGCAGGAACAAATCCGAAATTGACAGCAGTTCCACAACCCGTTCCTGTTTTCCCAGGAAGTACACCCGTTCCGCTAAACCGACTGACTGGATGTACTGGTGTACGGCAGGCACTTCCGGGCCATCGCCGATCATCAGCAGGCGGGCCGGGGTAACGCTGTTTACCATGGCGAAAATGTCAACCACATCTCTTACCCTTTTTACCGGCCTGAAGTTGGAAATGTGGACAAGAATTTTCTCATCGTTTCCGGCGTATCTCGCCCTTAACCCGGGAACCTCGACCCTACGGTACTCTTCGGGGTCAAAAAAATTGTAGATTACTTCAATATCCTTGGAAAGTTCAAAAACACGCAGGGTATCCTCCCTCAGGGAATGGGATACTGCAGTAACAGCATCGCTCGCCTCTATACTGAACCGCGTAATATCAAAAAACTGCGGTTCATGGCCTACGACGGTGATATCAGTGCCGTGGAGAGTGGTCACAACAGGCAGTTTTTTGTTACTTATCAACTGTTTGGCTAAAAAAGCGCTTACCGCGTGCGGTATAGCGTAATGTACGTGGACCAGGTCCAGTTCCGCCCATTTGGCCACCTCCGCAATTTTGCTGGCAAGGGCTATTAAATACGGCGGGAATTTGAAGAGAGGGTAATCCAAGATTTCTACTTCGTGATAGTATATGTTCTGGTGAAAGACATCCAGTTTGAAAGGTCGGTCGTAAGAAATAAAATGAATTTCGTGCCCCCGCAGGGCCAGCCTCTTCCCCAGTTCAGTAGCCACTACCCCGCTGCCGCCATAAGACGGGTAACAAATAATCCCAACCCGCATCTTAAATCCCCCACACTTTCATAGGATCATCAATGGGAACGGCCGTTCTGACCAGAAAAGCCTCCCCGTAAGCAGTTCCTATCTGGGCTCCCTGAAACCTGTCACGACTTTCGATGAACTGGAGTGGCGCCTTCACCCCCAGAGCTGCCAGCGGTTTCAAACCGCCCGGACCGAACTGGGAATAGTGCGCAGCGATAGCTTCCTGCTTTTTGGTATAATGACCAGAAACATCTACAATAAATGAGGACTGTTCCATCCTGTTCAAAAAGTAGTAGAGTATGACGTTTGACCTGAAAGCCGGCATCTCGGGCTCCAGCTTCTTCAAACCAGCCTTAAAATGAGCTTCTGTTACCAGTTGGCCGGTTTTGACATGGTCGGGGTGACGGTCGTCCCAATAAGGCGCCAGAATTATTACAGGCCTGTATTTCCTGATCACCTTGGCGGCCTTCATGATACTCTCCTGGTCCAAGGAGATGTTCCCGTCGGGCATCTCCAGGTTGATTCTCCACACCGCACCCAGAACTTTGGCCGCCTTCTCAGCTTCCCCGGCTCTGACTTCCGGAGTCCCCCGTGAACCCATCTCACCCCTGGTCAGGTCAACTATCCCGACTTTGTAGCCCAGGGCAGCCTCTTTGGCCAACAGGCCACCGGCCCCTATTTCGACATCGTCCGGGTGGGCGCCAAATGCGATTATATCAAC
Source organism: Firmicutes bacterium UBA2595 (assembly GCA_002339745.1). Taxonomy (GTDB): domain Bacteria; phylum Bacillota; class Thermincolia; order Thermincolales; family UBA2595; genus UBA2595. The sequence goes on along the minus strand of DDKP01000012.1, from coordinate 8,133 downwards.
TCTATCGGTGATTTCCCCCATTTATCCTGCCTCCTGCTGTGAAACTTTGGACAACTGGTTATTTTCGTTAATATTTTAACACCATCCGTGGCATAACACAAACAATAACTAAAAATAATCAGGGAGTGTCCCATAAGTTTGAACTTATGGGACACTCCCAATTGTTAAATGACTAACACCAGGCATCGATATTAATCCTGGATTTTACTGCTTCCTGACACCATCAACATTGATTTCGGGTGAGTTCTTCGCCACAAAGGTTTTGCAGCAGCTTTCCATGCAAGTTTCAACAGGTGTCGGTGCAATCTGGGCAGCCATTGGAGCATCAATCCTGTCAGGCAGGGTATCCGACATCCTGTCAGATGTTACTAAAATTTCGTTGGCGTGGCACATGTTGCCATTCGCCCAGTAATGACAGTTGTTTACACTACAGTGAATGTGTTGTTGAACCTGCTGAGCCATCTAACATCCTCCCTTTTTATGTTCAAATTTCAGTGATAAGTGTTCCCCAAAAAACCGGGGGTTAAACCATAAAAAGAATGGTTATTTTTAGATATAGATTACTTTAGCATTTGGGTGCGCATTATTTTGTCCAGGTGGGCCAGTGTATTGCACTCAAACATGCGGCAATGCCTCCTGAACAACGATACGGTAGGAGTCTCGGACCATACCCGTTTGGGCAGGGTATTGAGCCAGATTATGTCCTTGACCTTCTTCTTTATTTCCCGGAGTTGGGTGGCTGCCCGTTCGGCATTAAGGGTCTTGGTGTCGCTCAGTATAATTACAAATGTATCCTTGGTAAGCAGTTGCTTGTGGTGTTCAGATATTACTGTCAGGGCTTTGGAGAAATCAGTCCCCCGGCCCCATCCCTCACTCCTGTTGATAATTTCCGCCATGGTTTTCTCAAAAGCCTGGGATTTGTCTACTTCTCCGGTAATTCTGTCCGCGTTTTCAGAGAAAATAAAGGTTTCAATATTCTCCGTAACAGTGGACAGGCCGTATATAAACTGTAGCACAAACCCGGCGTACCTGGCCATAGAACCTGATACATCGCATATCACCAGTATTTTCGGTTTTTGTACCTTTTTGGTTTTGTATTTGAGTTTAAACATTGTACCGCCGTAACGGATGTTGTGCCGGATAGTCCTGCGCAGGTCAAGGCGCTCTCTCTTCCTGCTGCGCTTATAACGCCTGGAAATCCTGGTAGCCAGTTTGCGTGACAACTTAGAAATCAGCACAGCCGCCGTGGGCATATCTGCCTCGGTTAATTTCTGAATATCCTGGTACAGAACATGGTCCTCTTCCCGGAGATTTTCCACCACTTCCTGCAGGATTTCATCAATCTCTTCTTCTCCTGTATAATCCACTTCCGGCGGCCCTTCCCCCTGGAACTTAAGATAGTATTTCCAGTAATTCAGCGAACTCCTGATCATACTTGTGATAAGCTGTTCCGGATTATTAACCGGATTGCCCTGGAACTGTTTTTTCAGGTAATCCTGGAGTTTTTTCTTCTTGTCGGGGGGCAGCCTGGAGTATATTTTTTTCTCTTCTTCGGTAAGGGGTACACTGATTTCCCTTGATTTTTCCCCTCCCGGGTCCTCCAGCTCGTATTTCAGTTCTTCTTCCACTGCCCTGATTTCCTCGGCTTCCTGTTCCCTTGCCTGTTTTTGTTTTTGGGATCTTTCGGCTTTTTTTTCGGGTGTTACAAAGAAGGCATGAATTGCCCGGTCGACAATAAGTCTGTCTTCCGGCGATTTGGCCAAAGTTGCCAAAAAAGCCGTTTCTACCTGCCTGCGGTCAAGAATATCTACAACAGACAGCGCATTAACGGCATCAATGGCTTCTGCGGAACTTATCCGAAGACCCAGGTGGCGTAAAGCATGTAAAAATCTGGCCAGGTTGTTCTCGATATAATTCCTGGTTTCGGGCATGTCAATTGACTCGATGGCCCGTTTCAGCCTCTCCTCGTTGGGGGAATCGGTCTTCACCGTGGGTTACCCCCTTCCTCCTGCTTTTAGGGTCTCTGGGGTACCGTTTGCGATACTGACCAGTTCCTGGGGGCCTAAATTCTGGCGGAAGGAATCGATGTCGTCCCTGTTCTTAAATATAACATTCAAAGTTAGGTTGACTGCATCGGGAGTCAGCCTGTCAGCGTCAAGAGAAACCAGGGCCCTGGCCCAGTCCAGGGTCTCAGCAACGGAGGGCTTCTTCCTCAGCTCCAGCTTTTGCCTGATGTAACTGACTGCTTTGGCCACTTCCATGGAAAGCCGCTGTCCGATTCCCGGCACTTTGGCAGTAATAATCCGGAGTTCTTTTTCCGGGGTCGGAAAATCCAGGTACAAGTACACGCAGCGGCGTTTCAACCCGTCAGAAAGCTCCCTTTCACCGTTGCTGGTCAGTACGACGACGGGAATATGCCTGGCCGTGAGGGTTCCCCACTCGGGGATAGAAACCTGGAAATCAGATAGGACCTCGAATAAAAAGGCTTCAAATTCCTGGTCCACCTTGTCTATTTCATCAATTAACAGAACAGGCTTTTTCTCCGCACGGATTGCTTTCAAAAGAGGCCTTTCCAGCAGATAATCCTCGGAAAAGAGGCTCTCCTCTACGGTTTGGCACTCACCGGCACGGTTAACCTGGCTGAGCTGGATCTTGATCAACTGTTTCTGGTAATTCCACTCGTAAAGCGCCTTGTTTTCGTCAAGACCTTCATAACACTGCAGCCTGATCAGCTCAGTATCAAATATAGCGGCCAGAACCTTGGCAATTTCGGTCTTACCTACCCCGGGAGGCCCCTCGACCAGCAGGGGTTTCCGAAGTTTTAATGCCAGATACGCTGTTACGACTGTGTCATGGTCAGTGATATAACCCTGTTGTTCAAAAGCGTGTTTAAGGTATTCAATAGTAAATTCCATATATTTACCTCCCTCAGTGTTAATAGGTTTGACCGGTTATACAAATAATATCATACGCTTTTGTCGCTAATCAATGATTTAAGTCACATATACCAATGATGGGCAGGATCACAGGTGATTAGGTATTAAATATTAATTCTCACATAAAACAAAGACGGTATACTCTGAAAAACCAGAACATACCGGATGTTTTTATTTGACCAGTTCAGAGTAAATACACGTTTGGGCCTCGGTTTCATGGCGATAGCCTCAAACTTGCATACAGAGTAACAAACCCCGCATCCCAGGCAAACACTTTCTTCAAGTACCGCCCACTTACGGCGGCCCACACCTTCACCCTCCGCGGTTACCTCAATACATTCCATGGGACAGGCCTTTACACATTGACCACACCCTGTACACTTATCAGGCAGTATCTCCATAATCCAGTTGAAAGTGACGATACCATTTCTGAGGTCCGTTTTATCCGTGTATATCCGTTCTTTTTATCCGTGGTAATTTTTTTTGCATATATGCCTGCAGCTCCACCTTAAACCATTTCGCCTAAAGCCAGGTTTTGAGCTTGGCTTCATTTATTATAATAATCGCCTGCTTGTCCAGTTCTATACACTTAAATTTCTTGAAATCCCCAAGGATTCTAGTTACGGTTTCCCGAGTTGTTCCAATGAGATTGGCCAGTTCCTGGCGGCTCAACGGCAGGTCTATTTTAATTCCACACCCGGTCTCTTCACCGTGGTCCTTGGCAAGCATCAGAAGCATGCTGGCCAGCCTCCCGTACGTGTCTTTGAGGGCCAGGTCGCGAACCTGAATTTGGGCCAGGCGCAGCCTTTTGCTCATTATTTTAAGAAGTTTAAGAGAAATATCGGCATTCTTCCTGAGCAGGTTTTCCAGGTCATCATTCATCAGCATGCCAATCTGCCCGGCCTCGATTATCTCCGCCGTGGCCGGGTATGGCCCGCGGTCAATCAATACAACTTCGGCAAAAACGTCCCCGTCTTGGAGTATGTGCAGAATCTGTTCCCTGCCGTCTTCTGTCATCTTGAAAATCTTGACTTTGCCGGAAATAATAAAATACAGGGCTTCCCCTGGCTCTCCCTCCATGAAAATAATCATGTTTTTCTTGTAATTCCTAACCCTGGCCAGCCCGCTTATAACCTGCAGGTCTTCTTCGGGCAGATCCCGGAACAGAGATATCTTGGCCAGGTATTCACTGTAATCCTTCACCTGTTTCCCTCCCCATATCAGTAGTACGTCAATAAACGGCGGGCAGCCGCGAGAGCAGTACCAGGACTATCGACTATTCCCTGATCTCCGGGCATTTTTTTATTGTACACCCGGATAAAGGCATTTATACGATATCAGCCCTGCGCACGAAGGGCCAGCTTTTCTATCAGAAAATCAACAAGTCCCGCTACGTCGTCGAAGTCGAACACAGGGATACCTTCAATAGGAACATCCCCCGCCACTGCCAGCAGTTCATCCCGCGGACTTACCAGCTCACTGTGGACTTCGGAACGAAAAATTTCAATCTTGGGTTTGTTTTCTTTTTTGTAACCCTCCGTAATTATCAGGTCCACTCCCTTAATCCTGCCGGCGATTTCATCAAGAGTGAGTTCCCGCCCTGTTTTTTCTATCATAGCGATTTTTCCGGGTGATGCCAGGACTACCGTATCCGCGCCAGCCCGGGCATGATGCCACGTGTCTTTTCCGGGAACATCTATTTCGAAGTCCCCGTGATGATGCTTTACAGTAGCAACTTTAAAACCCCTCTTCTTCAATTCCCGGACCAGCTTGACCAGCAGGGTTGTTTTACCCGAATTGGCATAACCCACCAGTGAAATAATAGAAATCATAGAGACCCCCTCCTAGGGATTAATACGTTCCGGATGAGTGTATACATTCATCCTTTGATTGCGCACAAAAGCTGCTACTGTTACGCCCAGTTCCCCCGCCAAACTCAGCGCCAGGTCCGTGGGAGCGGACCGGGAAGCAATGAGCGGAACTCCCATTTTTGCAATCTTTACCAGGACTTCTGATGAAATCCGGCCGGTGGTCAGAAGGACCTTGTCGCTGGTTCCAATGCCGTCAAGGAAACACCGCCCTGCCAGCTTGTCAATGGTATTATGCCGGCCTATGTCTTCCCGGAAAAATACTATCCCGGTGCCGGTACATAAAGCAGAGCTGTGTACACCTCCTGTGGTTTTAAACAATTCCGACCGCCGCTGGGCCTGGGTCATCAGATCCAACAACCGGGATGACTCTATCCTGAGATTGCTCTCTACCGGCCTGCAGACAGCATCCGAAAGGTGATAAAAGGTTGTCCCCTTACCACACCCGGTCGTAATATAACGCTTTAAAAACGTCTGTTCAGCAATTACTCCAGGGTTTCTAACCACTACTCTGACAGAGTTTACCCGGGTCTCAATCTTTATTTCCTGGATATCATCTCTCGATTTAATAAATCCTTCGGAATATAAGAACCCAACCGCCAGTTCATCAACATGCTCTAAGGTACACAACAGGGTCACCAGTTCCCGGTCATTAAAATAAATTGTGAGAGGGTTTTCACAGGTCACCGGGTCATTGATAAGGTCCCGTGTTCCGTCTTTGATTCGCCATGCCTGGACTAATTTGTATCTCGAATCCATTATTTCCCCTCCCGGTGGTTGCTTAACATGGACTTGACCAGTTCAAGGTCCCCCGGTGTGTTGACATTAAAGAAGATTCTCTCCGGGTCGCCGTATCTTTTGATTTCTCTCGTTTCGATAAACATTGTTTTTACTTCGGGGTAAAAGGAAATTATCTTGTTTTGACCGCATTTGAGCTGTCTCTCAATTGCCGCAATACACCCCTTGGTATAGACCGCATACAGAGGTTGGTAGTATTCCCCCAGTTTTGGCACTAAGGCATCATAACCGGCAGAAGAATTAATCATATAGACAGCCAATCTAATGTCTATAAAAGGCATATCACACGCCACCACAAAATTTACATAATAGGAGGATGCCTCCAGACCGGCGTGAATTCCCCCGAGCGGTCCATGCCCGGTAAAAACATCCTGCACTGACCTGACTCCCAAATCGTCAAAGTCGTTTCCGTTAGCTGAAATTATTATCTCGGGAAAGACTTTATTCAGTTCCCGGATTACCGCTTCAATCATTTTTTGTTCGTTTACCGTGAGTAAAGCCTTGTTTTCACCCATCCGGGTACTCTTCCCCCCGGCAAGAACAATGGCAGCCGCCTCCAGCATAAATCTCTCCTTTTCCAATGACCTTCTTATATTATAATATTTTTTGCCGAAAATTCACAATATAAATGCGGACGTTTACCACATCCGCATTTACACGTCACATTCTTTATTTCTTAAGAAACCAGCGCTTCAAGCTTATGCTACCTTGCCTTCATCCGAGCCTTCCTTTAACTCCAATATCTTTTCCCTGCACAATTCTTCATACCACAGGCAGTGCCTGTGTTTTATATAATCAAGGTCAACTTTACCTGTGAACATGCCCGGGAGCAGCGCCCTGTTTTCCCTGAATACAAAGGCAGCCAGATGGGCCACTACACCAAAAATGACCAAGAAAGTTCCCAGGTTATGAAGCATTGTCATCCAATACAGCAACCCCTCTGAAAAGTGGACACCCGGAAAGTTTTTGATCACTTTAAAGATACCGGTCACGATGATGAGCGCCAGGCTGGAAGCTATGAACAGGTAGGCTATCCTTTGTTCTGCCAGGTACTTATGACATGGCGGTTCCTTGCACTTGGTCAGCAGGGCTTTAATAATCAGGTAGGATTCGCGTAAATCTCCCCGGCGGGGTAAGATGTGAAAATCCCGGCGCAGTCCATGGTACACCACGTGGAACACAGCTGCAAACACCAGGGCTATGGCAGCCAGGTAATGGATGATCAGGGTAACGGAAAAATCTGATGACCAGGCCAGTCCCGGTACCTGGTCCACCATGTACCTTTTATATACCGGCATCTGGCCAAAACCTGTAAAGATTAATAAAAATGTGGAAACGGTAATGGTCCAGTGGATCAAACGGACGGTCGCCGGATGCCGGAGAACTTTTTTATTTTTTTCATCGATCTTAGCGGCCATCGGTACTTTCCCCTTTCATGGTTTTATAGGCTTTGTAACCGGCAGCAAATAAACCGGCGATGGGAGCCACCAGGATTCCTGCGGCAATACCGTTGGGCGTCTCCAGGAAGTTGCCCACATTTCCCGGCATTCCAGGGTAACCGGGGGCCTCAGGATTCGGCTGCTTTGCTTTTTGAGCCAATAAGGCCTGATGGATTTTTTCAAACGGTACAGATGATACGTAAAAAGTCGAAGTTCCGCCGTTTTCTTTTTCGCCGTATATAAACCCATTGATTTCCGTGGCCCTTTCCCTGGCCTGTCTCAGCATTGCTGACCTGGCCCCAAACTTGATAGCCCCGGTGGGACAGGCTTCTACGCACGCCGGCTGTTTACCCTCCCTGACCAGGTCAATGCAGTAATCACATTTATACATTACCCCGCCACCGGCCAAGTCGGGCATCAGCTTCATGTAAAGTCCCACACCGGCTTGGCGGGCCGGGATTCCCCACGGGCAGACATCGCGGCATTTGGCCCCGCCCATGCAGGTATCAGTATTAATCACTACAGCCCCCTCTTCGGTAATAGTCTGGGCGCTGAAGGGACAAATCTTGGCACACGGGGGATTGGTGCAGTGCATGCACCTCCGGGGTATGTTTAACACGTGACTTCTCCCGTTATGTTCAACTTTGACTTTCTGGACAAATGTCCAGTTGTAGGGGGTCAACCTGGTTGTCAAATCCTTCTTGTCAGACCAATCTTCTTTTTTCTTCTGAGGCCAGTAGTTTGGTATCTCCTTGGCCGGGACCGGAAACCTGTCATTATTCTTGGTCCGGCAAGCGGTAACACACTTCGGCACATCCAGCCCGCGGCACCCGTCGCAGGCGGTCAAATCAATGAAGGTACCCACAGGTTCTTTACCGGAGGAGGCTTCCGCAAATTTACCGGTTCCGCTCATAATCAATCCTGCTGCCACTCCTGAAGCTAGAGTCCTTTTAAAGAATTCCCTTCTTGTGATATCTGCCACAGAACAGCCCTCCTTGTTTAACATCAAATTATGTATACCCCATAGGAGTATAGTAATACTTGTAATTTAACATACCCCCGCGGGGTATGTCAAGAGGTCCCTGTCCCAAA
>DDKP01000013.1:10870-12879 GCA_002339745.1 Firmicutes bacterium UBA2595 | reverse complement strand
AATATAATGATTGATACTAGTGCAGGTGAAGATGAAATGGAATTTAAGTTGAAGTCGGATTTCCGGCCGACAGGGGACCAGCCCAGGGCTATCGAACAGCTGGTGGATGGTCTCAAGAAGGGTCTCAGGCACCAGAACCTGCTGGGGGTGACAGGGTCAGGTAAGACATTTACCATGGCCAATGTCATAGCCCAGGTAAATAAGCCAACCCTGGTGATAGCCCATAACAAGACCCTAGCCGCCCAGTTGTGCGGCGAATTTAAGGAATTTTTCCCCGACAATGCGGTAGAATACTTTGTTAGTTATTACGATTATTACCAGCCTGAGGCTTATCTTCCCCAGACAGACACCTATATAGAAAAGGATGCTTCCATTAATGAGGAAATAGATAAGCTCAGGCACTCAGCTACAGCAGCCCTGTTTGAACGCCGCGATGTAATTATTGTCGCCAGTGTTTCCTGTATTTACGGGCTGGGTGACCCGGAGGAGTACAAAAACCTTGTCCTGTCAATTCGTAAAGGGGCCGAGATAGGCCGGGACAAGGTCCTGCGGAAGCTGGTGGACATCCAGTACGCCAGGAATGATCTCAATTTTGTCCGGGGAACTTTCCGGGTTAGGGGAGATGTGGTGGAAATATTCCCCGCTTCATATACCGAAAGAGCCGTGCGGGTGGATTTCTTCGGGGATGAGGTGGACAGGATCCTGGAAATAGATACCTTAACAGGAGAGGTTTTGGGTGAGCGGACTCACATCTCAGTTTTCCCCGCCAGCCACTTTGCCACCTCTAAGGAAAATCTGGAGCGGGCTATAAGGAATATTGAAGAGGAACTGGAGATGAGGTTGGCCCAATTAAGACGGGATGACAAACTGCTGGAGGCCCAGCGCCTGGAGCAGAGGACCAATTTTGATATCGAGATGATGAGGGAGATGGGGTACTGTTCAGGTATCGAAAACTATTCCCGGCACATTACCGGCCGGAAGCCGGGGGAGCCCCCTTTTACCCTGATAGACTATTTCCCGGAGGATTACCTGATAATAGTTGACGAGTCCCACGTGACCCTGCCGCAGCTGCGGGGCATGTACGAGGGGGACCGTTCCCGGAAAGAGGCCCTCGTGGAGTATGGTTTCCGGCTGCCTTCGGCCTTTGATAACAGGCCTCTCATGTTTCACGAGTTTGAGGCTAGGATAAACCAGATTATCTACACCTCTGCCACGCCAGGGCCTTATGAACTGGAGCACACCCAGCAGTTAGTGGAACAGATTATCAGGCCAACCGGGCTGGTGGACCCGGAAGTACAGGTCAGGCCGGTCAAAGGCCAGATCGACAACCTGCTGGAGGAGATCCGGGACCGTATTGACAAGAAGGAAAGGGTGCTGGTCACTACCCTTACAAAAAAGATGGCCGAAGACCTTACCGATTACCTCAAGGAAACCGGTATCAAGGTAAGGTACCTGCATTCGGATATCAAGACCCTGGAACGCATGGAAATTATCAGGGACCTGCGCCTGGGGGTGTTTGACGTCCTGGTGGGAATCAACCTTTTACGTGAAGGGTTGGACCTGCCCGAAGTGTCGCTGGTGGCTATCCTGGACGCGGACAAAGAAGGTTACCTTCGGTCGGAACGCTCCCTGATCCAGACCATCGGCCGGGCGGCCAGGAATGTTAACGGACAGGTTATTATGTACGCCGAGAGCATTACTGAATCCATGGCCAAGGCGATAGACGAAACAAACCGCCGCCGGAAAATTCAGATGGAATATAACAAGGTTCATAACATCACGCCACAAACCGTGAAAAAGGCTGTCAGGGATATCATTGAAGCCACCCGCGCGGCGGAGAGCGAAGCTGTCTACGCTGCCGCCCGGCCAAAGGCTGAGAAAATGTCAGGCCGCGAACGGATGAAACTTATTGACAGCCTGGAGAAAGATATGAAAGAGGCGGCAAGACACCTGGAATTTGAAAAGGCCGCCCAGTTGCGGGATTTGATTATTGAACTGCGGGCACAGAT
>DDKP01000013.1:10254-10533 GCA_002339745.1 Firmicutes bacterium UBA2595 | reverse complement strand
TAGTATGAATAAGCGTTTGCGGATTACTGGCCACCGGTCACTGGTCACTGCTTTTTGGAGGTTAAACATGGCAAAGGATAAAATCATTGTAAAAGGAGCCAGAGTACACAATTTGAAAAATATAGACGTTACCATTCCGCGGGATAAACTTGTTGTTATAACGGGCTTAAGCGGTTCGGGCAAATCATCCCTGGCTTTTGACACCATATACGCGGAAGGGCAGAGAAGGTACGTGGAGTCACTTTCGGCTTACGCCCGGCAGTTTTTGGGCCAGATGGA
>DDKP01000013.1:0-9915 GCA_002339745.1 Firmicutes bacterium UBA2595 | reverse complement strand
AAACCCGATGTTGACTATATCGAGGGGCTGTCCCCGGCTATTTCCATTGACCAGAAGACTACCAGCCGCAACCCGCGCTCCACCGTGGGAACGGTTACGGAGATTTACGACTATTTCAGGCTGTTGTTTGCCCGGATAGGCCACCCCCACTGTCCCGAGTGCGGGAGGCCCATCGCCCAGCAGACCGTGGAACAGATGGTGGACCACCTGCTGGAACTGCCCGAAGGCGCCAGGATACAGGTGCTGGCTCCCCTGGTCAAGGGGCGCAAGGGAGAGCATACCAAGGTTTTCGAAGATATTCGCAAAAATGGTTATGTCCGCGTGCGGGTCAACGGTGAGATGAGGGAAGTTTCCGAGGAAATAAAGCTGGATAAAAACAGAAAACACACCATTGAAGTGGTGGTGGACCGTATTATGATCCGTCCGGATGTGGCATCGCGGTTGGCCGATTCCCTGGAGCTGGCCCTGAACTTGGCCGGGGGAACAGTTCTGATAGATGTGATTGACTCCCAGGAGTTGGTGTTTAGCCAGAACTTTGCCTGCACCGAATGCGGCATCAGCATGGAGGAGATATCCCCCCGGATGTTTTCCTTCAACAACCCTTACGGGGCCTGCAGCGAGTGTAGCGGTTTGGGGTTTAAGATGGAAATTGACCCTTACCTGGTCATCCCGGACAGGACTAAATCCATTGCCGAAGGGGCGGTAGTACCGTGGAGCTCCACGGAAAGCTGGTATTTTCAGTCCCTTGCCAACCTGGGTGAAGCTTACGGTTTTAGTGTACACACCCCCATCAATGAACTGACCGAAGAACAGTTGAATGTGATACTCTATGGAACAGGGGACCGCAAGATTAATTACCGATTTGCCAAGGAAGGGCGCAGCCATGTATTCCAGGCCCCCTTTGAAGGTATTGTGAACAACCTGTCCCGCAGGTACCGGGAGACCAATTCAGAGTGGATGAGAGAAGAAATTGAATCGTTTATGAGTAGCAGCCCCTGCCCGAAATGCCATGGCGCCCGGCTTAAACCGGAGAGCCTGGCGGTAAAGGTAGGCGGCAGGTCGATTTACGAGGTGACGAAGCTCACGGTAAAGGAAGCCCTCAGGTTTTTCGAAGGGTTGGCGATGACAGAAAGAGAAGCGATTATCAGCCGCCAGGTAATGAAAGAAATCAGGGAACGGTTAGGTTTCCTGGTGAACGTGGGGTTGGACTACCTCACCTTAGACCGGGCCGCCGGGACGTTGTCAGGCGGAGAATCGCAGCGGATAAGGCTGGCTACCCAGATAGGTTCAAGCCTTGTAGGAGTATTGTATATACTTGACGAACCCAGTATAGGCCTCCACCAGCGGGATAATCAGCGGCTGATCCGTACCCTGGAGCGCCTGCGCGACCTGGGAAATACGCTCATTGTTGTAGAGCATGACGAGGAAACCATGCTGGCGGCCGACCATATTATCGATATTGGACCCGGCGCCGGAGAGCACGGCGGCCGGATTGTGGCCCAGGGGACTTTAAAAGATATTATTGCTGAAGAAAAGTCAGTAACCGGGCTGTATTTAAGCGGGAAAAAAAGGATACCCGTGCCGATTATAAGGAGGGCCCCCAATGGGAACTGGCTGGAGGTAATGGGCGCTGCCGAGCATAACCTGAAAGATATAGATGTCCGGATTCCCCTAGGGGTATTCATCTGTATCACCGGTGTGTCCGGAAGCGGGAAAAGCACACTTATAAATGAGATCCTTTACAAACGGCTGGCTCATGAACTCCACGGGGCCAAGGCTAAGCCGGGAGAACACAGGGATATCGCCGGTCTGGACCACCTGGACAAGGTGATTAATATCGACCAGTCTCCCATAGGCCGCACGCCGCGATCCAATCCGGCGACATATACGGGAGTATTCGACGGCATCAGGGATATATTTTCCCAAACTCCCGAATCAAAAATGCGGGGTTACAAGCCGGGCCGCTTCAGTTTCAATGTCAAGGGCGGCCGGTGTGAAGCATGCCGTGGCGACGGTATCATCAAGATTGAAATGCACTTTCTGCCGGACGTTTACGTTCCCTGCGAGGTATGCAAAGGGAAGAGATATAACCGGGAAACCCTGGAGGTCAAGTACAAGGGCAAATCAATAGCGGATGTCCTGGACATGATTGTGGACGAGGCGGCCGATTTCTTTAAGAACATCCCGCGGACATACCGTAAATTGAAAACTCTCCAGGATGTAGGACTCGGGTATATCAGGCTGGGACAGCCTGCCACCACTCTTTCGGGCGGTGAAGCGCAGCGGGTCAAACTGGCTACCGAGCTGAGCCGCCGTAGCAACGGCAAGACCCTTTATATTCTTGACGAACCTACCACCGGCCTGCATATTGCGGATATTCATAAACTTTTGGGTGTCCTGGACCGCCTGGTGGAAGCAGGGGACACTGTAATAGTCATCGAGCACAACCTGGACGTAATAAAAACGGCAGATTATATTATCGACCTGGGGCCGGAGGGAGGCGACCTGGGCGGAAGTGTCGTGGCGACCGGGACGCCCGAAGAGGTGGCCAAGGTACAGGCTTCCTATACAGGACATTTTCTCCGGAAGGTACTGGAGCGTGAGCATGATGGAGTTAGCCGAAAAACTCAAGCTGTTACCGGATAGCCCCGGGGTCTATGTCATGAAAAACGAAAACGGGGATGTGCTTTATGTAGGCAAGGCTGTCTCCCTCAGGCACAGGGTAAGATCCTATTTCCAGGCTTCCAGAAACCATACCCCAAGGGTGACCAGCCTTATCAGCCAGGTGGCAGACCTGGAATATATATTGACCGACTCGGAAGTGGAGGCTCTCATACTTGAGTGCAACCTGATCAAAAAACACCGCCCGAGGTATAATGTCAGGCTGGTGGACGATAAGAGCTACCCCTATTTGAAAGTCACACTGGGCGAACAATACCCGCGTGCGTTTATAACCAGGAAGGTAGTAAGGGACGGGTCCCGTTATTATGGGCCGTATACCGATGTGGGAGCGTTGAGGGAAACCCTCAGCCTCCTGAAAAGCATTTTTCCCCTGAGGAGCTGCAAACAAAAGACCATTGAGGGCCAGAAACGGCCCTGTCTTAATTATCATATTAAGCGCTGCCTAGCGCCCTGTGCCGGGAATGTTGAGCCTGATGAATACCGGAAACTTGTCAGGAATGTCTGCCACTTCCTGGAGGGCCGGCAGGAGGATCTGGTCAGGGACCTGACCGCCAGAATGCACAAGGCTGCCGAAAACCTGGAGTTTGAAAAGGCGGCCGAATTGAGGGACCGGATCGAGTCCATTGAAAAGGTAGTGGAAAAACAGAAGGTCGTTACTTCGGATATGACTGACCAGGATGTCATCGCTATGGCCCGCCTGGGTGAACTCATCTGCTTGGCTGTATTTTTCGTCAGGGGCGGTAAACTTATGGGGCGTGAGCATTTTATTCTTGATGAATCCGCCGGGATGGAAGACAGTGAAATACTGACTGCCTTTGTTGAGCAGTATTATATGCAGGTTGAGTACATCCCCCGGGAAATCCTGCTGGCCGGGCAGTTGACGGAACCGGTTGTGGTTAGCGCCTGGCTGGAACGGAAACGGGGCGGCCCGGTACGCTTAAGGGCGCCGAAGCGGGGTGAAAAGGCCAAATTGATGGAGTTGGCAGCCAAAAACGCGGCAGAAGAGTTAGCCGTTCGCCGGGCCCGGGAGGAACAGGTCAGGGCAAAGATAGAAGGGGCTTTACTGGGGTTAAAAGAATACCTCAACCTGCCGGCCCTGCCGAAAAGGATTGAGTGTTATGATGTCTCCAATATCCAGGGCAAGGAACCTGTTGGGTCAATGGTAGTTTTTTCCGACGGCAAACCGCGGAACGACCAGTATCGCCGGTTTAGAATCAAGACTGTCCAGGGCCCCAATGACTATGCCAGCATGCAGGAGGTGATCAGGCGCCGGTTTGGGAGAGCCCTTAAGGAGATAGAAGCCATTGAACAAGGGAAGCTTGACCAGGCCAGGGCCAAGTTTACCGAAATGCCTGACCTTATTATAATTGACGGAGGAAAAGGACAGTTGAACGCTGCCAGGGAAGTTATGAGGGAGCTTGGGTTTGACTCCATACCTGCTTTTGGGCTGGCCAAGGAGCACGAGTACCTGTTTGGAGAAGGCAGACCGGACCCAATTATACTCCCCAGGAATTCGGAAAGTCTTTTGTTAATCCAGAGGATAAGAGACGAAGCCCACAGGTTCGCTGTTTCTTATCACCGTAAACTGAGGGGCAAGAAAAGTCTTAAATCAATTCTGGACGATATCCCGGGGATTGGACCGAAGCGTCGCAAGACCTTGGTTCAGCATTTCCGGTCCATTGCTGCCATCAGGAATGCCACTGTTGAACAAATTGCCGCTCTTCCTGGCATCAACAGGGATGTGGCTGAAGCTGTTTACGAATTCTTTCAGCAGGAAGAATAAAAACCATCAAGAGGAAACGGTCATTTTTTGTGGTATTATATAGAAAAAGGTTTATTTAAGAAGGGGGATTACTATGAAAGGTTTGGCGATACGCTGGTTACTGAATGCCCTGGCCCTTCTGTTTACGGCGTGGCTGATGCCGGGAATTGAGGTGAAGGGGTTTGGCGCCGCACTGGTTACGGCCCTGGCGCTGGGGGTAATCAACGCTGTCATCAGACCCATAGTCCTGTTTTTTACCTTGCCTATCAACATCTTCACCCTCGGTCTTTTTACCCTTGTAGTCAATGCCTTGATGCTTCTGATTACAGCTTCGGCAGTAGACGGCTTCAAGATTTCCGGTTTTTGGGCGGCCTTCTTTGGGTCAATCATTCTTACAATAGTCTCCGGTCTTTTAAGCGCAGTTGTATTAGACAACTCCGGAAGACGCAGGTATTAGTTAGGAGGCATTACCTGTGGGGAAATATAAACTGATTGCGGTAGACCTGGATGATACGCTGTTGAATGATGAACTGAACATTTCCCCCAGGAACAGGTATGCTTTGCAAAAAGCGGCGGAACTTGGCGCTCTTATTACAATAGCCACAGGCAGGATGTACCGTTCAGCTGTCCCTTTTGCCAGGGAACTGGGAATAGAAGTCCCCATTGTTACCTACCAGGGGGCATTGGTAAAAAACGCCTTATCCGGCGATGTTCTTGTCGAGCGGCCTGTTCCCCTGGAATTGGCCAGGGTCGTTCTGGCTGAAGGGTACAAAAATAAGGTCCATATGAACGTTTATTTCGATGATACCCTGTATGTTGACAACATCTCCCCGGAGGGCGCAGGCTATGCCCAACGGGCCGGGGTCGAGATGGTTCCTATGGGAAATCTCCTCGAGTTTGTGAGGCGCGACCCCACTAAGATTCTTTATATCGCATCTCCTGACGTGCTGGATAAACTGCTGACGGAAATGCATGAGGCGATGGGGGACAGGCTGTACATTACCAAGTCCAAGCCCAACTATCTTGAGTTTATGCATCCTCATGCCACTAAAGGACATGCCCTGAAGGCATTGACTGGGAAATTCAATATTTCCAGGGATCAAGTCATGGCGTTTGGGGACAGTTATAACGACTTGGACATGATTAGGTTTGCCGGTATGGGCATAGCCATGGGAAACGCCCCGGAGGAAATCAAGAGACAGGCTGATTATATTACCGGTACCAATAACAACGACGGTGTCGCGGAAGCAATCGAAAAGTTTCTGTTGTGAACTGTTCAACTACTTACATAGTTTAGGAGGCTATGGGATTGGCCAGCAAGAAGGTTATCGTTGGAGTTGCTTTGCTGATAGTGATCTCAATGTGTTTAGCATTTCTGGCTTTTACGGTGAAATCGGCCAAGGACCGGTATAACAAGCAACGGGTGATATTTGCCATGGATGACCCGAAAGGCGACGATTACGGTCCGGGCACATACAAGTACCCCATTGAGCCTATATTTGATCCTAAAAAAGAACATTTTGACCTCCTGGGGGTTTCTTTTTTCACTTTACGGAATAACTATTATTTTGATATGGCTTTTGCCCGGGTCACCAACCCATGGGGCGCTGCGGAGGGATTCAGCCATACTATAATTCAGATATACATATCTGATGACCCTGACAACGGAAGGATCGAACCTTTCAAAGAGGGGGCCAACGTTCTGTTTGATCCGGGAAACCCATGGAAATACCTGATTAAGGTTGTAAGTTTTAATAAGACTTCGGTATACTGGGCCAGTGATTACGAGGGAGCCGAGGGAAGGCGCAAAGGAGTGCAGGCCAGGCTGCAGCCTGATCAGAAGACAATCAGAGTAACCGTACCTAAATCACTGCTTCCCGGAAACCCGTACAAATGGCGGTATTACATCCTGGTGGGCTCCCAGGACGGGTCAGGGCCGGACAACTTCAGACCTGTGAACACGGCTGTTGGGCGATGGAACTTCGGAGGTGGTACAGACACCGATTATGACCCCAATGTGATAGACCTGCTGGCTGACAAGGGCAAACAGGAACAGATGCTTGGCTCGTATAATGTTGCCGAAAGGACTCAGGCCGTGATTGAACCGGTAGGTCCTTCATCGATTGTCTCTTCCCGTTGGGAGGACTTCCTGGACAGGTTCATTGAGTACCTGCTGGCCATGAAAGTCAAGCTGTAGGAAAGGATGGTGCCTTATCAAGCCGTTTTTAATCTCTGCTGTCATCGGCAACGGACGGATGCTGGCCACACTCGGCTCTAATGGTGAGATGCACCGCCTGTTCTGGCCCGGTATTGACATGGCCCAAAACCTAAACGCGACTTGGCCGGCAGTTCTCAGCCCGGCATTCGGAGACAAGGCTGTCCGCCTTAACGACAAAGGAAATTGGGTTTACTCCCAGGAATATATCAACGATACCAATATTCTCAAGACTTTGGCCAAGGCCAAAAGATTCGAACTGCAGGTGACAACCCTGGACTTCGTCGTTCCCGACAGGGACATTGTTGTGCGGCGCTACCAGCTTACCAACTTGTCCGGTAGCCCTGTACCAGTAGTCTTTATTTATTACGCGTCTTTTTTTATTAATGAGGGGAACCTGTATAACACCACTTGTTTTGACAATGATTACGATATAATGTTACATTACCGGAGGGGAATCTGGTTCGGTGTGGCCGGCAACAAGGTCCCCACCGATTACCAGTGCGGCTGGTGCAGTGAAAGTTCACTTTACGGAAATTTTGACGGCAAAAGTCTTGCTATGTCTCCTGACGGGTGCCAGGCATGGAACCTGGGTGTGCTTAAGCCAGGCGAGAGCAAGAGCATACAGGTTTACATTACTGCCGGAAGTACGCGCCAACAGGTCCTGGAAAATGTTTTTTATACTAGAAAATGCGGGATAGACAGGTTGCTGCAAGAAACTGCGGATTTTTGGGAAACTTATTTGAAGCAGGGCTTCGCTCCCACCCGAGCCAGCGAGAACATCCAGAGGGTCTTCCGGCGTTCGGTAATGGTCTGCAAACTGCTGATGAACCGTGATACTGGGGGTATAATCGCCGCTCCGGAGTTTGACGAGTCTTACAGCCGTTGTGGAGGATATGCCTACTGCTGGGGAAGGGATGGAGCTTTTGTTGCCCATGCCATGCTGAAGGCGGGTTACCCGGGGTATGCCCGGGATTTCTACCGGTGGGCGGCTAATAACCAGAATCCGGCAGGGGATTGGCCCCAGAGGCAGTATACCAATGGGCAGTTGGCCCCGCGTTGGGGGGAACAGATTGACTCAACCGGAACCATTATTTGGGGAATCTCTCAGTATTATAAGGAGACAGGTGACAGTGACTTTCTTGAGGAAATGTGGCCCACGGTGGCTAGGGCCGCGGAGTTTTTGACAGCCTGGCTTAACGATGAGAGCGACCTTGCCCGGATGTCATGGGATCTATGGGAAGAGCGTTTCGGTGAGCATGCGTACTCATTTGCGGCTGTTTATGCCGGTTTAAAAGGAGCCGGCCATCTGGCCGAGACTGCCGGCAAGAACGAACTTGCTCTTAAATGGCTGGAGGCTTCAATTTCTTTGAAGGAAAAAATATTGGATTATTTCTGGGACCCTGATTTACAAAGGTTTATACGCACAAGATGGAAATCTGTAAGCTACCATGATTTTGAAAATATCAAAAGGGCGGGCGGGCAGATCAGGGAGATCATCGGGCCAAAAGGATATATAACCTATGAGGTCTATGGCGACGACCGGGCGGATGCCAGCCTGCTGGGATTAACCGTACCTTTCGGTGTGATAACGCCCGATGACATAAGAATGAGGAAAACAGTCAATCATCTGGAGGAATCACTGACAAACCGGAAAGTCGGGGGGCTTCACAGATACAGCGGAGATCCATATATTGGAGGTAATCCGTGGGTGCTGACGACCTTGTGGTTAGGCATGTTCAATGCCGCAGCCGGTCACTGGAAGAAATCGGGCGAGTACCTGCGCTGGGCGTTGCGACACCGGACAGCCCTTGATTTTTTACCCGAACAGGTTGACCGCAGCACAGGCCAACCGGCCTGGGTGATACCCCTGGTCTGGTCACATGCCATGTATTTGTGGCTGGTTGTAATAATCTCCGAAACCAATAGGTTTTCCTGGGTATTCGATGAAGGGGTTTCCTGACGGGAGGATGAGTTATGATTTTCAGCCGGAACGAGCTGGGAAATTTCGAACGAGGTTCCGATAAACAGTGGGTAGTGACCAACGGCCTTGGAGGGTATGCTTCTTCCACTATCCTGGGGGCCAACACCAGCAAATATCACGGGCTGCTGTTTGCGGCCCTGAACCCACCCGGAGAAAGAACCCTTCTGCTGGCCAAACTGGATGAAGAAATTGAGATTGAAGGAAAATTCTACCAGTTAGGAAGCAATCATACAGGATCAGGAATCTATCCCTCAGGATATACCTATTTGCAGACTTTCGAGCTGAGGCCTTATCCTACTTACTCTTTTGCCGTAAGGGATGTTATTTTGGAAAAAGTAATATTTATGGTCCGGAACGCCAACACGACTGTTGTACGGTATACGGCTTACACAGGGGACAATACTACTGCCAGGATAAAAGTCACTCCACTTGTGAACTGCAGGCACTACCATCATACCACCCAAAAAAACGACTGGCCTTTTAACCGTTCATCGGAGAAAAATTCAGTGACAATTGAAGCCTATCCCGGCGCTCCCAAGTTCATGGTGTATTCAGATAAAGCGCAGTATATTCCCGGCCCGGGGTACTGGTTTGAAGGTTTATACTACAGGCTGGAAGACCAGAGAGGACTGAATCCCTGGGAGGACCATTTTATGCCGGGACATTTTGAAGTTGAACTGGCTAACGGGCAGTCATTCAGTATAATTGCTTCAACCGAAGGAATGAAGCCGGTTAAAAATCCCTTCCTGGAGCAGGTGACAGCAGAGCGCCGGTTAGCCCACTTGATTGAGGACGCCGGTTTCCAGGAAGAGTTTATCAACAGGCTGATACTGGCGGCTGACAGCTTTGTTGTGGTCAGGAAGTCGACAGGGACGAAAACTATTATAGCCGGTTATCCATGGTTTACCGACTGGGGAAGGGATACAATGATTGCCCTGCCGGGACTGACCCTGGTAACCAAACGGTACGGGGAAGCCAAGGAGATCCTGCGGACCTTTGCAGGATACTGTGAAAAGGGTCTTATCCCCAACATGTTTCCCGACCAGGGAGAGGCGCCGCTTTATAACACGGTAGACGCTTCATTGTGGTTTTTCCACGCCGTCTACAAATATATCAACTACACCGGCGACAACGGCTTCATCAAGAGCGAAATTTACCCGGTTCTCAAGGAGATAATTCACTATTACCGCACGGGTACTTTTTTCAGTATCAGAATGGACAGCGACGGCTTGATTTCCGCCGGGGAACCAGGCCAGCAACTGACGTGGATGG
>DDKP01000162.1 GCA_002339745.1 Firmicutes bacterium UBA2595 | reverse complement strand
GGGATAACTGTGAATACCCTGGAAGAGAAATTGAGGAAGATGGAACCCCCGGTTTTGGCACGAATCCAGAAAGACAGGCTGCTGCTGGACCCCAGGACTCTGCTGGACGGGGATACAGCGATAATAATCGGCCACCTGGAAAAAATTCTGTGAAATGTGGTGAGCGCGGTGACAGAAAAAAAAGAGGACTGTCCTCTGACTTCCCTGTCCTGTAAGGCCGGGTGAGCTGCCAAGATAGGTCCGGAGGACCTGACGCAGGTTTTGCGCCTTCTTCCCCCTGCTCAGCCTGATCCGAACCTGCTGGTTGGGCTGGATGCCTGTGACGATGCCGGGGTTTACAGGATAAATGACCAAATAGCCCTTATCCAAACCGTGGATTTTTTCACCCCTGTGGTAAACAACCCGTATGATTATGGTCGCATCGCGGCAGCCAATTCATTGAGCGATGTTTATGCCATGGGCGGCAGGCCGTTAACTGCCTTGAATATAATCTGTTTCCCCACGGCAAGGCTGGAGTTGTCTGTGCTGGCCGAAATTTTGAAAGGCGGCGCAGACAAGATTAAAGAAGCCGGGGCGCTGCTGGTGGGCGGTCATTCAGTTGACGACAATGAACCAAAGTACGGGCTGGCCGTAACCGGGGTAGTACATCCTGACAGAGTCTTAACCAATGCCGGGGCCAAACCCGGAGATGTCCTGATTCTGACAAAGCCTCTGGGAATCGGTATTATTACAACGGCTATCAAGGGCGAACTGGCCACGCCGGAAGAAATCGCCGAGGTCACAGAGGTAATGGCGGCTTTGAATAAAGACGCTGCGGAAGCCATGTTAGAGGTTGGAGTGAACGGGTGTACAGACATCACCGGTTTCGGCCTGTTGGGCCATGCCCTGGAGATGGCCAGGGCCAGCGGTGTCACGATGACCATATTCGCTTCTCAGGTACCGGTCCTGGAGGCGGCTCGCAGTTACGTGAAAATGGGGATTGTGCCTGCCGGGACCAGGGGAAACCTGAAATATATCAAACCTTTTGTTGATTTCGACCCCAGGCTGGATGAATCGGAACAACTGATCCTGGCTGATGCCATCACTTCAGGCGGACTGCTCATTTCCGTACCTGGGGAAAAAGGGCCTGGATTGGTAGATAAACTTCATTCCAGTGGAGTAACCGATGCCGTCATAGTGGGAGAGGTAAACAAGGAAGGAAGCGGAAGGATTACGGTAACGAGCTGACCTTCGGATGCCCCGGACGGCCTTACGGTTACACCATACAGACACAAAGGAGAATTAGACTTGAAAGTTGTTCCTGTTCCTGTTGAATATGCCAACCCGCTTGTAAACAAATACTTGACCAGTTTCCCGGAAGTTAGCCATCTTTATGAGCATGATCCTTACAATTTTTTCTCTTTCATAAAAAGACAAGAGATAGTGATGAACGATTATCATACGGACCGTAACGAGCTGGTCCGTATTTTAACAGAGTACAATGAGAGGCTTAACTGCGGGGAAAAGACCAGGGCAAACCTGAAAAAGCTAAAAGACCGTGAAACAACAGTAGTGGTTACGGGCCAGCAGGCCGGGGTCCTGACCGGACCTCTCTATACCATTTATAAAACAATAACTGCAATTCAGCTGTCCCGGGAAATCACGGAAAAAACCGGACAGGATGTAATCCCTGTGTTCTGGGTTGCGGCTGAAGACCATGACTATGCGGAAATAGACCATGTAGATTTACTAAACAGAGAACATGAGCTTATTCGCCTGAAGCTGGATTACACTCCCCCGGGCAAATGCTCTGTCGGTCACATTCCGGTCACCGAGGCAGTTTTCCGGCTGATCGAACAGCTGGAAGCCAATACAAACCCGTCCGAATGGAAAGGGGCAATGATTGGTAAATTAAAAGAACTGGCTCAGGAAACCGGCAATCTGGCAGACTGGTTTGCGGCGGTAATGTCCTGGCTTTTTGCTCAACACGGGGTTGTGATGGTTAATCCGTTGAGCAGGGATTTGCGGAGACTGTGGAGCAGGATGTTTGAGGATTTCCTCCGGCAAAGCGACCTGGTCAACGAGAGACTCAGGTCAGGAATGGCCAAGGTCCTGGCGCTGGGGATTGAGCCGCAGGTTGAAAAGCCGGAAGATAACGTGAATGTCTTTTTGTATGTGGACGGCGAAAGGCTGCCGTTATTAAAGTCCGGTGATGTGTATACCGTAAGAGGCAGAGAACAAATATGGTCCCTGGCGGAACTGACGGCTATAGCCAGGGAAAAGCCGGAACTTTTGAGCCCAAATGTGGTCCTGCGCCCGGTCGCCCAGGATTTTTTACTGCCAATCCTGGCCTATGTAGCCGGTCCGGGCGAGATATCATACTATGCTCTTTACCGCGAAATCTACCCGCTGTTTAACCAGAGGATGCCTGTTATTTACCCCAGAAGCAATTTGACTCTTGTGGAGAGGGGAACCGCCAAAAACATGGAGCGCTATGGGATTAACTTCCCGGAAGGGGCCGCCGGGCTGAGGCACAAACTTTACCAATACCTTGATTGCCATGACAGGGTTGGCATTGATAACCTGTTTGAAAGTTATGCCGGAGAATTGGAAAAAAGCTATCAACAACTGGTACAAACGGTTGCGGAAATCGATGCGGAGCTGGTTGTACACGGGAAAGAAAGTCTTCACAAGATACTGCACCAAGTAGAGCATTTCAGGAAAAAGAC
>DDKP01000075.1 GCA_002339745.1 Firmicutes bacterium UBA2595 | reverse complement strand
GCCAACTGAACTGCATAGCTGGCAACCTGGCGGGAATGTTCCCACGTGTACCTGTCCTTGGAATCGAGAATCTGGAGCAGTACCTTGATAGTGTCAAAGAATGCCTTCTCCGAGGCGGTAAATTCCCTTTCCAGTTCGGCAAAACTTGAAAAGTACAACTGGGATTTGTTTTTCACCTGCCTCTTGACCCTGTACATGGCCTTGTCAGCTTTATCTATCAGGTGCTTGGCAGTCGCGGCGTCATCAGGAAAAGTGGCTATCCCGATAGAGGCCGTAATTCCGAATGTGGTACCGCTTTCAGGGTCTTGAAAAGAAGCCCCGGAAATTTTCCGGCGGATACGCTCCGCAATCTGGTAAGCCCTCTCCTTGGCGGCGTTGACCAGGATAATGACGAACTCATCACCGCCATACCTCGCAATAACGTCATCATTTCTGACATTGCTTTTAAGTATCTCCGCGGTTTCCTGGAGGATAGTGTCCCCCACTGTATGGCCGTACTTGTCATTACAGTACTTAAAATCATCAAGGTCCACCATAACGAGGGATAGGCGCTGTTGTTTCGTCTGAGCTGTTTTAATCATCCGTGACAGGGCCTTCAGGAAAAAGTTGTGGTCATACAACCCGGTCAGACCATCGGTACAGGCCAGCAACTGGGTCTGTTCAAACAACCGTGCATTGACTATGGCCGTACCGATCTGATTGGAAAGGGTCTGCAGGAATTCCAGGTCATCGTTGTTAAAAAAGTAGGTTTGTCGGCTGTAAGCCGAAACCACCCCTATTTTTTCACCTTTAACAATTATGGGTGCGGCAATTACAGATTTAGCCTTGGTAATATTATTAAGCTCGGGTGATATATATTCACTTTCACCGGTATCATTGACCATAAGAGCCTTTTGTTCGAGAAGGGTGTAGTAAGGGAAGGTTTTCTTCCATTCAATGCTTTTCGGCAGGGGCTTGTCATCATACAACCCGGCCAATTTAAAATTATCAGTCTGCTCATCATAGATAAAGAGCCCGCAGCCGTCAGCCTGGAAGAATTTTCCCACGATTTCCGCCGCTTTATTAATGACGAATTTTAAATCAAGGGAAGAGTTAAGCAGGTTGCTCATTTCATGAACGGCCGATAGTTCTTCGTAGAGGATCTGGTTTCTGATGGCAGTCGCTGACAGTTCCTCATAGAGCATTTTATTTTTGAATGCCACTACTGAGGCCTCATTTAATTCATCGGCAAACACAAGGCATGAAACGGCAAAATCCAGGTATACGGATAGCCCTTCATCGGTTGTCCCGGCTTCTCCGTATGAAACGAAACCTGTGTATTCCATGTCGAAGTGGTTCCGGCGCAGGCTAGACCTAATTTCACGGGCAACCCGTTTCATTACCTCCTGCCCCAGAAAATTCAGCCTGTAAACCGAGGAAAAGACTATACCGGCCGAAGGCTTGCTGATCCTGCTCCGCAAAACAGCCTTTTCAATCACATTCCCCAAAGATTTCTCCATCTTCTCCCTGTCAGGCCCCATAATGGTGACGGTCGCATTGGGGTAAGGCTTGCGCAGGCATTTTATCCCATTGTCACCGGTCACTTCAACACCCATTATGATGGAGTAATTGCCGAATTCGTCACTGATGCCAAGCGGGTTTGTGGTGAAATACCCTTCAGGATCCTTTCTGAGGTCATCAATGTTAATGTTAAGCAGTTTGGCATAAAACTCTGCGGCAGGCTCGTAATAAAATTCCTTAATTTCATATCCATCCACTTTGGTAATTGAAGCCTGAAGATTGGATGGTGTAAAGTCCAGGGAAGCAGCCACCCCAAACTTCAGGTGGGTATCAAAAACCGCCAGTAATACACTGTCGGTAATTACCTCTCCGTTATAAAACTGGAAGGTTTCCTGCCGGCTCATCCAGTCACCCATGCACCCGCCCACCAAGGGGAAAGCGTTCATCGATCTTTTTCTTAACAGGTCAATGACATCGTAATTATAGTTATTGGTATGCGAACCGGGCATCAAAACCAGGGCAAAGGTCTTTTTGGCGTAATCTAAATCCAGCTGCTGTCTATCCTCTTGGGGTCGATGCTGTCCAAAATATTCCCCGGCTCCCGAGCTGTCTATTGCTTCCTGTACAGCATTCCCGAAATCCCGCCCCACGCTTCGCCCAATGCCGAGACGGACAGTAAGGTAGGGTGAAGCAATGACCGCCACCGTTACCCCCACGGAATGAAAACCGTGGCAAAAATTCCCCGCCGCAGTCCCGCCCACGAGAGGGGTATTGGCCGTAATTTCCCGGACTCCCCTCAGTACCTCTTTGTTGTCATAATTTATTGAACTGAATACCAGAACAAGGGTGGGTTCATATTTTTTTACTGACTTGTATGCCAATAATGCCGCGTTTCTTCCCGCTTCGTATGAATTGGCCCCTGTATCGTACCCCACTCCAAATTCAATATATGCCCCCATAATGTCACCTTTGCCTATTGAATGATATAAACCAGTATGTGAAACGATTGGTTTTTTACAAATTCTACCGGATAACGCCAAATTCCTTCTTCAATACATCTTTTTCACTAAATTAATTACCGCATATTTTGCCAGAGTTGACGAACAATAAAGAAAAAGGAGGTTTTACCATGCAGGAACAGTCCCCGCCGCGAGATCAAAATTTGGTAAGTTTATGGGAAAAGATGGGCGCTTCCACCGGCGCTTTATTGGGAAAGACCATCGGTCAGATGGCTCAATATGGCCTGGATGTGTACGAACAGATGGTCGTAAACCCGTTAAAACAGTCAAGCCCCTCCAGCGGCGCTGCCACCCCCGATACGGGAATGCCTTCAGGCATCCGGCAGGAAACGTGGCGTGAAATGGGCAAAGAGTACGGTGAAACAATAGGGTCTTCAATTGGATTGGCCATGGACATGTTGATCAATTCTTTAAAGGTTTCGTTGGATGAGATTGCGCCCGGCATTAACAGGGAAGACAACCGGGGAAATAAAAATTAGCAGCCCTTTCAAAAATTGGGGCTGCTGCCGGGAATATAAACAGGCGATATCGATTCCGTCAAGGTATTAGAACCGGACTTGTCATCAACCACATTATTATTGGCACTAGGCCCGGAATTAATGCCCTGCTGCCTCGTTTTTCCCTGTCCCGTTGATTGTCCCTGGTTAACAGGCATCATTACAGGAATCACCATTGGCGGCGCTGCCATCATACCGGGGGGCATCATGACAGGGGGCATCATGCC
>DDKP01000076.1:4943-17521 GCA_002339745.1 Firmicutes bacterium UBA2595 | reverse complement strand
CAGGAATATACCTGCCTCTCAAACTCTCTATCAGGGTTGTTGCCGCCCGGAGGAAAGTATCCAACAGGCCCCTTGTGGGACACTCCCTTCCTCTAACTTTTGAGAAATGCTTCGTAGGCCTTGTATGACATGTAGATATCGCCCTTGTGAGCAATTTCCAGAGGAGCATGCATACTTAACAGCGGCGGGCCGCAATCCAAAACGTCCATCCCGTAGCGGGCCAGGAACTGTGCAATGGTACCCCCGCCTCCCTGGTCAACTTTTCCGAGTTCTCCTGTCTGCCATACTACTTTGTTCTCATTGAAAATTCTCCGGACTTCGGCCACAAACTCCGCATTTGCTTCACTCGCGGAGTACTTGCCTCCTGCGCCGGTGTACCTGGTGATAACTACTCCGCAGCCCATCCTGGCAGCGTTATGCTTATCATGAACGCCTTCCCAGTTAGGGTCAATGGCAGCCACCACGTCGGCGGATAGCGCCTTTCCAAGAGCCAGGGCTTTCCGGCAGTATATCTCGTTGTAGTCACCTGCAGAAAGATAAAGAATTTCTGCCACCGCGTTTTCGAAAAACCTTGAACGCATACCGGTATTTCCCGTACTGCCGATCTCTTCTTTATCAACAAAAAGCGCTACCGCAGTGCGCAGCGGATTGTGACAGTTCAGGACGGCGCGCAGCGACGTGTATGCACATACCCGGTCATCCTGACCGTAAGCGCCTACCAGACTACGGTCAAGGCCCACGTCATACCCCGGGGTGGCGGGAACAAGTTCCAGCTCGGCGCTGATCAGATCCTCTTCGTTTATGCCGTATTTGCGTCTTAAGAGTTCGAGAACCGCCAATTTGAAACGTTCCTTTGCATTCTTGTCATCCAAGGGAAACGTCCCGGCCAGGATATTAAGGTCCTCACCGCTGATGGCTTCCCCCAGCTTCTTCTGCAGCTGGTCTTTGGCCAGGTGCGGCAGGAGGTCGGTGATTACGAAGACCGGGTCGTCTCTGTTTTCTCCAATCCGGATGTTCAGTTTTTCACCATTTTGTTTTATGACCACCCCATGAAGAGCCAAGGGGTGTGATAACCAGTGATATTTCTTAATTCCTCCGTAATAATGTGTTTTGAAGAGCGCTATCCCCTGGTTTTCATACAGCGGCGTAGGCTTTAAATCCAAACGGGGCGTATCAACATGTGACCCCACTAGATTTATGCCGTTCCAGATAGGCTCTTTGCCAATTACAAACAGGGCTACATTTTTCTCCCTGTTGACTGCGTAAACTTTGTTGCCCGGGCGGAGCTTTTTTCCCCGTGCAGTTAATTCCTCCAGTGAAACAAATGCGTGTTCTTGAGCAAGCCCTGTTATTTTCCGGACTGCTTCTCTTTCAGTCTTGGCTTCATTGAGAAACTCTTTGTAATCCTCGGCAAACTTCACGGCATGGTCTTTTTCGTCCGAAGAAAGTTGGTCCCAAACCAACTTCTGCTCAAAGGCCAACTCATTTTTTAGGTGTTTCCATTTCTCCCTTGTTTCTTTATTCTCCTTATCCATCGGCGCCTCCCGGAATACAGGCATCTTTATATTATTTTATTATCCTTGGCTCGTTCTTAAACCATTTTGTCCAAAATTCGAGGGTTAAAGTATTTTCTGCAAGTACTCCATGAAAATATCGACCACTATGGAGTTCATCATTTGGTTGGCCAGAGGGCTGGCGTTCCCCTTGAGAACCCCCATGGAAGCGACGGGTGAAAGGAGAATTATCAAGGCAGCCACCGATAGCGCCCCGCCACAAACTCCCAGTGCGGCCCCGCCCAACTTGTCGAGAAATGTAAGGGGCCTTGGGCTGACAGTCCCAAAGAGTTTTGGCAGAAGAATTCTGAAAACCAGGGTCAGTCCCGCATACAGGAGAAAGAAACTGATGGCAGTGATAAGAAACGTGGTTATCGTATAAGTTACTCCATCCCCCAGGGTCTCGATACCTTTAGACGGAAGTACGGTAAAATCTTTTATATAGCCCAGCATGATTTTCTGAAAAGTCTCCGGGAGCCCCAGTGATTTTATTAATTCTTCGGCTTTGTCAAACGCCAGGGTGTTTATTTTGGTCTGAAAGGTTGATGCCGGCATGGCCAGTTTTTCCGCTACCCAGGGTGATAACTTCTCCCGTAGGTTTAACTGCTCACCCAAAAAATCCGCCATCCGGCGATACAATAAAAGTGTTCCAAACAGGCCTATGAAATATCCCGCTACCCGGGAGAGCGTGGCAAAAAGCCCTTTTTTATAGCCTCTGTATGCAGCAAACAGCAGTACGCCCAAAAAAAGAAAGTCTATTAAAACCATTTGCGCCCCTCCTGTTATTCTGTCTTTTCCTTTACTTTTTTTATAATCCATCGAACCCAATCGTCAATACCCTCTCCTGACCGGGCTGACACTTCAAAGATATCAACGACGGGATTAATTTTTCTTATGTCCCTGCGCAGAGAATCCATATCAACATCCGTAAAATCAAGCAGGTCGATTTTGTTCAGAATCACGGCCGCCGACTCTTTGAACAATAAGGGGTATTTTAATGGTTTATCATCCCCTTCCGTTATGCTTAGCACCGCAACTTTGATGTCCTCCCCGAGATTAAATTCCACAGGACAGACCAGGTTTCCCACGTTTTCTATGATCAGCAGGTCGATATTCTCGAGGTCAAATTCATCCAGCGCCTTTCGAATCATTCGGGCATCCAGATGACATGCCCCTCCGGTGTTTATCTGCCTAACAGGAACACCGTGTTTCTCAATTCTCCTGGCATCCTTGCTGGTGTAAATATCACCTTCAATCACGGCCAGCCTGACTGAATCTATCAGGACATCTATTGTTTTTTCCAGCACCGTAGTCTTGCCGGCTCCTGGAGACCCCATTATGTTTATAACCAGAAGCCCGTGCCTGTCAAAGAGTTTCCTGTTTTCTGATGCAGCTCTCTCATTTAAATCAAGTATTCCTTCATTTACTGAAATCTCCAATCTATTCAACCTCCATGCTCTCGACATACAGTTCCCGCCCTGTTTTGATTTCCAATCCCAGACCGGAACACTTGGGGCAGATAAATGTGTACTCTTCTACTTTTCCTTCCCATCTGCATTCCACGCAGAGAGCGGTTAGGGGTATCCTTCGGACTATCAGCTCCGCCCCCTCGACGTTTGTCCCCTTTGCGTAAACCTGAAAAGATGATTCCAGGGCTTCCGGGACAGCATTGGTCAATTCTCCAACCACCAGAGTCACCCTGGTTACTTTCTTATCAGGTAGCTCGGCGGTATATTTTTTCACTATATCAAAGACCCCTGCCATTAACGCCAGTTCGTGCAAGTTTCAACCCCCTGTGTCTAAAACGGTATTTTTCAAATCTTCTCACTGATACCCGCTGGTTCAGAGGAAGGCTGCATGTGCTCACCTTCGGGGAAATACCCGGTAATCATCGACTTCACTACAGTCCAGCCACCAAGAAATGAGAGATAAATATGTAAGGCCACGGTAACAATAAAGACCCATGTCAGCAGGAAATGGACCTGTCTGAATAACAGAGGCCCCCCAAGCATCCTGGTTAACCCTGCCGAAACATTAGGAAAATAGAGCGCAAAACCGGTGAACGCCTGGAAAAAGACCAGGACAGCCCATAGATTGTATAAAAATTTCTGGCCTGGATTGTACTTGCCGTAATCGGGCAGTTCCTTGCTTAAAAACAGGTAGTATTTCACCAGAGCGGGGAACCCCTTAATGTCCCTAATCCGGAACAATAGTTCACGGTAGTCTTGGCTTACATATGAATAGTATATCCTGATCAGTATTCCGTAAATTATCAGGTACATGGCGATGAAGTGTATTTTTCTGGCAATGTCCATTCCCGCAAAGAATGGAAATGTCTCAGGGTCTCTGATGTACAGGCCGGTCGTTGTAAGCAGCCCAATATTTGCGGCATTAACCCAGTGTAATATACGGGCAGGTAATGTGTGGTAATACAAATCCCTAGCCAACCCGATCACCTCTGTCAGTTGGAATTCGAGCTAAAGGCGGCACTAAAATGAGCGGACAACCCTTAGGGTTTCAACAGGGACATCCGGCCCGCTTACTGCCGTGCCCACCAGCGCCTGTTCCACGGGCCCCTGCAGACCATTACGGGTAGTCGGACACAGGTTCCACGAAAATGGATCAAGGACATTATAACGCTCAATTTTTCTTTTTCTAATTGAAACATAGTGGGCCACTGACCCTTGGGACGCTTCAGCAAAGCCGACAGCTTCCCCTTCTTTTGGTAAGCCGGCGGCTTCAGCAGCCGGGTTTTCTTCCGGGTCCAGCTGTTCCAGCCAGCCTGCAATCAGTTTAACCAGCATCCTGCTCTCCTCCAGGCGGGCCCGGTACCTGCCCAATACCGAAGCCGCCCGGTTTCCCAGTCGCGCAACAACAGGATTGCCGGCCAGCACCATGCGGGCCATCGCTCCTACCTGGTGAGGCCTGCTATCATAAACCGCTCCTTTAACCCACGAGTACCCTCCCGGTTTGCCCGGCACGGGCGTTGTGTGCGTCAACGGAGAACTCTCCTGTCCATCCTGTATTTCAAACCAGGAACCCGAATAATCTACCGAGATGCGATTTTTTTCCAGATCAGTGGGGATAAAATCCATTGCAGCCTTAGCAGGAATCAGGAAATCCGCCTGTTCTTTCTGGGGAAATTCCCCGACTGCCAGGAAGTTCGATGTTCCTGCTCCTATCTGAAAATATTCCCGGTATGTGTCTTCAATTCTTGCCAGGTCATCGGAGTATTCGTTGTTGATGAATAGAGAAATCTCTTTTAGGACAGACGCCATTTTGACAATGTCTGAAGTATTCAAGCGATAAGTAACTGCGCCAAAAATTACGCTGAATATATGAGGAGCCTTGCCGCCTGCAACAGCCATCATTTTTTGAACCAGCCGTCTTATCTCAAAAGACTTCCACATGTTTTTTAGCATCAGGCCGGCTGCATCTGCCGGAAGGCGGAAATCCCCCACCCCGCCGTGAAATGGGCCGCCCCCCGGATAAGGGATGTAATCAGGCAAAACATTCTGATAAAAATGAGTTATATGTCCATGAACCATATCCAAAGAAAGCAATATGTTTCTGGTCAGTTTCATCATCCCGCTCGGTTTGATACCGGCTATATCCTCCAGGGCACGGCAAGCCGCCACGGCATGAGAAACAAAATCAGCGCCACTGGTCCTTTGGGTAAGCTGCACTGCGTCCAATGGATCCTTACCCTGAAGACTGCTGGTAAAATCCCAGTAATATGTAGTGCCTGCTTTGGCCTTTACGACCCTGCCGGCCTCCGTCTCCAGTTCAATCCTGACCGGCCGGGTACCCCTGTTCAGAGGATGAATTACAAGTTTCTCCGGCATTATATATCATCCTCCTGGCCCTTTTTCTTACCGATTCTACCAGCCAGATAGTTACCTGCCAGGTGCGCCGTTAAACCCACCGCAGTAGCTGCTCCCAATCCAATGCCGATAGCATCGGCAGTGGCCGTTATTCCGGGGCCCTTTATCTCAGGCATCCTCTTAAAAAAAGGCATGGTCAGGTCGGGAAAACTGGGGTCTGTACACCCTATACAAGGCGCGTTGGCGCCGACGCACCACGAAGAAGCCTCATTCCACAGCCTGGTTGGACAATCCCCATTGGTCAAAGGGCCTTTACATCCCAGTTCCAGCAGGCAGCCTTCGTCCCCGAAGCGCCGGGCAAAAATACTGTTGTCGAAATACTGGCGCCTTGGGCAGTTGTCGTGGATTAAGCCGCGGTAAAATAATTTCGGCCTGCCGAAATCATCTATTGGTGGCTGACCAAAAAGCAATAGATGGGCCAGGGTTCCAACTATCCAGTCAGGGTGAGGGGGACACCCTGAAACATTCAACACTTTGCTTACCCCGATAATTGTCTCTAAACCCGCACAGTCTGCAGGATTTGGCCTGGCTGCCGCCACCCCTCCAAATGTCGCGCAGGAACCGACAGCTATAACCGTTCGGGCTTTTTCGCTTAAATCCTTAAGCAGGCTGATAAGTGCAACCGGCCGCCCGGAAGAATCTTCGCCTGCCAGATTGAACATACCGTCATCGGCCCGGGGAATGGCCCCTTCGACTACGAGGATAAACTTGCCTCTGTGGTCCGCAGCTGTTCTGGTCAGGTGTCCGGTTAAAAGGTTCCCGGCTTCGCAAGAAAAGCCGGGATGAAAAGAAAGGTTTATTATCTCCGTCAGCAGTTCCCTTATTCCGGGATGGGCCGTATTCAGCAATGAACCGGAACACCCGTTGCACGCTGACCCCTGGATCCACAGAATCGGTGGGTCTCCTGCTGCCGCTTTCCTGAAGGCCTCGACCACCGTAAGCGCCCATGACTGGGACAAACCCATGGCAAGAGCAGAAGCAGAGCATAATTTCAGAAACTTTCGGCGACTTATTGGTTTCATGTTCTCCTCCGGTTTATTAACAATAAATTACCGGCTGTTGGCAAGATTTAAACTACGATTTCGACAATTATCTCCAAAACTCCTTTTTCATGGGACAAGTATATTTTTATTTTCAATTACATATAAATATCTCGGAGTATTACATTCCGGGAGGTCCAAAATGTCCCTATTAGCCGGTATTCGAAGCAAAATTTCAACTCCTGTCAAAATACATATCGAAGACAGCGACGCCGTGGCCAAACTAACCGAAGCTTTTTCAGAAAAGCTATTCAGCCTGGGCCTGACCTCTGACCGGCCACGGTTAATAATATGTATTGGAACAGACAGGTCAACGGGGGATAGCCTGGGGCCGATTGTTGGCAGCAGGTTGCTGGAGCTGAACCACAAATGCTTTAAAGTCCTCGGGACTCTGGAGAACCCCGTTCACGCCACTAACCTTGCTGAGTATCTCAAGATAATTGAAAAAATGCCTGACCCTTTCGTGATAGCGGTTGACGCCTGCCTCGGCAATGTCAATAATGTGGGTTGCATAAATATTGCGGAAGGAGCATTAAAACCAGGAGCAGGGGTCAATAAACTGCTTCCGCCTGTCGGCAACCTGCATATTACCGGAGTTGTCAATG
Source organism: Firmicutes bacterium UBA2595 (assembly GCA_002339745.1). Lineage (GTDB taxonomy): Bacteria > Bacillota > Thermincolia > Thermincolales > UBA2595 > UBA2595. Next base: position 10,439 of record DDKP01000076.1, on the reverse strand, counting down.
TAGGGGGGTTTATGGAGTATTTTGTTCTGCAGAATACACGGCTGAATACCGTCATGAAAATGGCCAGAATAATCAGCGAGGCAATACACCAGGCATCGAAACAAATGTCGGGTTGGCCTATGCCGGATTTTGATGAATATGTAAACAGTGCGCTAGGCAGGTCTTAAACGACCGGCCGCTTATTTTTTGTTCCTCCTGCGCAAACTAACCACGAGCAAGTCAACTTTTCACAGGGGAGGCTGGATTATGCAACTTTCTCCGGGCGAGCGGTCAATTCTTGCCTACTTTCCCAGCAGCACCGCTGCACAGGAGGCTGTAAGAACCTTGAAGGAAGCAGGTTACTCGGAGGTCCAGGTTGACAGGGTCAGCAGGTATGGCGTGACATTTGATAACCATTATAATAATCCTATCGCCGGACAGGCGGAAACCCTGACCGGATTGACTCTCTATTCCACGGATAGAGACCGCTTTGTTGACAACGACAGCCGCGTCCTCCTTGGGGCCGACCCATCGGTAGAAGGCTATACCCCTATAGGGTACGTTGATGCGGGGGGTAAGGCATTTTTGGTGACAGTGGTGGCCGAAGAAGATAAAATTGATACCGCAGAATCTATTCTGAAGGATAAAGGCGCCTATTTTTAAAGGAGGTTTTACCTTGGACGATAAGATGGAGGACTCCGGGCTTTCCTCAAAAATAAAAACAGCCGGGGAAGCACCTGTTTTCTCCAGGGCTCAGCAAAAAGCTTTTTTTTCGGATTACGTGGACAGCCTTGACGAGGCGCTGGCAGTGCTGGACGAGACAAATAAAACCACCGTCGGCCATACCGGAAGTTTTGAAGAGAATAAAAAAGAGTAAGAAATAGTAGTTAGCAGGACCCTGAGCGAAGCGAGCAGGGTGGAAAGATAAGCGGGGCTGCCTCTTATTTTCGAGACAACCCCGTCTACTTTCCATGCTTCGCCAACAGATCTATCACTTCCTGGTCTGAAGTCTGATCAAAATCCAGGTAAAACTGGCCGACCGCATAAAATAACTCTGGGGAATGAAGGCAGACCAGCTCGTCAACCTGCTTCCGTAACATCTCCAGCGTATCTGCAGGCGCCACCGGTACCGCCAGTATCAGCCGGCGGGGATTTCTGTTTCTGACCGATTTTAGAGCTGCCTGAACCGTAAAGCCGGTTGCAATGCCGTCGTCAACCACTATGACTGTTTTCTCTGTGAGGTCCAGACCCGCCCGGCCGCTCCTGTAAGTATTTACCCTTCTGGCAATCTCCCCGGAAACACGCTCCGCCAAGGCTTGAATCTGGCTGTCGGAAACACCCAGAAGATGCATCATTGCTTCATCCTTTATCACTGTTCCGTCCTGGCTGACGGCCCCAATTGCCACTTCAGGGTTATGAGGAGCTCCAATTTTCCTCGGAATAATGACATCCAGCGGAGCGCCCAGACCCTTGGCTACTTCTGCTGCAACCACAACACCACCCCTGGGAATTCCCAGGACCACCGGGTTTGCGGACTTATATTTCATTAGAGCCCGGCTGAGCTTTTCTCCGGCATCTTTCCGGTTAAGAAAAAACACGTTTATCCCTCCGCCCAGAAACGGCTGTTAATAATGGATACCACCTGTTCCGGCGAGTGGCTGTGGGCATTAACAAGCATAATCCCCGATGGGCTGTTTACCCCCATGGTTGTTCCGTCACCGTAGTAATCAACCGTATCGAAGCCCGTGAAGTCATTGGAAACACCGGAGTAAACTATCACATCGACCGGTCCGGTGTTATCCTCCATGCCCACCACTTCATAACCATGCTGGTTGAGATTAGCGGCTATTTCTTCCAGTCCGTTTTGAACAGCAACTTTCAGCGGCACTTAAAATCCCCCTGTCTCAGTTTTTTTTTATTTTTCGCAGGAGGATGGTGTAATATTCCTGGCTTTTCAATTAATCACAGTTCTCCTCAGGGCCTTCCTGATGGCTTCTTCTTCCTCCGCCGAAAGGTGGTAAACTGATTCGCCCCTGTTTACGGGTTTTGCGTACGTCCTGCTTTCGCTGCGTCCATAAATGCTGCTGATAACTGCCCCGTCTCCGTAATAATCTAATAATGCAACCGCAAAACTGAGGTCGCTGCCGGTGTCGTCAAAGGCATTAAAACGCACTACGCCTACATTCTGAATAGAATTTTCGGCCATCTTCCTTATAGCTTTATATTCGCTCTCAACTTCCTCCGTTTTGGCAAAGAACCTGTTGACCGACTCCATATGAGCATTGAGCATTTGTTCAAGGTTCCTGCCTTCTACACCCTGCATCAGTTTTTGGTATCTCTTAATTAATCTGCCCGTTCGCCAGAAGTTTAGCATGAGTATAAACAGAGTAATTACAGACATTATTAATGCAGTCAGGGAAAGAACATGGTTGTTCGTTTTAACAAGAGTTATTATACTGTCCATCTTCCGGCCACAGCCCCCTATAAATCTTTTGGTCTTTTTGATTTCCACAAATCGGGGCAAAATCCTCTCAGTTTCAACAAATATTTTTCCGTTATTTTTCCGTCCAGCTTTAATTTTCGCGAAGTTGACAACGTTTTAACCCTATATTAAAATGTAACCACATTAATAGCATGTATTCTGGAGGTCAGAAATTGATGTTGTTGACCAAGTTTGAGACACTCCGGAAAATCCTTTCGGATATGGGTTCTGTGCTGATAGCCTTCTCTGGTGGGATAGACAGCACCTTTCTACTGAACACGGCCATTAAAACCCTGGGAAGGGACAAAGTACTGGCCGTAACTGCTTCCTCGGAAACCTACCCCCAAGAGGAACTAGAATACGCGCAGGAATTGGCCCGGTCGCTGGACGCCAGGCAGGTGTCTATATTTACCGAGGAACTTAAAGATCAAAATTTCGTCAATAATCCTCCTGAAAGGTGTTATTACTGTAAAAGAGAACTTTTCGGGAAACTGCTGGTCCTGGCAAAAATCAACCGTTTGGACTGGGTGGCGGATGGAGCCAATGCCGATGATCTCGGAGATTTCAGACCGGGCATGAAGGCCGGACGGGAATTGGGCATCAGGAGTCCTCTTCAGGAAGCGGGCTTGACCAAGGAAGAAATCAGGGCAGCGGCAAGGGAACAAGGCCTTCCCAACTGGAATAAACCCAGCATGCCCTGCCTTTCTTCAAGATTTCCTTATGGGCAGGTCATTACCACAGTAAAACTGCGGCAGGTGGAAGAAGCCGAACGGATTCTTCGCTCTCTTGGTTTTGAAGAACTACGTGTACGCCATCATGGAGACATTGCCCGCATAGAGGTTTCTGCGGGACAGATTGAAAAAGCGGCTTCCCCCCTTTTGCGGCATGAGATTACTGCAGTGTTAAAGGAGTTGGGTTTCAATTACATCACCCTGGACCTGGCAGGTTTTCGCAGTGGAAGCATGAATGAGGTTTTGTCAAAGGAGACGCTAAATGGATAAGGAATTTCTCAAAGATATACTGGAACGGGTGAGTCAAGGCTCCCTCAATATACAGGAGGCCCTTGACACCCTAAAAGATCTGCCCTTCGAGGACTTGGGTTTCGCCAAGATTGACCATCACAGGTGCCTGCGCACCGGCTTTCCCGAAGTCATTTTCTGCCAGGGCAAGAGGCCCGAACAGGTTGCGGCAATAGTCAAAAAACTGCTGCCGTCCTGTAAAAATATCCTGGCTACCAGGGCTACGCCGGAAATTTTTGCCGAAGTGAACAGGGCCTGCGCAGAGGCAGAATACCATAAACTGGCGCAGTGTATCACCATTGAAAGGGAACAGCAGCCGAAGTATAAAAGTCCTGTCCTTGTTATCACAGCCGGAACGGCCGACCTGCCTGTAGCCGAGGAAGCCGCAGTATCAGCTGAAATTATGGGAAATACAGTAACCCGGCTTGCCGATGTGGGCGTAGCGGGTATCCACAGGCTTTTTCATTATAAAGAGGTGATTAACCAGGCCGCCGTTATTATCGTGGTTGCCGGAATGGAAGGCGCGCTGGCAAGTGTAGTAACCGGGCTGGTTGATGTCCCGGTGATAGCAGTCCCGACCAGCATCGGTTATGGCGCCAGCTTTGGCGGCTTGGCTGCCCTTTTGGGCATGCTCAACTCGTGTGCGGCAGGTATGGCCGTTGTTAATATTAACAATGGCTTTGGGGCTGCGGCAATGGCCACGGCCATTGTCAGACTGAAAGAGGGAAAATGATGAAAGTTCTTCCACCTCGATTGTTTTGCAGGCATCAGTGGTGATGTGTTCCTTGGCGCTCTGATAGATTTGGGGGTATCATTGTTTCTATGGCAGTTCTGCCACAGTCCGTTCAAGCGCATCCAGGGTGCGGTCCACGTCTTCTTCAGTATTGAAGATCGAAAAACTAAACCTGACTGCACCTCTGTCCAGGGTACCTATTGTCTTGTGGGCCATCGGGGCGCAGTGGAGCCCGCTCCGGCAGGCGATGTGAAAAACCTTGTCCAAGATAAACGCAATCTCAGAAGAGTCCTGCTCTTTGACATTAATGGAAATCACCGGCACCTGTACGGCCGGGTCTCCTGGACCGTAAATTTCTATTTTTTTCATCTGCTTTAATCCGTCCAGGAATCTGGCCATAAGCCTGTGTTTATGGCTCCTGATCTGATCAATCCCCCTGGAAATGATGAATCTGATTCCGGCGCCCAGCCCGGCTATGCCCGGAGTATTGGGAGTACCGCTTTCAAACCTGTCAGGCATATCTTCCGGCTGTTCCAGCGATTCTGATCTACTGCCGGTCCCCCCTTCTATCAGGGGTTCAAGTTCTATGCCTTCACGGATAAACAGCCCGCCGGTGCCCTGGGGCCCATACAGGCTCTTGTGCCCGGTAAAAGCCAGCAGGTCAATATTCATTTTTTCAACATCCAGATCTAAAAGGCCTGCTGTCTGGGCAGCGTCAACAATAAAAATTATCCCTTTCTCCCTCGTTATTTGACCGATCTCTTTTACCGGCATGATAGTCCCGGTCACGTTGGAAGCGTGGAGAACCACGACAGCCCTGGTGTTCCTGCGAACAGCTTTGGATACATCACCGGGGTCAAGAAACCCCTGGGAGGAACAGGGTAATTCCGTAACGTCAACACCCTTCTTCTTTAAAACATGAAGAGGCCTAGCAATTGCGTTATGCTCCATTGAACTAGTTATTACATGGTCTCCTGGTTTGAGGACTCCCTTCAGAGCCAGGTTGAGGGCTTCGGTGGCATTGCCGGTGAACACTATACGGGCCGGGTCTCCTGCATTAAAAAGCCTGGCCAGTGCCTCACGCGTTTCAAAGACAATTCTACCGGCCGAAAGGGACATTGTATGTCCACCCCGGCCAGGATTGGCCCCATTATTTCTAATGCAGTCCTCTATGGCTTTTATTGTCTCTTCAGGTTTAGGCCAAGTCGTAGCCGCATTATCCAGGTAAATCATCTGTGCTTCCTCCTTGACGGTCTAAAGGGTTGTCCTTTTTCTCTCCCATT
>DDKP01000076.1:0-4519 GCA_002339745.1 Firmicutes bacterium UBA2595 | reverse complement strand
CCTTCAAATACGGAGGCGTTTTTCTGCCTAGCTTATCAATCATGGTTAAGGCCCATTCCAGGTCAACCATCATTTTATTTCCATAGATCATATATTTTTCCCTGATACCCGGCGGGGTCATAATTAGCATCACGGTGTTGGCACCGCAGGCCAGTCCTTTAATCTGCGCCTCCCTGTCAAGAGTAGCCAGGGCCGTTGTGGAAGGTATAAATGAGTTCGTGCAGACCAGCCTGGTCACAGCAATTGTATTTAGAGTAATGTCCACGGCTCCGGGCGTACAGTCCTCCAGGGGTGTGCCCGGCGCCGGAACAAAGGGGCCTATTCCGATCATATGGATTCCTTCCTGCCAGCACCAGATGATATCCCTGGCTATGCTGTCAAGGTCCTGTCCGGGCAGACCGATAATGTTGCCGCTTCCAGTGATATACCCCGTCTTTTTTATTATCCTGATATGTTCCATCCGGTTAACAACAGACAAGTTAGGATGGAGGGCGCTGTAGAGTCCTGGATCGGTAGTTTCAACTTTGAGAAGGTAGTTATCGGCCCCGGCTTCTTTGAAGACGGTATATTCTTCCGGCTGTCGTTCACCTAAACTTAGAGTGATGCGCATGCCGGTTTTATTCTTAATGCCCTTAATGATGCTGACTATTTTTTCAGTGGTGAACCAGGGATCTTCTCCGGACTGCAAAATAATTGTTCGGATGCCCATTGCTTTTATTTTCAACGACTGTTCAATGATCTCCGCTTCAGTCATCCGGTACCTGGCCAGTTTCCTGTTACTTATGCGCAGGCCGCAGTACAGGCAGTTTTGCCTGCAGTGGTTGGAAAACTCCAGGGCCGCCCTGATATCTACAACATCGCCGATACTGGCCCGGCGGACAATGTCAGCCGCCTGCCAGAGTTGTTGGCGGTTCTCTCCTGAAGCTTCCAGGAGAACACGGACATCTGGCAGGGAAGGGGGGGACCCCTCCATAATCCGGGACAGGGCATCACTGAAGGAACTGCTGACCTGAAAGCCCTTCAGTTTATTTAACAGGACAGACCTATTGCTTCCAGGAACAATTTTTCGGATTTCGATGGAAAATTTTTTAAGAACCCCCTGAGACTTGTTCAAATCTCCAGGAGATATCTCCAGTACAGTAGAACAATGCCCGGCTTCTTTCGGCGGAGACGGGACAGCCCGGACACGAACACCCTCTCCGGTCAGGGCCTTTTCTGCCCGGAAAACATCGGTAAGGTTTTTACATATAATATACAACGGTTCCCCCGCATTTACCATACCTTTTCTCTCCTCGAAGCAGGTATCTAATAATACACGTCTCTCATTCCTTTATCTATAGCAGCCAGCTTTTTTGCCAGATTTGTTTTTTCTCTGACCGCTGCAACTGATTCAACAAAATTAGTTATCGTTTTTTCTCCCACCTGTTGAGTTTGGCTGGAGGCAAAATCCAGAAGGAATTCCTTAAACGTAAGGAGGGCGTTAGGCTGGCAGAGTTCTTTTATCTCCCCGGCCTTGGCCAAAGCCATAAAACGTTCACCAGTTCGCTCCCGCCGGTAGCAGGCAGTGCAAAAACTTGGCAGGTATCCGGCCTCACAAATATCGCGAACAACTTCGTCCAATGTCCTGTTGTCTTCCAGGTAAAACTGAGTACCGGCGCTTTCCTTTGCGCTGTAACCTCCTGGTGCAGCAGAAGACCCCGCGCTTATTTGAGATATGCCTATTTTCAGCAGATAGTCCCGCAGCTTTCCCGGTTCCCGGGTAGACAGTATCAGACCTGTATAAGGGAGAGCCAGGCGGAGCACCGCCGTGACCAGACTCAGTTGTTGGTCACTTAAAAGAAAGCCTGTATTATACACAGTGGCGCCGGCCGCTTTTTTGAGCCTTGGGACAGAAACTGTATGGGGGCCCACACCCCACCGTTGTTCCAATTTTTGGGCATGTTTTATTAAAGCCATTACCTCGAAACGATAATCGTACAAACCAAATAGAACGCCCATGCCATAGTCGTCAATTCCTGCTTCGAGGGCTCTTTCAAAGGCCGTTATACGCCACCGGTAATCCGCTTTGGCGCCGGAGGGATGGTAATAAGAGTACTTTCCCGGGTGATAAGTTTCCTGGAACAATTGGTACGTTCCGATTCCCGCTTCCTTCAAAAGCTTAAATCCCTCTGTTGATTGAGGCGCTACATTTACATTAATCCTCCTGATGTCAACATTTTCGTATATTCCCCTGATAGCCTCAACCACATATGCAATGCCGTTTAAAGCCGGCTTTTCCCCACAGACCAGCAGTATCCGCTTATGCCCCATACTCGCTATCAGCCGGGCCTGGTCAACAGCCTCCGCAGAAGACAGGGTTAGCCGCGAAAGAACTGCGTTTTCTTTCCTAAACCCGCAATAAAGACAGTTGTTTGTGCATTCGTTAGAGAGGTACAAGGGGGCAAACAGCACCACTCTTTTTCCGTAAATCATCTCCTTGACCCGCCCGGCCGCGGCAACAATACTTTCAAGTTGTTCATCATCTCTGATGTTTAGGAGTTCCCCCGCTTCCAGAAAAGACAATCCTTTAAGTTCTTCCGCCTGACAAAGTAATTCCTTGACTCTTTCCTTTGGAACAGGCGGATTGGCTAGAGCTTCCTGAATCATCCTAAAGTCGTTCTCAGACAGCAAAAGACACAAACCTCCTTTGAAACTCCCCAAAATGTTTCACGTGAAACAATATTCCTTCTTTACATGGGAAAATGTTTCACGTGAAACAATTACAGTTCGGTTTCTCCTAAAAGTGTTTCCAAAATCCTTTGCAGTTCTTCCTCTCCGTAGTACTCTATCTCTATTTTCCCGCCCCTGTTACCGTGCTTTATCCTTACTTTGGTGCTCAGTTTTGTGATTAGCCTCTCTTCCAGCTCCTGTAGTATTGGGTCTTCTTTCTTTAAGTTTCTCTTGGTCTTCCTCCGTTCAGAGAGGAGGTCTTTAACTGTTTTTTCGGCCTGTCTGACAGAGAGTCCTTTGGCAACTATTTTCCTGGCAATTTCCTCCTGCAGTTTAGCGCTCGATAAAGAGAGGAGGGACCTGGCGTGACCGGCTGATATAAGTCCCTCGCTGACCATTTTTCTTACTTTTTCCGGCAGCGCCAACAGTCTAACAGTGTTGGCGATAAAAGGCCTGCTCTTGCCAACCCTTCTGGAAAGTTCCTCCTGGGTGAGTCCATATTCTTCCATTAATGTACTATAGGCTTCCGCTTCCTCAATGGGGTTGAGGTCTTCTCTTTGGATGTTCTCAATAAGGGCAATTTCTCTTGTTTCCTTTTCTGACAGGTCTTTTATTATACCGGGTATTTTCTCTGCCCCAATCAATTGACAAGCCCGCCAGCGGCGTTCTCCGGCAACAATTTCGTATTGTCCGTTTTCTATGGTTCTTACAATAATCGGCTGAATAACCCCGTGCTCTTTAATTGACAGGGCCAGTTCCTGCAACTTTTCCTCATCAAAGACTTGCCTTGGCTGACTCCTGTTAGTACGAATATCCCTTAACGGGATCTCAACCACTTTTTCTTTTGTATTATCTTCTTTTTCCATATCAGGCAGCAGAGCAGAGAGTCCCCGGCCCAAACCTCTTTTATTCACCTTCTGTCACTTCCTTTGCCAGTTCCTGATAAACTTCGGCTCCTCTCGATTTCGGGTCGTACAGTATAATTGGTTTGCCGTGGCTGGGAGCTTCGCTAAGCCTGATATTTCTTGGTATTATAGTTCTGTATACCTTGTCTTTAAAATATGCCTTTACCTCCTCAACCACTTGTATTGCCAGGTTAGTCCGGGCATCAAACATGGTTAGCAGAACACCTTCAATTGTCATTGCAGGGTTCAAATGCTTTCTTATTAATTCTATGGTATTCATGAGTTGCCCCAAACCTTCCAGGGCGTAATATTCACATTGAATTGGAATGATTAATGAGTCCGCTGCGGTGAGGGAGTTAATCGTCAGCAGTCCCAAAGAGGGAGGGCAGTCAATAAAAACATAATCATATTTTTCTCTGACACCCTGCACTGCTTTCTTAAGTTTAACCTCCCGGGAAATTGCCGTTACAAGTTCTATCTCCGCGCCGGCCAGCTGTATGCTGGCCGGAACAACATCCAGACCTTCGATCTCAGCTTTTTGTATGACGCTTTCAATCGGCAGGCCGTTAATCAGGACATCATATATACAATAGGAGAGATTCGTCTTATCCACTCCTAAACCGCTGCTGGCATTTCCCTGCGGGTCAATGTCTATAAGCAGTACCTTTTTTCCCAGGGCAGCTATGCATGCCGCCAGGTTCACGGCAGTAGTAGTTTTGGCAACACCGCCCTTCTGGTTTGCAATTGCTATGACTTTTCCCATCACCACACCACCTGTTCATTCCCGGATTCTCTTTTCTATTCCACAAGAATACTGCCAGTTCCTTCCTAAGTTAATTGTTTTAAATTTATTTTTAGAACCTCCTGGATATCTCCGGCTGATAATAGGTAATTTTTTACAATGG